>CAZAJJ010000006.1:0-68433 GCA_964485445.1 uncultured Candidatus Saccharibacteria bacterium | reverse complement strand
ATGGCAACATATGGAGCCGAAGCGTACTAAAAGATCCATCGCCTTTTTATGCTCAGATCGTTGGATTTCTGTCGCGGATGAATTTATTTATCTATTGACAAGAATCGTAACGATCTGATATACTTAACTAGCAATCGGTATTCGATTTATAAATAATCTGAATCCGAAAGAAGTTTTACATTTCTGGCCTACTAGTTGTATGGACATCAATAACAACGTTAAGGACTATAAAAACTTCTAAAAGTCGCGACATGTGCGTGACTTTTAGAAAGAATATTTTCTTTTGACGTTGGGAACTTTTCTTTACAAAAGAAAAGTGCCCAATGTGGTTTGGTGCCCATAGCGCTGGGGAAATACCTGTTTCCATTCCGAACACAGAAGTCAAGCCCAGTAGCGGCGATCATACTGCCACAAGCGGAAAACTAGCAAGGTGCCAAATTATACGAGTAAGCCACCCTAACGGGTGGCTTTTCGTCTTTCATGTTATAATAAAATCTCCAATATGTTCCAAACTCGCGTTCTCCAATACCTCACTACCATCCCGAAAGGGCAAGTCGTGACCTATGGCCAAATCGCCGATGCCCTCGGTTGCCCAGGCGCTGCGCGTGCCGTTGGCAACGCTCTCCATCATAATCCTGATGGAGATAAATATCCCTGCTATAAAGTCGTTAATAGTAAAGGCGAATTGTCTGGACGCTTTGCTTTTGGTGGTATTATGGAACAACAAGAGCGCCTTGAGTCCGAAGGCATCGAAGTTATTAACTATCGCGTCGATCTTAGGCGCTATCAATTCCGCCCCAAATCTGCCGCATAATCCCATCTCATCTCACCTCACCTCACCTTCGGCTAGTCATCAGATCGTATATTACTGCTATAATAGTATTAATATTAAACTTCCTAAGGAATTATTTATGGCTTTCGATTATAAAAAAGAATTCAAGGAACTCTATCAGCCTAAAACTCAACCTAGTCTCATCGATGTTCCGGATCTAAACTACCTTGCCGTGCGTGGTCATGGCGACCCGAATCATCCTTCCGGAGAATATAAAAAATCTATCGAACTTTTATATGGCATCGCCTTTACGATCAAGATGAGCAAACTTGGTGATTATAAGGTTCCGAATTATTCTGATTTTGTGGTTCCACCCTTAGAAGGTTTTTGGTGGCAGGACGGCAAAACGGAAGTTGATTATCGTCAAAAAGACCAATTCAATTTTATTTCCCTTATCCGCCTTCCCGATTTTGTCACCCAGTCGGTTTTTGACTGGGCGATTCAAACCGCTAGCGAGAAAAAGCATCAAGATTTTTCTGCCGTTGAGTTCTTGCCCTACTCTGAAGGCTTATGCGTTCAATGTCTTCACATCGGTAGTTATGATAATGAGCCCACTACGATCGCCGCCATGCGTCAATTTGCTCATCAGAACCACTATGAGTTTGATCTTCAAAATCCGCGTTATCATCATGAGGTCTATCTCAGTGACCCTCGCCGCTGCCAAGTTGATCACCTCAAAACTATCATCCGCTATCCGATTAAACCTTGTGTTTAGATTCGCAAAAAGCAACTTTTAGTTATTTGCAGTATAATATTATTAAGTAAAAGGAAAATATTCATGGATAATACTAATCACCCAGACGACATCACTATAATTGAACAACTCATTGATCGCCAGGAAGTCTGTTTTCTCAGTTTTATTAACGACCAAGGTTTTCCCACGACTCGTACCATGCTCAACCCCCGTAAGCGCCAGGGGATTAAAGAATTTTACCTGACTACGAATTCCGTCTCCGAAAAAGTCCAAGCCCTGCTTGCTAATCCTCGCTGCGGACTCTACTTTTATGATCGCCCGCTTTATCGCGGTATTGCTTTTTCTGGCACTGCCGAAATTATCTACGATCAGGCCGTTAAGGATGAGATTTGGCGCGACATGGATACTATTTTCTATGAAAATAATACCGATCCTAATTACTGTGTCATTAAAATTACCGCCACTTCGGCTCGCCTTTACCAAAATTATCAATCCACTAATCTCGAAATTAAATAAAGCCAGCAACACTTGAGTTGAACTTTCTTTATTCCGTTTTTATAGTATAATATAAATATGAATAACGGCCAAAAATATGATCTTGATGCTAGCGTCACGCCCGCTATGCGCGATCAACTTTTGCAGAAATTAAAAACCTTGCCTGCGGCGCCTGGAGTTTATTTTCATAAAGATAGTAAGGGCGAAGTTATTTACGTTGGCAAAGCTGCCGTTTTGAAAAATCGTGTGCGTCAGTATTTTCATAAATCGAATAAAGATATCAAAACTGCTGCCTTGGTTCGTGAAATCGCCGATACTGATTGGATTGTGGTTGATACGGAAATGGATGCTCTCTTTCTTGAATCCGAAATGATTAAGCGCTATAAGCCGAAGTGGAATATTTTACTCCGCGATGATAAAACCGTTTCTTATGTCCGCATCGATCTTAAGTCAGAAGTTCCTTACGTTAGTTTTACGCGTACGCCACAAGACGACAAGGCTACCTATGTCGGTCCTTTTTACGGCAAACTTTCAGTCGCTAAGGCTCTCCGCATTTTGCGCAAAGTTTTTCCCTATTACGATAAACCCTATGACGGCAAAAAAACTTTAAATACCGACCTAGGACTTACTCCTGGTATCGAAGTCGGGCGTAGTACTCCGCAGGAATATAAAAAGAATCTGCGCAAACTTATTCTTTATCTCGAAGGCGGTCGTCACCGTCTAATCAAAGATCTCGAAAAGCAAATGCTGACTGCCGCTCGCGAAGAACGTTTTGAAGAAGCCGCTGAGGCTCGTCAGCAACTTTTTGGCCTTAAAGAACTCCAAAAGAAAATTGTTTTTTCCGACAAAGAATTCCTTGACATCTCTTCCGATCAAGCTCTAACTGATCTCCAAAAACTTTTGCGTCTCCCTGAGCCGCCTCGTCGTATTGAAGGTTATGATATTTCCCATCAATCCGGCACCAACGTCGTGGGTTCGATGGTAGTTTTCATTAACGGCGCGTCTGATCGTGCTGAATATCGCAAGTTCAAACTTCGTCATCAAAAAAACGACGATGCTGCTAATCTTCGCGAAGTTATCGAACGCCGTCTGAAGCATCAAGAATGGGATTTTCCAGATTTAGTCATTTTGGATGGCGGAATTCCACAACTTAGCGGAGTTAAAGATTTACTTCTAGCCCATAATATTGCTGTAATTGGTCGCGATAAATCTGGCGACCACACTCGCAACGCCGCAGTCCGTATTATCATTCCCGATGCTGATAATTATCGCTCAGTTTTGCTGGCTCCCGATTCTCATATCGCCAAACTGATCGCTCGTATCGATGATGAAGCGCATCGTTTTGCTATCACCTATCACACTTTATTAAAAAGAAAGAACATGCTAAAATAAAACCATGATCAAAAAGCAAGTCTTCGTTTTTCTTATCCGTTGGGCCGCCACTAGCGCTGGTATGTGGCTCTGTATTACGCGTTTTGGACATATTACTTCCACTGAGGCCTTTTCGGAGCCTTGGCTTGTTTATGTTGTTGCTGGCTTGATCTTTTCTATTATTAACTCCGTCATTAAGCCGGTGATTAAAACCCTCGCTCTTCCCTTTGCGATTATTACACTAGGTATTTCTACTTTAATTATCAACACTGCTATGTTTGCTCTAACGATTTACCTCGTTCCAGGTGTCGAGATGGATCTCTGGGGTGCCTTTATTTCTAGCCTTATCATGAGCGTGATTAACGCCTTTTTGAGTTTTTTCATCTAACGCCTTGTTTTTCTGTGCTTCTCGACGTATAATAGGGACATGGAATTGGGAACATTTTTACAAAGTGTCACTTTCGTGTCAGCTATTCTAACTATCCTTTTGATTTTATTGCAACAAAGAGGTGCTTCGCTCGGCGCTGGTTTCGGTAGCTCCGGCGAACTCTACACTACTCGCCGCGGCTTGGAACGTTCATTGTTTAATACTACGATCGTCTGCGTTCTCGTCTTCGTTTTATCAATCTTAAGCCTGTTATTAATCCCTGCTTAAAATTTTAGTATGAAGCAAAAAATCAAAAAGCGTGGGCAAAAAATCGCAAAAAAACTTGAAAACTTTTCCGCTCAAGCCAAAGAGGGCAGTCGTGAGCATATTCGCGAGAATCTTATTAGTCGTCTGCCGAATGCTCGTCGGGTTCGTCTTCTAATTTTGGAGTGGGGACTTTTGGTTATCGTAATCACTTCCCTAGCTCTTACTCAGGCTTTTTGGTATCGTGAATCCTATTCTACTGAAGCCTATGCTGCTGGTGGTACTTACATTGAAGCCACTATTGGCAATGTTAATTCATTGAATCCCCTTTTTGCTTCGACTAGTAGCGAACGTACGCTTTCGAAGTTGATGTTTTCTACTTTATCTACGATTGATTATTCTGGACACGTCGGTCTTGGTCTCGCCGCTTCTATTGTGCCGGATGAAACCGGCAAAGTTTGGTCTGTCACCCTGAAAGACGACCTTAAGTGGTCCGATGGCGAACCTATCACTATTCAGGATGTAATCTATACCATTAATCTCACAAAAGATCCCGCCGTTAATACGATTTATTCCTCGAATTTTTCCGGTGTAAAAGTTGAGGCTATCGACCAAACCTTAGTCTTCACTCTTCCATCTAGTTATGCTGATTTTGCCGCCACGCTTAATATCCCTATTCTTCCTGCTCATATTCTTGCCGAGGTGCCTAATACGAAGCTCCTTGAGCATAGTTTTAGTACCAACCCTATCACTTCCGGCGCATTCGTTTTTAACGCCTCTCAAAATCTCACTGCCACCGGTGAAAAACTTATTTATCTTACATCTAATCCTAATTATTATAAAGGCCTACCTCTGCTTAGTACTTTTGCTATCCATAGCTATCCTACTACTTCCGATATTGCCGAAGCCCTTTCAAGTGGCGAAGTCACTGCTACTGCTGAGCTGTCTGCTCTTGATACTGAGCTTCTCACTGGTACAATTTATGAAAAACAAACCACTCTAGCTAATGGCGTCTTCGCTTTTCTTAATACCACTAGCCCGCTTCTCTCTAGTATAGAAGTTCGTCAAGCTATTCAACAGGGAATCAACATTAGTCAAGTCCGTTCCGTCTTAGATGGCGAAGAAGCTCTAGATTATCCCATTCTGAAATCCGAAATTAAGCTCAATGATTATCCAGCTATCCCCGCCTATAATCTCGAAGTCGCTCAGGACCGCATTAACGCTAGCGGTGTCGTCGAGCAAGAACTTAGTCTCGCCACTATCAATACCGGTTACCTCCCCGCTCTGGCCGGCGAGTTTAAAACACAACTCGAGCGCCTTGGCTTTAAAGTTAATCTTTCGATTTACGACGCCGGTCAAGAGTTTTTGATTAACGTAATTCGTCCTCGCAACTATGATATTCTTCTCTACGAAATCGAGCTTGGTGCTGACCCTGATCTCTTCGCTTATTACCATTCTTCCCAAGCCTCTGCTTCTGGACTTAATCTTTCTAATTATCACAATACTCTCGTTGATGATTCGATTCTAGCCGCTCGTGGCACTCTTAATGAAGCTCTTCGCGTCGCTAAATATGAAACTTTCCTCCGCCAGTGGGTCACCGATGTTCCCGCTATTGGTATTTATCAAGCCAGCCTAGTCTATTGTTTTAATAAAAATGTCCGAACTTTTTCTGAAGATGATCGTTTAGTCTATGCTACGGACCGTTTCGTTGATGTTGAATATTGGGCAGTTAATCGTACCGAAAAGAATCGTACGCCCTAGCTATTGACAAAAAGCTTATGGTGTGCTATTATGGAAGCATAACCTTCTTCAAGGTTAAGATTTTGACGTACCGAAATGCCTATTTTGTGCTATAATAAAATCTATGAGAAGTTTATCGCAAAACCTGCAAAACCAAATTGGCCAAGAAGTTTATCTCTCTGGTTGGGTTAATTCTCGCCGAGATCATGGCGGACTCATCTTTATCGATCTGCGGGATCACACTGGAATTATTCAATTAGTCATCACTCCCGATACTCAGGATGCTTTTCAAATCGCCGAAAGCCTCCGCGACGAATATGTTATCTCTGCCACTGGTATAGTTCGCGAGCGCGCCCCCGAACTGAAAAACCCTAATCTGCCCACCGGTGATCTTGAAGTCGTCGTCTCTGAGCTAAAGTTAATCAATAAATCCGCCCCTCTGCCGATCAACACTCACGATGAAGGCGACCAGTCCAGCGAAGAACTCCGCCTTAAATATCGTTATCTCGATCTTCGTCGTCCCTCTATGCAAAATATTTTACGCCGCCGTGCCGAGTTTTATCGGGTGATGCGTAGTTACATGGATGAACATGATTTTATTGAAGTTACGACTCCGATCTTGGCTAACTCTTCACCCGAAGGTGCGCGCGATTTTATCGTTCCGTCTCGTCTCCATCCTGGCGAGTTTTACGCTCTCCCTCAGGCCCCCCAGCAGTTCAAACAACTTTTGATGGTTGGTGGCGTTCCGCGCTATTACCAAATCGCCCCTTGCTTCCGTGATGAAGATCCACGCGCTGATCGTCTTTATGGTGACTTTTACCAACTCGACATGGAAATGTCCTTTGTTGATGATGGCGAAGTTGTCCGTACGATGATGGAACCGCTGATCAAAAAACTTGTTACCGAATTTGCCGGCAAAGAATTAATTACCGATGAAGTTCCGCGCATCACTTATCATGATGCGATGGAAAAATATGGTACCGACAAGCCAGATCTGCGCTACGGCCTTGAACTAATTGACTTAACTACGGCTCTTCAGAATTGTGAGTTCAAAGTTTTTCAAACTCCTTGCGTAAAAGCCATTCGTGTCCCTGGCGGCAGTAAATTTACTCGCAAGCAAATTGATGATTTTACGGAACTCGCCCGCAAAAACGGTGCTGGCGGTTTAGCCTATCTGATCTGTGAAGGCGATACGGCTCGTGGTCCGGTTGCTAAATTCCTTAAACCTGAAGAACTCGCGCAGATTCGCACACTCACCGCAGCGCAAGATGGCGACGCTATTTTCTTTGGCGCTGATTCTCGTCAAAAAGTCAATAAAGTCCTTGGTGTTATGCGTATCGCTTTTGCCGACGCTCTTGGTTTGAAGGATTCGCAAAAAGTTGCTCTTTGTTGGATTATCGATTTCCCGCTCTACGAATTGGATGAAGCTACTGGCAAAATTGATTTCTGTCATAATCCTTTCTCTTTGCCGCGCGGTGGCTTGCAGGCTCTCCGCGAGACCGAGAACAAACTCGACATTATTGCCGATCAATACGACATGGCCATCAATGGTCTTGAACTTTGTTCTGGTGCCGTGCGTAACTATGATCCCGAAATTACCTACGAAGCCTTTGGTATTCTTGGTTATTCTCGCGCCGAAGTTGAGCGCCGTTTTAGCGGGCTCTTGCATGCTTTTCAATTCGGTGCTCCCCCTCACGCCGGTTGCGCCTTTGGCATTGATCGCTTACTTATGGAACTTCTTGATACGAAGAGCATCCGCGATATCGTTGCTTTTCCGAAGAATGGCTCCGGTGTCGATCTTATGATGGAATCTCCATCTCAAGTCGATGACCAACAACTTTCCGACGCTCATATCGCCGTCGTTTCCGAAGACTAGTCTGTTCTTAATTCTTTCCTCCTCTTGCGCATTATTTTTGCACAGAGTATAATGAAACCATGGTCTGTGTTGCTGCCTTTATTATTCTTTGTCTTGTTGGAGTCTTTGTTGCTTTCTTAAGCATTTTTCGTCGCGACATCGGCCGCAAATATTGGGCTGTTTTCAAGAAGGCTTGGGGCTGTGTTGGCAAGAAGATTCGTCTTCAAAAATGTGAAACTAACTTCAAGGATGACGTTAAAAACTCTTTGCTTAGTAGAGTTGTTCTGAAACATCCTCGCTGGGTCAAACCACTCGGCACGGCTATCGAAGTCAGCGCAGTTCTCATTGTTTTTATTACGATTTGGTCGCTCGTTGAGTCGATTAAAGCGCTTCTTGCTATTTGGGTTTTTGGCACTTGCAATGTTTCTCAGCCCGCTAGTTGTGCGCTCGGTGCCGAGGTTTGCGGTATTGACGCTGCTGAGCCTCGTAATCCCGTTGAATGGGTTGGGCGCTGGTTTTCTGAATGGGGTGAAATCTTTTCTAATATTCCTGATCGTATTCAGAAGATTAACCTTGAAGATTATCTAGTCGAACCTTATACTTTCGCTGAACCTTATGCTGATGGTCGTCCGCTTGCCATAGATGTTTTTGACCCTGGCTGTATTGTTTGTATGCAAAGTTACCGCAACCAAAAATCCAGCAATTTCTTCTCCGAATATAATGTTGTTCCGGTCGTTTATGTAATTAAACTTCCCGACGGCACGCCCAAGTTCCCAAATTCCGACCTGTTCGCCCGCTATTTCTATGCTATTTTACATCTTGATTTAAATTATGCTCCCGCCATGCTAAATCGTCTTTTTACCGAAAGCGGCTCCGATGGTATTAACTATCAATCGACTTTGGCTTCGCTTTCTTCCGCTGACGCCGAAGCCTTGCTGAAATCCTGGCTCAAAGATTTTGGCGCCAGCAAGAAGGAAATTTCCGCGATTTCCGAAGCGGCGAGTAGTTCCGAAGTTACCGATATTATGGCTGCAGTTTCCGAAATGGTCGAATCCAAACTTCATGCCAAAGGTATCCCGATTACAATTTACGACGGCAAAAAACATAATGGATTATTCAAAAATGATTAAGATTTTACGATCTCTCGGTATTTTATCTTGTGCTTTGGCATTAACTCTGGTTTCCGGATATTCAGTTCGCGCCACGAACGAACCTGATATTAAATATAGTACCATTTCTCAGAATTGTCTCACTATCAAACAGTCTCTTCATCAGCTTCAAAAAGTTGATTCTCGCGCTCGTACTTATCTTGGTACAACCTATGAAACTATCAGCAACAAATTTATCACCCCACTTAACCTTCGCCTAGTCAAAAATAATCTTCCGACCTTATCAAATATCCAAACCGATTTTAGCCTCAGCCAAAATCAATTTCGCGAATCCTATACTAATTATATGCGCGAGCTAGAAAGCCTTATCTCTATCGACTGTCATGAAGAACCCGAGCATTTTTATGAACAATTATTGGTCGTGCGTACTCGTCGAGAAACCCTGCGCCTCGCGACTAATCAGCTTACTAGTCTAGCCAACCAACAATATCAAGCTGTTGTTAAACTGAGGGACTCCCTATGAGTATGACTCGCGGCGGCCGCAATTTAATTATTCTAGGTATCGGCGCCCTTGGCTTCTCCATTTTTACTACCGGAGTGAGCTTAGCGATTTATCGCGCCACCGGCGATATTTATCTCGATCGCTCGCGCCCCGGTTATCTACCGGACGAAGAAGAAGCTACTAGCGAGCCTGAAGCTGTTAATTTTGTCTTCCCGGAAACTGGCCCGATTGACCGCTCCGAACTCGACGAATATCTGAAAGAATTACAGCGTGTCACTGATCGTTTGAACGAATTTTCTGATCCTTATGCCCCCGACCCGCTTTCCGATGAGTCTCTCGGCATCGCACCGGACGCGGATTCAGAACCAGAAAATCCAGAATAGTCACGAACAAAGGCAAAGCTGCCCGAAACCCTATTCTTCTCTCTCGCTCCCCTCGGCTGTTGTTCTTGGCGCATGCACAAATTGCACCGCCGCCGATTCTTGATTTCCCGGAAAAACCACTTTTCTCAGCCATCCATCCGCTGTTCCTGCCGACATCAAAAGCACTAAATAGCCTTTTTTCTTCCACTCAATTAGTTTTTCCGCCAATTCCTCATCCATTTCGGCCGCCTCGGCGTCTTTCTTATTTTTCAAAACTTCAATAAAATCCTTCGGCTCTAAAACTTTCACCTTCGAATTTTCCCGCGCTAAGAAAGTTGGTAACCAATAAATCTTTTTCACTCCTTCAAAAACCTCAGCATACCCATCTTTCAGTTCTGCCTGTCGGCTATTTTGATGTGGCTGATAAACTGCAACCACGCCTTTTAATCCTCGCCGATGCGCCTCTTCTAACGCGATTTCGATCGTCGCTTTCACTTCTTCTGGATGATGAGCGTAATCCGAATAAAACCCTTCCGAAACTTGTTCAAACCTTCGCCCCACCCCCGGAAATTCGTTCATGATTTTCACTAATTTTTGGTGACGATTTTTCAGAAGTTTAGTTAATTTACCTTGTTTTGGCAGCATTCTCTCCATCACATCAATCGCCAGAGTTGCATC
Source organism: uncultured Candidatus Saccharibacteria bacterium (assembly GCA_964485445.1). Classification (GTDB taxonomy): domain Bacteria; phylum Patescibacteriota; class Saccharimonadia; order Saccharimonadales; family Saccharimonadaceae; genus Nanosyncoccus. The sequence continues at coordinate 58,164 of CAZAJJ010000006.1, read as the reverse complement.
ATACCTTCTCGCCTCGCCCGCCAGTCTCAAGTCTGCATCAATTTCATCACCTCGTACCACTTCTCGGCTCTGCTTCTCAAACTGCCGAAAAGCCTCCCGATACTCTTCCTCTGTCGGATAAATATCCGGATGATCATATGACAAAGTCGGAATTACCGCTAACCACGGCTTAAACGCCAAAAAATTCCGATCATATTCATCCGCTTCATACACGAAAGACTCCGAATCCGGATCATAACGTCCTGCCGGCGCAAACGGCAAAGTTGTCCCCACGCTATACGAAAGCGGCATCCCTAAATTTTGCGCCAGCCACACAATCATCGCCGTCGTCGTAGTTTTTCCGTGTGTTCCCGCTACCGCCACTAATTTCAGTTTCATCTTCTTAATCAAATAATTCAAAAATTCATCCCGCTTCGAGATTTTCAATTTCATTTTCTTGGCAAGTAGCAATTCCGGATGGTTCTCTGGTAAGGCTGAAGTATAGACAAACCAGTCGATCCCCTCATCCTTTGCTCGCGCCTTCAAAAATTCTCCATCTTGCTCACCTAGATAAACTTTAATTCCGTTATTAACGAGTTCGTTCGTCACCGCCCCACCCGCTAGATCTGAACCAAACACTTCCATTCCCGCGCTTTTCGCCATCAAAGCCAGCGGCCCCATCCCCGTTCCTGAAATTCCCGAGATATAAATTTTCATGATTCGATTATACCACATTCACCTTTGTCTGTTCATATCCCTTCCCAAAAAAGTTCACCTCTTTCCAAAAAATGCTCTCCACTTATAAGTGCTACTCACTTAATATTCTCTCCAACCATAACCAAAATATGCTACAATATATATAATCTATGGGTGGCAAACGTAAAAATCATCTTCGTCAAGCCTTGCGCACTTTTGCGTCGGTCCGCAGTTGGCAACTTCTCTTGATTCTCATCCCACTTCTCTTTCTTACTGCTACTCTTCTTCGCTTTGATCATCTGAAAATGGTCCAACTTCGCACTGCCGTGCTTGAAGCGGATGCTTCTGGCGATGAAGCGGCTCTCTCTAGCAGCCTGCAAACTCTCCAGGATTTCGTTTTTACTCACACCGTTATCAACGTCGTCGAGTCTAACGGCGTCCAGTCCATCGTTTTTGGCACCGGCCCCTTCTACCTCGAAAACCAGTATCGTCGCGCTGCCAACGCCGCTATTGAGGCCGCTGAATCTGAACTTTCCGACGATCATAATCCCAACGGCAATATTTATGCCGCCGTTTCCGCCATCTGTCGCCCGCTCGCGATCTCAAATGGTTGGTCTTGGAATAGTCCTGGCTATCTTGACTGTTGGACTAGCGAACTCGCCAAATACCCCGCTAGTGACAATTTAGACGCAAATCTCACCGCCAATATCCCTCCTACTGAACTCTACCGCCGAAACTTCGCTTCGCCTATTTGGACCTTCACGTGGGCCGGCCTTGCCATCATCGCTAGTCTAATTCTGATCGCGATTCTCGTGATCCGTTTCGTCGTTTGGTGTATTCTCAGCATCGCTCTTATCTTTCTTGATAAGCATAAATAATTTTCTCGGTATTTCTCTCAAGAAAACCCTTGACGCTCAAGATAATCTAGCATAATATAGAGATATAATAACTTAAGGAGGGACCTAATGGCCTACGAACATACTAACAGTAAAGGCGTCACCTACTATCTGCACAAGAAGGAAGTTACTTTGCGCGGCGGCAAGCCACAAACGATTTATTTCTTCACCAAAACTGCCGAAGGCAGCAAAGGCACTCCCTGCGATCTTCCTGAAGACCGTGTTGTCAATGAAAATCCCCGTAACGGCTTCCTTACTCTCAAGAAAAAAGCTGCTTAGTCTGGCACGTCGATATATATTTAGGTACAAAACAATCCACCTCATCTCTCGGGGTGGTTTGTTTTATCTGTAGTTGCCATAAGCGTATTGCGTATATTCAAAAAATATCCGGAATCAACCTAAATTCGCCTAAAATCCCGAAATCATCCCAGACCACTATAAATCTATTCATCCAAAATATCGCCCAACGCCGCCAAAAATCTACAAAACCTGTGGCCTCTCGCGTCGTCGCTTGCGGATCCTCAGAACCAGCCATAGCACCATCAGCCCAATCAAAAATACCACCACCCCCGCCAGCCAAATCGGACAAATAAACACAATTTGCTCAAAGCTATACTCCTGATCGAGAAAACTGATCGTCTGCACCGCCCGAAATACCCCTAGTTGCGGCGCCCCTTCCCAGGTCAGCGTGCTCGCTCGTTCCGTCTCTGGTAACACAATCGGTGAAGCCTTTCCTGGCGTCTTTCCATCGCCCGTCACCGCGTCCGGCGTCAAAACCTCATGTCCTGTAAAGAAATCATAAATCGTCAAAGTCTGCTGAAACCGAAAATCCACGTTTCCGTCATTTTTTACCCGCGCTTTCGCTGAAAACGGCGCCCCGAGCAAAAATTTCGGCAAACTATGCGTGAGCAGCACTCCACCCACGTGCTCTTCGCCCGCCACATGCGCATAAACCAAACTCGCTAGCTGACTCACGGTCTGAAACGTTGCCCCCTCTTCAATCCCATCTCTCGTCTCAATAACCACCGCCGCATACTGACCGCCCCCTGGCACATCTAACGGCACTTGCACATGATAGGGAACTATCACTTCCGCGCCCGGCTCAATATAATACTCTGCCTGCTCAAAACTCACCCAATTCTGCAACTTCGTATAAGCATTTTCCGTTGCGAAATCTGGATCATAATTCTCGCCCTTCATCTGGAATGGCTTCACCTTTGGCGTCACCGTCAGCGCCAGTCTTCCTGTATTTTTCACCTTCACTTGCCCCGTAAATTCCTGTCCTGGCGTCAGGTCGATTTCTTGCTCCGCCGGCGTCAGCTGGAACACGATATCTCCCCGCTCGAGCGCAGACGCCGAAATGCTGGCGACCATGTTTATCGCCAGCACCACTCCTAGGAAACTCGAAAGGATTTTTTTCAGCATTTTTACTCTTTAACTGCCGCAGTCACCTCGACCTCAGTCGAATACGTTCCTTGCGGAATCTTTGAACTTACTGACACGCCAATCTCGAAAGCCGTCGTCGTGAATTCATCATTCGCCGGCCCCTCGTAGAAGACTACCGGATTTTGCCTCAGCGCCGTGTAGGTATCAGCATTAAACTTCTTAATCCCCCAACCGCTCTTCCCGGCCTCAATCGTTTCGCTTGCCGGGATCACAAAAGAATTATCTTCAATGTTTTCCAGCGCCGGGCTATCCTTAGCCGCCAGCGAAATCGTGTAGGGTTTCGCGCTCCGCACGTGCGCTGTCAATTCGCCAGTTCGCGACATTTCTGGTGAAACGTGAATCACATCCCCGCCGGAAGCCGCATCAATTTCGATCAGATCTGCCACATTTACCAGCACTTCCATCTCATTCCCCTCAGTTTTGGCACATTCGTTGCCTGCCTGCGCGTCATTGCACTCATGACCACCAGCATATCCCGGCCCCGTCACCGCTGCATAACTCGTCAGTGGCAACATCGCCACCATCGCACTAGTCACCATCCCAGCGACCAATAAAACCTTTTTGACCTTCCTTTCCATTTTTGTGTTCCCTATTTTGTTTTAAATTTTTATACATGACTTTTGTACCTCCATGATACAGCATCCCGCTTTTTTTTGCAATAGTGATTTTGCACTTTTCTCCATCTCCCCGAAAACCCAGTAAATCTTCCCAAAATACCTAGAAACCTTATTTTGCCATTGACTTTTTGAACAAGGTGTGCTACAATAGAAGTATGTGTAAGATTTTATCCACACACCAGTTTTTGATGAATTATACAGCGCCAGTCGCGAATCTCCGCGGCTTCGGCCTAGGTTTTTCATCCTAAATCTGTGCGGAAAATCTCTACTTTTCTCAGTCTATATTCAACTTCACTTTTCTCTGAATTAATTTTTCCGCCAGCGGTTTATCTCTGTGCGGAAATCTTCATTTTCTAGACAAGCCCCGACTTTTGCTTCGAGTCTTTTCTAGCCGTATAGCGGCTAATTCAGGATTTTCCTGATGCAACTTAAGCACCTTAACACTCTCAGAAAGGAAGGAATCTCTATGCAATTTCAAAAAATCCCAAAAACTCAGAAAACCCAGCCGAACTTATCACCCCGAAAATCTCCACAGCATCAAAAACCTCCGCATTCTCAAGAAACCCCGCAACTCTGTCAATCCCGAGAAAATCTGCAACCTCGTCACACTAGGGAATCTCGCGCACGCCGCGGTCTCCGTCTTGTCACCTTTGAATCCAGTATCACTGCCGGCAGTATCGCCATGTCGATTATGACCCCCTTTTTCTACTCTGTTGGCCTCAGCAATGTCGAAATCAGTCTTTCTCAGGCAATTTTCACTATCGTTGTTTCATTGCTTAATTTACCCATGGGCTGGCTCGCCGACCGTTTTAGTCGCAAATGGCTCAATGTCATCGGCGATTTCGGTTGCGCGCTCGGTCATCTACTGTATTCTACGGTGCATAGTTTTCTCGGAGTTGTGATTTGCGAATGTTGCCTGGGCATTTTTCTCTCGCTCAGCCAAGGCGTCGATTATGCTTTGCTCAAGCATTTCTCTAGTCAAATTACTCCTGAACCCAGCGAATTTCGTCGCCACAGCGCTCGTCTTGCCTTTTGGCAACAATGTTGCACGCTGTTCCTGGTTCTGCTTGGCGGTCCTTTGGGTGCTATTGACTTTCGCTTGGCTATCGCTGCGACTGGTTTGCCTTATTTTCTCGGTGGTCTAGTCGGTTGTTTTATTACGGATGACAGCGTTAGACTAGAATCTCGTAGTCACAACCCTCTCCAAGATCTTTTCCGCATTGTCAAAATTGCCTTTCGTCAGCCTCGCCTTCGTTCGCGACTTTTAGTCTATGCCGTAGGTCGAGAAATGACGCATGGTATCGTCTGGTTTTTGACTCCCATGCTCATGCTAGCCGGAGTCCCGCTTCCGATCGTGTCGCTGGCTTGGGCTCTTGATAGTATTGCCCGGATTCTGGGTACCCGTCTCGCCCTGCGCTTTGCTCCGCGACTTTCTGCCCGTCAGATTTTTCTCGTCCCACTCCTGCTTATGACGCTCTCCACCTCAGTACTTTCTCTGTGCCTTAATCTTTTTACGATTAGTTTTTATGGCCTCATGGGCATTATCTGCGGTTGGACCGGCGCCACTCTGCTGCCACTCGTCCAAGAAGAAACCGATCCTGCCGAGCAAACAACCATTATTTCGCTCGCCAAAGTTCTTGGTCAATTCCTCTATATTCCCGCTTCACTACTCATTGGCTGGGCTGCCGATTTCGAAATTCGCTACTCCGCCCTTAGTACTCTACTGATTTTTCTCCCTCTCGGACTTTTTGCCCTTCATCAACTTTCTCGAGAGTAAGACCCCTTCGCGGGGTCTTTTCCATCTTTAATATCCTTCATAAATCCATTTCATTATGTTTTTCTCGCAATTCCTAGCCCGCCTATTCGTCTTCCTTCTTCACTACATCCGCCGGCGGATATTTCTTATACCACGGTGCATTCGGATCACCTATTGACTTTTCTGGAGATTTAATCTCTTTATGTTCAATAATCGCCATAATCACGCCAGCAATGCTCATTACGACTATAAAACCAATTCCGCACCAAAACGCAATTCGCCAAATCCACGGAAACCACCAGCTGCCGCTTTCGCCACCAACCCAGAATAAGAACATAATCAGTCCGATAAAACACCACCCGAGAAGTATTAAAATAACCGATCCGCCAACCATCGAACCCAAAGTTGACGCTTCGCTTGCCGAAGAGTCGCCATCTATTGCACGCTTAATGCGGCTTCGCTCGGCTTGTTTGCCTTCTTCGTAGCCTCTGTCATATGCTGATCCGCTGCCAAACCAATATCCATCTTGCCAGCCATCGCTATAGTTATTATTTTTCGACATTTTTTGTAACTTTCTTTAGTATATTATAGCATAGCTTGGCATATTATACTCTATATACCCTAGTCAATAGGTTAAACTTGTGATATAATGAAATTGCTACAATTATCATTCAACAGAAGAACAATTCAGTTCTTCAAAAAGCGAAAAGATGCGATCACATTCGCAGAATTTAAGCTTTTTGAAGAGGTTTGAATTGATGATTGTAGCGATCAGAATGTGGTCGCTTTTTTATTTATTAGCGACCACTAACAATGGTCGCTATAATGAAAGAAGTCAATAAGAATACCGGTTTAACGCCTGTTGGCATAAAATCTCGTTCTAGGGTTAGAGACCGAGGTGAAGTTTTTACGCAGCCGCGAGAAGTGAATAATATTCTCGCACTTACTGGGGCGACTTCAAACCGCTATTGGCGTTTTCTCGAGCCTGCCTGCGGTAATGGCAACTTTTTGGAAGCGATTTTACGCCAACGCCTCGATCATCTCAAACAAGATAAAATTGAGTGGCATCACAAAAACCGCGAGTTTTCTGTCCTGAAAGTTTTGTCTACGATTTATGGTGTCGATATTGCCGAAGATAATATCACGGAATGCCGCAAACGCCTGACCGGCGTAGTTTTTGAGTATTTGCCAAAGAAATCTAGTAAAGGTTTTCTTCTGGCAATGGATGAAATCTTGCGAACTAACTTGATTGTTGGCGATATGCTAAACGGCAAAGAACTGGTGTATTTTGTCGAATACTCAACCCCAGTAAAAGGCAGGTTTAAGCGTCGAGTTTATGCTCTTACTGATATGGAAAATAGCATCGACAAAGTTATAACGGAAATGCCACCAGTGCGTTTCGAGGAAATGCAGCCCATTAAAATCCCAGATAAAAATACTTTTGCTCCGCCGGAGAAGGTAAAGCAAAAACGACAGGAAAGTTTATTTGGAGATGAGAAAATATGAATAACGAAAAATCTGATCAGAACGATGCACAAGCCATAACGAACCTTGGCTATAACTCTACACTATTGCAAAACTTAATCAACCAAAGGCACACGCCAGACATTCTGGATTGCATTGCCAATCTGTCCAACGATGAAGTATTTACGCCGCCAGAACTTGCAAATAAGGTTTTGGATTTATTACCAGAAGAGGTTTGGCACAACAAAAACTTAAAATGGCTCGATCCTGCGTGTAAGACTGGTATTTTTCTCCGCCAAATTGCCGTGCGTTTAATGGAAGGACTACGAGACGAATTTCCGGACGAAGAAGATCGTCGACATCATATCTTCCAGAATATGCTCTACGGCATTGCTATTACCAATTTAACCGCTCTGATGAGCCGCCGCAGCCTCTATACCTCCAAGGATGCTAGTGGCGAAAAATCTATCGCTGGCTTCACTAGCGAGAATGGCAATATTTCCTACGATAATCGCCCGCACACTTACAAGAATGGCTCGTGTATTTTCTGTGGCAACGCTGAAAATAGCGAACTAGATCGAGACGAGACTTTGGAACGCCACGCATATAACTTTATACATTTAACGCCAGAGGAGGCTAAAAACATGAAATTCGACGTGATTGTCGGCAACCCACCCTACCAGTTAAATACTGGCGGACACGGGGCTCAGGCTGCCCCGATTTACCATCTTTTCATAGAGCAGGCGAAAAGGTTAAAGCCTACATATATAGCGTTTATTATCCCGTCTCGTTGGTTTAGTGGCGGTATGGGTCTGGGAGATTTTAGAAAAACAATGTTAAACGATAAGCATATTAAAGTTTTGTATGATTATCCGAATGCAGAAGATTGTTTCCCGGGAGTATCGATCGAAGGCGGTGTGATGTATTTCATTTGGGATGCAAATCACAATGGTAATTGTGAAGTTCACACCATTTCTGGCGGCAATGAACTACCAACGATGGAACGTCCACTCAATTCATATGATATTTTTGTTCGATACAATCAGGCTGTCAAAATTCTTGAAAAGGTGAGTAGGCTGCACGATAAGACGGTGGATACCATTGTGTCGGGGATAAACCCATTTAATTTTGCGACCAATTTTAAGGACTTTGATCAGATCAATAATCCAGATAAGATAAAAATTTATGCCAATAAAGCTACTGGATACATTCAAAGATCGCTAGCACAAACAAACAAGCAGTGGATTGATAAGTATAAGGTGTTAGTTAGTGAGGCATACGGCGGAGCTGGCAAGAAACCGTGGCAAGTTATCGGAAAACCAATAGTTGTCGAACCTGGCAGCGTTTGCACATTTACCTATGTTGTCGCTGGTGTATTCGATTCGCTCGACCAAGCGAATAATTACGCCGCATATATACGCACAAGGTTTTTCCGCTTCCTCGTCTCCCTCCAAAAGAATACACAGCACGCCTCCAGTAAAGTCTATTCGTTCGTTCCGCTATTACCTATGACGGAAATCTGGACTGACGAGAAGTTATATAAACGCTATTTTATAGATAAGGATGAACAAAATTTTATTAAACAAATGGTAAAGGAGATGGAGTAGTTATGGATACACTTCCAATGGGGTACGCAGAATTATTAAAGAATATAGATTATAGTTTCAATGAAGCAAAAGATATGCTTCTTGAAAACTTCCTTGAGTCTTTTAAGAGGATGCTGAATCAATTAGTCTCAGATTTCTATATTAGTTATGGCGACGTAGAAGAGGAACTGTCGGTGCTCGTTCCGCAATTTGAAGATATTGAGGGAGCAACGTATCGTTTTATGATTGCAATTAAAAACTCATCTGAACAAGAAGCGCGATTAGCTGACATATATAATATAACAAACCTCGCTTATGATCGTATATTAAACATGAAGGGGCATTATAGAAATATACCAAATCATGAGCCAGAATCATACCTTGACGCAATTGATTCTCGTATACATTTTTGTTCAAATGGGTATGTTGTGGTCCTAGATCTAATACAGCCCTTAATAACCCTGATCTTAGATAAATTTATGCCAGGAAAAAGCGAGGAAATTATTAATGAGATTAAACGTATAAAACTGAACTGTGGGCTGAATAATGGAGAGGTGAATGAAAAGTAGCCCCCTCCGCTACGCCAAGCGTCCACAAATTTATGTCTACGAAGCCACTGGGCAACCTGGTCTCAAAATCGGTTACACCGAGCGTGTTATGAAGTCTGGCAACGACTTTGATGCCGTGGAAGCCAGAATTAAGGAAGGCTTGGTTAAAACCCCAAACAAGCAATACAAAATTCTGCATTACGAACCGGCAATCACAAAAGATGGTGAATATTTTACCGACCATCTCGTCCATAAATGGCTAAAGAACTTCGGTAAGCAGCAACTGGCTGGTGAGTTTTATGATACCGACCTAGAAACCGTCAAATCTATCATCCAGAACATTAAGGACGGCACACCAGAAAAGGGCAATGCTACTCGCAAGAATTTCAAAATACGACCAGAGCAGGAATTGGCGGTTAAGCAGACCTCGGAATATTTTGAGAAACATTTACTGCCTGAAGGTTTGCAAGAAACGAAAGATGCTCCGCGTTTTCTCTGGAATGCCAAAATGCGTTTCGGTAAAACTTTTACCGCTTATCAATTGGCGAAGAAAATGGGTTGGGATAGGATTTTAGTATTAACTTATAAGCCGGGAGTAGAACAAGAGTGGAAAACCGACCTCTATGGACATCAAGATTTTGAAGGTTGGCAGTTTATCGAAGGCTTGCAGTCTTGGGAAGAAGCCGGAATCGACGAGAGTAAGCCAGTCGTTTGGTTTGCTAGTTATCAAGATGTGCTTTGTAAAAACACCGATGGCACGCTCAAAGACCGCCACAAGAAAATGCGAGAAATCGAATGGGACTGCTTATTTGTAGATGAATATCACTTCGGGGCGTGGCGAGATGCTGCCAAAGAACTCCATGACGAGGACGATAAAAAAGAAGGCGAAATGGCAATGCCGGACGACCTAAATGAGATTGAGGAAACGATGCCGTTAAAAGTTCGCGGATACCTCTATCTTTCTGGCACGCCATTTAAGGCAATTGCAAATGGTGAATTTAACGAAGATCAGATCTTTAACTGGACTTATGCCGATGAACAACGTGCAAAGTTTCACTGGAATGGCGAAGGCGATAATCCTTACCGCGAGCTACCGCAGATCGTAATGTTAACTTATCAAATGCCAGAAAACTTACGTGAAGTGGCAATGAAGGGCGAGTTTAATGAATTTGATCTGAATAAGTTTTTCCGGGCCAAGAAAAATGTTAATGGCGACTATGTGTTCGAGCTCGAAAAAGACGTGCAGAAATTCCTTAATATTCTACACGGTTCCGACCTACAAATTGAAGTGGAAAACAAGTTTGACTACCACGCCCCCGCTCTGCCATATGAAGATGCTCGTTTATTGTCTGCTCTCAGGCATACGTTTTGGTTTTTACCTAATGTAGCGGCGTGTCGTGCGATGGAAAGATTACTGCGACTCGACCCGTTCTTTAATAATTACAAGATTATTCGTGCTGCTGGTAATGATACTCCTGGTGGCAAACATGCTAAAGATCCAGTAATTGAAGCCGTCAAAGATGGTATAACGACCGCCACGATTACACTCTCGTGTGGCAAACTAACTACCGGCGTAACCGTGCCGGCTTGGAGTGGCGTATTGTTCTTGCGTAACATCGAGTTTCCCGAAACTTATTTCCAGACTGCTTTTCGTGCTCAAAGTCCGTGGGTAATGAAAGATGCTGACGATCCGATGCGTCGCAACGTGATGAAGCCAATTTGCTATGTGATGGACTTTGCTCCTAGTCGTGCATTAAAACTCATTGCCGATTATAGTGGCACGCTTGATAGCCCGAGCGATACCAGACGACCAGAAAAACGACTGGAAGAGTTTATCGAGTTCTTGCCAGTATTATGTTTTGATGGTGCGAAAATGCGACCGCTTAAAGCCACGGAAATCCTTGACATCTCTACTTATGGCACGGCATCTACAATGCTTGCTCGTCGCTGGCAGTCCGCCAAATTGGTCGATACGACGACCGCCATCCTAGAAAAAGTAATGAATAATCCAGAGATTATGGCTGCACTAGAGAAAATCGAAGGCTTTCGTAATTTGAAAAACGATCTCACCAAAGTAATTAGCCGAGAGAAAGCCGTTCACGAATCAAAGAAAAAACGTGCCGAAGAAGGACGCGAAGCCACCAAAGAAGAAACCGAAGAAGAGAAGGCAGAGAAAAAGGAACGTCAAGGTTTTAAGAAGATGCTGCGAGAAAAGTTGTTGCAATTCGTAACACGCATCCCAGTATTTATGTATCTGACTGATTACCGTGAGCAAGCTCTCATTGACGTTATTCGTAATCTTGAGCCAGAACTTTTTACTAGGGTAACCGGACTTACAATCCGAGAATTCGATCAAATGTGTGAAGTGGGCGTGTTCAACCAAACCGAACTTAATGCCGCCATCGCTCAATTTCGGCGCTTCGAAGATGCTTCGCTTGAATATGCTGGCGGACGCTCCGCCCACGATGGCGATGAGAATATTGGTCTATTTGACACTGTCGTTACACGTAGTGAGGCAGATGAGATTATCGAGGCGGAAATCTAACTCTATTAAAGGCGTATCATATATTTTAAAGTAATCACAGATAGAAAAACTGGATGCATTGGCACATCTTGATCTAGAGTGCTAATATTCGTGGTATAATAGAAGCATGAATATCGTTTTTATGATAGGCAATGGCTTCGACCTAAACCTTGGATTACGTACGAAATTTACCGATTTTTATGAATATTATGGCACGATGCGCACGAATGATGAACGACCATATGTGCGCAATTTTCTGGATAAAATTAAGAATAACAATAAAGCCTGGTCTGATTTTGAAGTGTCATTCGGTAAATATGCTCAGAATTTTTCTGATAAAAATTACGAGGATTATCTCTCGCTATGGATGGATATACTTTTGGAACTTGGTAAATACATTAACTCACAACAAAAAAATGTTATGTCCTCTAATTCTCGCCCAGATAATGATGCAATACATTACCTCATGTCTCCAGACTTCTTCCTTGCAAGGGGAGCTAGAGCGCCATTCGATAAACTAAGGGCTCGCATTGGCGGCCCTACCAATATTGATGTAATTAACTTTAATTACACTAGCACATTTGAAAGGCTTTATAACTGGCGTGGTACAATAGAGACGATTTCCAGCAATCACAGTCATGCCTTCCTGAATTCGATTACTCACATACATGGTACAACGCAAGAGCATATGATTTTGGGCGTGGATAATCCATCGCAAATTGTTTGCTGTGACAACATAGGTAGGCATGAGAGAGTAAAGCATAGACTCATAAAACCAATCGCGAATAAAAATAGTATGACCCTGCGGGATGAGGATTGTGCAAAGCGTATCGCGAACGCTAATATTATCTGCATCTTCGGTATGTCTCTAGGCAAAACGGATCAGACTTGGTGGCAACTAGTAGCGGAGCGCCTTCGTAGCCCGGATGCTAGGGTTATCATTTTTTCTAGGAATAAGAACATACCAGCTAATTTGGGATATCTTGCTGGCGAACTGCAGTACGCGAAAGCCAAGGAGTTTCTAGATGTTGCAGGAATCGATGCTGATCAAGTATCAATGTTAATGGATAGAATTAGTGTATCGCTCAATTCTGGGATGTTTAGCCATTTTACAAATATTTCTTCTCGTCAGTTCTAGTTTTTTAAGAATATGAGCCTATCAAATAATCTTAGGAATACCTACAAAAATAACCCCACGGGGTCTTTTTGTGTGGTGCGCCCGACTAGACTCGAACTAGCACAGCTTAAAATCGCCACTACCACCTCAAGGTAGCGTGTCTACCAAATTCCACCACGGGCGCAGGGAACTACCATCATTATATCAATAATCCCCAAAATATCAACCCAGAATTTCCCCAAGCCTCCAGGAACCCAATTTAAGGGGCTCAATTCCAAAAACTTAACCCCCAAATCTCAAACCCTTCCAAAAACCCAAACCCCTAGCCTTCAAACCTCAGTCGATACCCCCAGGAAGGAAACCTAATCACCCCTGAAACCCCAAAATCCCAAAAATCTATTGACAAAAATAACCATGTGTGCTATAATGGATAGATATGACTAATAACATTCGTAACATCGCTATCATTGCGCACGTCGATCATGGCAAAACTACCCTCGTCGATGCGCTTTTGAAGCAATCTCATACCTTCCGTGACAATCAAGCCGAAATGTCCCAGACCCTCATTATGGACTCCATGGACCAGGAACATGAGCGCGGCATCACTATCACCGCTAAACAAACTTCTGTTTTTTACAAAGACCATAAAATCAACATTATCGACACCCCGGGTCACGCCGACTTTTCCGGCGAAGTCGAGCGCACTTTGAATATGGCTGACGGCGTTATTCTCGTGGTCGATGCCCAAGAAGGCCCCATGCCCCAGACTAAATTCGTCCTCCAAAAGGCTCTCGCCCTGAAACTTAAGCCCATCGTTATTATTAACAAAATCGACAAACCCGCCGCTCGCATTCCTGAAGTCGAAAGTGAAATTGCCGACCTCTTCCTCGAACTGGCGACCGACGAGTCTCAACTGAATTATCCGATCTATTACGCCATCGCTCGTGACGGTCGCGCTGGCAAAACGACTGATCTTGACCCTGATTTGCACGTCATTTTTGACGCCATCATCGATGAAATCCCCGCTCCGCGTGTTGATACCGACTCCAGCAAGGGCGCCCAACTCCTCGTTGCCGCTCTCGCTGCTGATAATTATCTCGGCAAATACGCCATCGGCAAAATCTTCCGCGGCCGCCTCAAAAAAGGCGAATCCGTACGTATCGGGCATAGCGATGCTGTGGTCGAAGATCGCGAATTTGCTGGGGCGGAGAATGGATCTAACTTAGCTACTAGCATTGCAAGCGACGGGGGAGACGACTTTGCGCAAGAGAGAATAAAGCGAGCGAAAGCTGAGCGAGCAGAAGGAGACACCCGTGAAGACGGGCTGGCGAGTGGTTCTCTCGAGCGCAAAGATGTCTCCCCTGTGACTTGGATTACTGGTAAAATAGATCGAATCTTCACCTACAAAGGCCTCGGCCGCGAAGAAGTCGATTCTGCCGAAGCCGGCGACATCGTCGCTATCTCGGGTATCGCCCAAGCCAACATCGGCGACACCATCGCCACCGGTGACCATCCCGAAGCCCTCCCAACTATCGAACTCGAACCGCCAACCTTGAGTATTTATATTGGCCCGAATACCTCTCCGCTCAAAGGTCAAGAAGGCGAATTTACGACTTCGCGCCAAATCGCCGAACGCCTCGAGCGCGAACTCGAAACTAATATCGCTCTCAAAATCGTTCCCGACGGTCTCGGTTATAAAGTTTCTGGCCGTGGCGAACTTCATCTTTCTGTTCTGATTGAAACCATGCGCCGTGAAGGCTACGAACTGGAAACTGGTCGCCCTGAAGTGGTCTATAAAGAAATTGATGGCCAAAAATGCGAGCCAGTCGAAGAACTTACGGTCGAAGTTGAGCCTGAATTTGTTGGTGCCGTCAGCCAAGAACTCGGCATCCGCAAAGCCGATCTCAGGAGCCAAGAAATCACCGGTTCCGGCAGCACTCGCTTTACTTACGATATCACTACCGCGGCTCTCATTGGCCTCCGCAATAATCTCCTCACCGCCACCAAAGGCACCGCCATTATGTCTTCAATTCCTAGCGGTTATCGTCCCGTCGAAGGGAAGTATCGCCCCGAGCGAAACGGTGCTTTGATCGCCTTTGAGCCCGGCACTTCTACTGCCTACGCCCTCGACGCCGCCCAAGCCCGCGGCATCCTCTTCATTCCGCCCGGCGTCCCGGTTTATCAGGGCATGATTGTTGGCCTTTCTAACAAAAAAGATGACCTTGATATTAACATCTGCAAGGAAAAACAACTCACCAACATGCGCACGCATGCTAGTGACGGAGCCATCCAACTCACTCCGCATACCCAATATTCGCTTGAGCAGTGCATTGATTTCTTGCTTGACGACGAGCTTCTCGAAGTCACACCGAAATCTCTCCGTCTCCGCAAGCGCGAACTCGATCCGATCAAGCGTAAGCGCGCCGCCCGGAATTAGCCCCAGAATTGCTTATTTTTCCTAAAACTGCTCCAAATTTCCCTGAAAATAACCCGTACCGCCTCAAACCCTGCCTTTCCTCTTGACAAAATAATCAACCTGCGCTACAATAGAAAGAGAAGACCTCTAACTTCGCCGATTTCGGCTTTTTGTACCTTAAGAAAGGAGAACCTCATGTTTTCATGGCTATCTGATTTTGCCCGCCGGTTACCCCTTTTCGTTCGAGTCATTTTCTACCTCGACCTTCTGCTTATCCCCGTTATCATTTATTTGACAATCTATATTCTTCGTCATCACCAAGAAATCCGTTACGCCGCCTGCCGCACTTTTCTGATCCAGATTTCTAATGCTTATCTCTGTGGGCATCACCTCTATTCGATGCTTTGCCAAAAATTCTTCAAGCGTTTCGGTGATTTTAATCACGATGGCTTTTGTTATACCGTTTCCGGAATCATTATGCTTGCCTTAAAGAATAATCATTCCGCAAAATATCTCCGCGGTTTTATTCGCGACCGCAAGTCCGATTTTCAAACCGAGCATTCTTGGGTTGAAGTAAAAGTAATCGGCATTTGGTGGGTTGTCGATCCGGTTTTAACTTGGCCTTTTATCGTGCCGCGCCGTCATTATAACCGCCTTTTCCGAGTAGAGCGCCGCCATGTTTATTCCTACACCGAGTTTTGGCGCCATCCTGACACGGAAACTCTCCATGATCGCCTCCAGCGCCCCGAAACTTCCTGGATTTTTGTCGAGCTTTATAAATACTTCACGCCAAAAGATCAAACTGACGTAGTATTTAATCCGCAACCCATTGATGCCTTTCTGGAAAACCATCATCAATATCTAGTTTTTCCGCCCGAGTTCGGCTTCAAATTTAGCCAAAGAATTGTCGATGATTTCATGGCGAAACCTACCCGCAAATCGCCCAAAAAGCGCACTTTGCGTCGTCTCTATCGGTTTTATCGGCAGCGCTTTCCAGAATTTTATTCCTCCTCGGCGCCCGAGTCCTCTCTTTCTCTCGAATCCCCGGCTTAGCCCGGGGACTTCTGTCATAATATACTTATCAATATCAAGGGGGTCAGCAGAAGCGGAAGGCTTAGTTTAGGATTTCTGTTATAATATATTCATGTGTAATTTTCTCATCGACACTCATTGCCATCTTCACGATCCTGAATTTTTCACCCCCGAGCAGCAATCTGTTTTTCTTGTTTCCGCCGCGTCTCATAACGTCCAGCAAATCATCTGCATTGGCACTAACCCCGCCGACTCCGAGACTGCTGCCGCTTTTTCTCAAAATCACGAAAACGTCTTCTGGACCTACGGCATCCACCCCGAATTCGCCAACGATTACGATGTCAGGGAACTAACTAAGGATGATCTTTTCGGAAGCGACATTTTAGACCGCTTTGCTAGTGGTGATCAGGGCGGAAAGCTGGCCGATGATAAACTTTTTGAGGAATGGAGCTTGACTCCTCGGGCTGACGTCTGTCAAAATCACGGCCCCCGTAGGGGGTTCGATTTTGACGACGTCACCTTGACGAAAAAAGTTTATCATCAGCCAGAATCTTGCCCTGTAACTATTGATGAAGGCGGGCTGGCGAGTGGGTCTCGAGAAAATAATGCTTGCCTCGGAGGGGGTCATCTTGTCGCCATCGGCGAAATCGGTTTAGATTACCATTACCCTGGCTACTCCCGCTCCGCCCAAATCCACCTTTTCGAATCTCTGCTCCAACTCGCCCGCGACCTGCACCTCCCCGTCTCCCTCCACATCCGCGAAGCCTTCACCGACGCTTTCGCAGTTCTCGACAATTTTCCTGAACTTTCCGGCGTCATCCACAGCTTCACTGGCTCCAAAAAAGACCTCAAAGCCGCCCTTGCTCGTAATTTTTTCATCGGCGTCAATGGTCTGCTTACTTATACCACCCCTCCGCTCCCGCCTCTCGATTGCATTCTTCTGGAAACTGATGCTCCCTTCTTGACTCCAGTGCCGTTCCGTGGTACAATAAATAAACCAGAGTACATCGCCGTCATCGCGCGCTGTCTCTCGGAGAAATTGGGTGTGGCAGAATCATTAGTTATGGAGCAAACTACTCAAAATGCGAGAAAAATATTCCAACTTTAATCAGTCACCCTTCGCCGGTCCTGGCAGTCTTGATGCGCGTACGCCGGCGTCGTTGGCTGTTTATCATGAACTTATGGGCATTGCCAAGGAGATTGAAAAATGCCGTGCCTCTCTCTAGCCCACCGTAAAACCTACCTGACTCAGGTTCGCCTCCCTTTTTTGCGTCAAAAACTCGCTCATTTGACTTCTCAGATTTCCTCGCTCGACTCACCTGCCGCCTCTAAGCCTTCATCTCAAGTTGAACTTAAACTTCAATACAAGGTCCATCGCCTCGAGCAAAAAATCGCTCGCCTGCGCTCTCGCTGCCATCTTCAAACTCCCTCAGCCTCCGCTTCTTCATTTTCTCCATCCGAGCCAGCAACTCTGCCGGCGGAAACTTCTCCGGTCGAGCCGACAACTCTGCTGGCTACATCAACATCTCTTCCGGAGAATTCGCCCCTTATCTCAGCTACGTCATCCTCTCCGTCCGTAGCGGTGCCTCATCCTGACCGCCCTCAACTTCTCCTCGCCGACGTCTCCGTCCAAATCCGTCCCCATCGCAAACCTCACTATTTCTCTGCGACTATTACCCAGAAAGCCACCGCCCAAACAGCTGCGCTTACTCAAGAATCAGTCATCTCTCAAAAAACGACCATCTCTCAAAAATCAGAAACTGTTATCGCTCAAAAACCTGCCTCCGAAAATGATATCCAAGCCGAAACCTCCGCCGATACCCCTCCGAAGCCTCGTTTCTTCCATCGTCACTACAGCCGCGCCGAACTTATCAATGCCGAATCTCATCTTGGCGGCCAGATTTTTGGCCCCATCCCCGCCGGCCATCGCCGCGAATTCTTCCATGACCAAGCCGGTGTCTGGATTTGGTACGAAGACTGGCCCGGTAGTCCTGAATCCCTCGACCAACTCATCGTCCGCTACGAAGTCCGCCCCTCTGGTGTCTATAAAAAACTCTCCGCCGGCAAATACGTCCGTCTTGACGGCTGGGAGCTCGACAATTTCCGTGCCGCCGCTCGCCTCTATCTTCAAATTATTAAACAAAACCTTTATCATCTCGCTTAACTACATTGTATAATATTAATTATGACGAATTCGCATCCTCAGCCCACTCCCTCAGCGCCGCGCTCAGCCGACGCTAATTTTGCCGCCCCTGAAGATCTCGTTTATCTCGATCACGCTGCTGCCACTCCAGTCACTCCTCGCGCCCTCTCCGCTATGCAGCCCTATTTTTCCGCCGAATTTTTCAACCCTTCCGCCCCCTATCTCCCCGCTAAGCATGTCCGCCTCGCTTATGAATCCGCCAAGGATCAACTCGCCCATATTATCGGCGCCAAAGGTTCCGACCTTATCATTACCTCCGGTTCCACCGAATCGATCAACCTCGCCTTCACTGCCCTCCGTGCTTATCCCTCTGCTCGGCTCCTCACCCTTTCCACTGAGCACGCCGCCGTCCTTTCCGCCGCCAAGGCCTATCCTCACCAAACCATCCGTGTCCAACCTTCTGGCCTCATCAACCTCGCCGATTTCCGCGCCCAGCTCACTGATGATGTCGCGCTCGTCTCTATTGCCCTCGTCAATAACGAACTCGGCACTATCCAGCCTTTCTCTGAGATTTCCGAAATCATTCGTTCTGCTCGCGAGTCCCGTCTCCGGCAGGGAATCAAACTCCCGCTTTTTCTCCATTCTGACGCTTCTCAGGCACTCACTTTGCTTGACTTGAATGTCGCTCGCCTCGGCGTTGATCTGCTCACTATCAGCGCTGCTAAGTGCGGCGGCCCCAAAGGTGTCGGCGCTCTCTATGTCGCTCATCACGTCCCGCTCCAGCCTCTCGTTGCCGGTGGTGGCCAAGAACACGGTTTGCGTTCCGGTACTGAAAATGTCCCCGGCGTTATCGGTTTTGCCGTCGCCGCTTCCGAGGCTAAATCTCATCTCGCCTATCACCGCAAAGAATATCAAAAAATGGCCCAAATCTTGCGTAAGGCCATCAAAAACCTAGCCGAAGTTTCTTCGGATACCTCCATTGTAGCACAGAATTCCGAAAAAGTCAAGCATAAACTTCATTCTTCCGCCCTTTCTGACTCAAAAACCGCCCATTTTCAAATCCCCGAACCCCTTTTCCTTGGCGACTCTAAACATCAACTTACCAGTTTTGTCCCTGTTTGTTTTCCTGGACTTGATGCCGAACGACTAATCTATAAACTTGAAGCCGAGGGAATCTTAGTCTCAACTGGCGCTGCCTGCGCCGCGAGTAGAGGCAGCAAATCCCATGTCCTCACCGCCATCGGTCTCTCTGACTCCGAAATTGCCGGCTCCCTCCGCATCTCTCTCGGCCCAACCAATACCGAAGAACAAATCGCCGCCGCCGCCCCCAAAATCGCCACCATCGTCCGAAACGAATATCTCCGCCTCGCCGAAAGGTCATCAAAATGAAAGTTTATCTTCAAAAAGTAACTCCAGCCGAACGCCAAGTTCTTTGGAAGAACGTCATTGATGATTTCACTGGAGAAAGCAATCAGTCAATTGACGGAATTTTTGCATTCCAGAGTAATACTGTTGGCGGCAATCGCCATCTTCTTTTTGAGGGGATTCGGAGCTACGGCGAGAACGAGCGCGACGACCCCGCGACGGCGGGTGTCGGCGACGCGCCCCGAAAAAAGATGGATGACGATTGCTTCTTGGAGGATTATTATGAATAAAAAAGTCTTCCTTGGCATGTCTGGTGGCGTCGATTCCTCAGTCTCCGCCGTCCTTCTCAAACAACAAGGCTACGACGTCACCGGCGTCTATATGAAAAATTGGTCCGAAGACCTCCCTGGCATGAAATGCCCTTGGGCTGAAGACCTCGCCGACGCGAAGCGCGTCGCTGTCGGACTCGATCTTGATTTCGAAGTCTGGGATTTCCAAGCCGAGTATAAGCAAAAAGTCGTCGATTACATGCTCTCTGAGTTTAAAAAGGGTCGCACTCCAAATCCCGACATCATGTGTAATCAAGAAATCAAGTTCAAACTTTTCTACGACCAAGCCATCGCCCGCGGAGCTGATTTTATTGCCACTGGCCACTATGCCGGCAGCGCCTTTCTTGGTGCCACGGAAGGCGAACTTCTGCCTATCGACACTCAGCCTCGCCCCGACTCCGCGCCCGTTCTCTTGCGCGCCGATGACGATAATAAAGATCAAACTTATTTTCTTTATCGCATGAGCGACAAGGCGACCGCCCATACTATTTTTCCGCTCGCAAATTTGCATAAACCTGAAGTCAAAAAACTCGCCGCCAACTTTGGTCTTGATGTTGCCAGCAAGAAAGAATCTATGGGCATTTGTTTTGTCGGTGAAGTTGGCATGAAAGATTTTCTCCGAACTTATCTCAGGACTGAGCCCGGCGAAATTCGCGAACTTGAAACCGACCAGGTTTTAGGTTATCACGAAGGTGCGCTTCTCTATACTATCGGCCAGCGCCATGGGCTCTATCTCGGCGGCGGCCTGCCCTACTATGTCGTAAAGAAGGATCTCGAGCGCAATATCGTTTATGTTTCTCGTAATCTCAACAATGCTAACCTTTGGACTCGTGAATTAACTCTGACTGATCTCCATTTGCGTAGCGGCTACACGCTCGCCGAACTTAGTCTTCTTGAATATCTTCAAGTTCGTCTCCGTCACCGCGCTCCTCTGCTCCCCGCCCGCTTCAATGCGACTTCCGCTCAGTCTTGCGAGATTCTTTTTGACCAAGATGTCAAGCGCCCCGCCGCTGGCCAGTCCATTGTTTTCTATGACGGCGCCATTTGTCTTGGTGGTGGAATTATTGTCGAATAATTTGAAACCCATAAAATCATAATTTATAATATGATATAAAGTATTGGGGATGTCCTTGCACGTATTTTACGAGGCTTAGCCTTTTTAATCTCTATCTTAGTCTCCGGATTCCTATAAAATCTCCGCACTATTTTTCACAAAAGTCCTTGTGTTTTCTAAATCTATGCTATAATTATATTGTCTAAGCCTTAATAAAACCACCATTTTTGGTAAGCCACATATTTCACTGAAGAGATTGAAGAGCGGCATCGCTCCAACTACAATCTCTTTGTGGATAGTGGTTTGAAAAGGCTTAGACACCCCGAGCGGTGTCGCTTTTTGTTGGGCGGCAGGGAATGTTAGCTACATATACTATATATCTAGTCTGGAGCCTATATCTCTCTCCGTGGTATTAGTCTTAATACTATAACAACTCATTAAATCTTTTACCGCGTAGCCTAAAACAAAGCGACACCTCAAAAAACAAAACCTATAACGGAGGTATGAATGAAACAAGTCAAAAACAAATTAAATCTCGTGGGGTATGGCGCACTTTTCGTCTTGCTCCTGCTCTTTCTACTCACGCTTTATCCTACCAACTCATCTCCTACCTCTGCGGCGGAATTATCTAGCACTGCCACCTCTAATCTTGCTACTCATGTTGATACTACGCTTTCACTGGCGTTAGCTGATCGCGTAGTCGTCGATGTTACTCCGACCTCTACTGGCACTTTTGCACCTCAAACTACGCAATTAGTTGTCTCTACTAATAATCTTTCTGGCTATTCCCTCTACCTACATACTGCCACTGGTAACAATGATCTCATCAGCGCTGACACATCCAATACTGCCGTCATTTCCGCCCTTCCTGGGGCTAGTTCAGCCACCGATATGCCCGCTAACACCTGGGGTTATAATCTCAGTACTACTGATTCTAGTGATTCCTCATATTCAGCCGTTCCTGCTACTCCCGAACTTGTCAAATCTACTGCAGTAAATTCTAATCAAGACACTTATAACTTAACTTTTGGTGTCAAAATTGATAACAACCTTCCTGCTGGCCTTTATCATAATTCAATTATTATCTCCGCCATCGCCAACCCCGTCGCCGCCACCAGTCTCAGCGAACTCACCTATATGCAGGATATGACTTCCGCCATTTGTTCTAACACTATGAACTACGAAAACGTTAATAACTATATAGAAAAATCCCTCATCGATCTCCGCGATGGCAAATCCTACTACGTCGCCAAACTCGCCGACGGTAATTGCTGGATGACCCAAAACCTCGCCCTCGATCTCTCCGCTAGTAAAACCCTCACTAATGCCGATACGGATCTTAACTCAGTCGCTAGTTGGACGCCGGCGGCCAGTACTGGTCATTCCGGCCAGAAGTCGGACACTTTCGCTGGCTCCTGGAATCCTGGCAATTATGTCATCACTAATCCGCAAAGACCTAATATGCGACCGCACTGTGCCATCCCAGCCGCAAGTAGCCCTTCTGAATGCGCCCAGATTACTAATGTCGCTAATTGGTATCCAAACTGGATTTCTCAAACCGACACCCAGGATGATTACATCGGTCTCTTCGCTACTAACGTCGCCACTACCGCCTATGACCCTCACTATCTTCTCGGCAACTATTACACTTGGGAAACCGCTACTGCTGGTGGTACTACTCGAACGACCACCGAGAATATTAATAGTCTCTCCGTCGAATTCACTGACGCCGTCGATTCGATTTGTCCGAAAGGCTGGCGTCTCCCGACCTCTGGTCGCAATACTGCCGCCGACGCTGGTTGGCCTTATGATCGTACAGACAGTTTTTATCGACTTCTCCGCGCCTATGGCTACCCAGAAACCGGCTCCTCAAGTGACAGTAATTCACTCAATACTACGGCTTGGGTCCGCAATAGCCCCGGCACCGCCTACACGACTATCGTCGGACCAGGCAAAACTCGTCTTGATGGCGCCCCAATGTACTTTGCTCGTAGCGGTCTCTTCGTTGGCGAAGATTCTCAAGTTTATGTCCCAGGCTACGCCGGCCACTATCTTTCCTCGACTCTCGAAAGTGACCAAAGATATTACCGCTTCCTCTTCGACGAAAATCCAGTCTATCCTGCTTCCGAAGGTAACCTTAGCGAGGATGGCTATTCTATGCGTTGCCTCGCCCGCTAACCTATAAACGCCAACTGTTTGCTAGAGATGAATATATATTATATGGTGCTCTATGAACGCTAACTGCTTACCGGGGATGAATTTATGTATTGAGAGGCACTAAAGAAATCTTCAAGCTGAAGATTTCGGAGTACGACACCCGTAAAGACGGGCTGTCGTGCGGGTGCCTAGAAATACATGAATCCATCCTTAGAAATCTATGATATAATTATCTCTATGAACGCAAATCAAATTCGTCAAAAATTCCTCGATTTTCAAGCCCGGCATGGCCATAAAATCGTGCCGCCTTCTCCATTAGTTCTCGAGAACGACCCGACTACTCTCTTCACCGGTTCCGGCATGCAGCCCATGATGCCATATCTCCTCGGCCAGCCCCATCCCGAGGGTACCCGTATCGCCGATGTTCAGCCCTGCCTTCGTCTCCAAGATATCGACGACGTCGGCGACCCTCGCCACACTACAGTTTTCGAGATGATGGGAAACTGGTCTCTCGGCGACTATTTCAAAGAGCAGCAAATCCGCTGGTTTTTCGAATTTCTCACTCAAGAAATCGGTCTCGATCCCGAGAAACTCTATGCCACCTGCTTTATCGGCGACGAAAAGTATGGTATTCCTAAAGACACTGAAGCCGCCGAGATCTGGCAATCAGTCTTTAAGGAAGCTGGCATCGAAGCCAAAATTGTCGATATGGGCACCGCTGAACACGGCGCTGAGCGGGGAATTAAGCCCGGCGAGCGCATTTTCTTCTATGACGACCACGAAAACTGGTGGAGTCGTGGCGGTGGTATCGAAACTACTCCACTTGGCGACCCCTGTGGTCCTGATTCTGAAGTTTTCTACGATTTTGGCGAAGATAAGCAAGATATCGAAAAATATGGTCAGTCCCACCCCGCCTCTAACGGTGCTCGCTTTATGGAAATCGGCAACCAAGTCTTCATGGGCTATCGCCGCAATTCTGACGGTAGTTTCTCTGAACTCGAGCATAAAAACATCGACTTCGGTGGCGGTCTGGAGCGCATTGCCGCTGCCGCTATTGGCAGTTTTGATATTTTCAAAATCTCGCTACTTCGGCCAATTATCGAAAAACTCGAGGAACTTTCCCGCAAAAACTACGAGAATAATACCGACGAAATGCGCATCATTGCTGATCATCTTCGCGGCGCCTATCTTCTTGCCGCCCAAGGTCTCGAACCCAGCAACAAAGCCCAAGGCTACGCTCTTCGTCGCCTCGTTCGTCGCGCTGTCCTGAAAGCCCTCGATCTCGGCATCGGCCAAGAGTTCCTTACCGAAATCATTCCCGTCATTGCTGAGAATTACGCTGATTTGTCTGACGATATTTTGCCAAACCGCGCCCACGTTCTCTCTGCCCTCACTCGCGAAGAAACCGCCTTCCGCAAAACCATCACCAAAGGCGTCAAAGAGCTCCAAAAACTCGGCGACGACCAACTTCTCACCGGCGCCGAACTCTTCAAGCTCCAAGATACTTACGGCTTCCCGCTTGAGCTCTCTCTCGAGGAGGCTTACAAACTCGGCTTGAAACTTTCTGATCACTATCAAGACGAGTTCGAAGCCGCTCTGAACGAGCAACGCGAACGCAGTAAAACCGCCTCGAAGGGTATGTTCAAAGGTGGCCTCTCCGACACTAGCGACCAAACTATTAAATATCACACTGCCTGCCATCTCTTACTGGCTGCTCTCCAGAAAGTTGTCGATTCTAGTATTGGACAAAAAGGCAGTAATCTCACTCCCGAGCGCCTGCGCTTTGATTTCAACGTCGATCATAAACTTACTCCCGAAGAATTGGCAAAGGTTGAATCCCAGGTCAATGAATGGATCGAGGCTGATCTCCCAGTCGTTTTCGCTGAATATGATAAAGATTATGCCTTTGATGAATTGCATGCTCATGGCAGTTTCCGCGATCGCTATCCTGATCGAGTAACTGTGTATGCTATTGGTCAAGGCGGCGATTCTCCTGAAACTCTTTCTGAGATTATTTCCATGGAAATCTGTGGTGGCCCCCATGTCACTCATACCAGCGCCCTCGGCCGCTTCAAAATCATCAAAGAAGAATCCTCCAGCGCCGGCGTCCGCCGCATCAAAGCTGTTCTGGAATAATCATACTCCTTCGTTTCAGCGCGGGCCTGATAACGCTCACGAATTTTCCATATCATAGCATCTGCGCAATCCACTGGCCTACTTGCGACGCAATTACCGTGAAATTTTAGTATTGACTTTTTGTGATATGTTTGCTATAATGAAACTATCACCAAGCCGGACTAGCCTAAGGTTTCGACCGAACGCGAATGCCGGCATTTTTAGTGGTCTAATCTAACCATCGGCTCTATCTGTTTGAGTGGCAGAATATACTCACTAATCGGCTGAAATAGTGACGAATAAAACTTTGTCGGAGTAATTATGCGCTCCAATTTTTCCTTTTCTTTCAGATATTCAAAAGACACCTGAAATCACCATCCGAAGTGATCACAACTGCTTTATCATAATTATTATACTCAATAGCCGCAGAATGCAAGACTAATTCCGCATCCACATTGCCCTTCATAGTCTTTTTTCCATTCTCGTAGTATTTCACGGTCGGTTTTTGCACCAATACAAATCCGGCATTATGTAAGGCCGCATATAATTGAGTGCGGTCGGGATCATAACCAATGAAGATAAAAGCTTTTGCCACATTAAATTTATGCGTGAGATAGAGCCTTAGTTTGCGATAATCTATTTTTATACCTTGTGATTTTGCTCCGAGATACAAATTATTCCCGTCGATAAAAGCATAGTTCTTTATTTTATTCATAATCACTCCAATTTATTACCTATAATTCTACCTTAAAACCCCTATCTCTTCTAGCATAACCGTCACATAAAAAATCAGGAGCGCCTAAGCGCTCCCATATTTTTACTGATTAGTCGCTCAAAATTTCGTCGTAAATCCGCTCATATTCCTTAAGCAGTTCCGCCTCTTCCATCCGCCTCTCCGAATGTATCGGCCGATCGATGATTATCCTCGGCAGATGCGGCATGAACGAGTCAATCAACGTCCCGTATTCAGTTTTATACCTGTATTCCTCTCGTTCTAAAATCTCCTCACCGCCTCCTCGATTCCGAAATTATCTAACCAAAACTTTACGTTAGGAATTTCTTCCAGCTCCCGCAGATTGAACCAAAACTGACTCCGTGTCAGCGTCCGCACCATCGCTTCCTGAATGCTCCACAGCACTCTCACAGCGAACATCGTATCCTGCTCCTGGCTTGCCCCGCTGAACGCGATCTGGATTAATCCTCTCTCTGGTTGATCGGCAGAGCTCAACTTTGCCGAAAGCTCATCATAATAAACATTAATCCCACCGTAATAATTCGTATATTCGAAATTATCTCGTAGCCACTCGTGATGGATCTTTCTCAGTTCCTCCAGGCTGAACACTTTCAGGATTTCCTGAGCGCGTTCCGCTTCCCGATGTGGCGACCTATTGATTAATTCCCGAATAAAACCTAAATTATGGCACCCCGTCGCCGCAATTTGCCAATCTTCCAAGGTTTTCATTTTTACTTCGGCGAAACTTCCGCCGCCCTGGTTTGACTGCAGATCCAAGTGCGCAACCGTGCGGTCTGCTCCCTTGATTTTGATGATGCATCTCCAGCCCCTGGGCAAAAGATAACGATACCTGCATACCGAATCTTCGACTTGTGCCATGGCTGCAGCCATAATTTCTTCATACGAAGAAATTAACTTCTCGTTACTAAGGTGAGTGATTTCATAATGTTTTTTCTGCATAATTTTTATGCACCTCCTCAGAATTCTCTGCACTTATCGCAGGATAAGAATCCCCCGCTCTTACCCTGCGACAATTTGACTAATCAGCTTTTAAAGTTCTGCTATTTCCCTTTTAAAGTTCTGCTATTTCCGCCCGCCCCCTGTCATTTCAGAGTCAAGCACATAGCCCTATCTCTCCATTGTATCACACTTTTCATAAAAAGTCAATAGAAAAATCATAACATCTCCCATTTTCCGAAAAATTGCCTCAAAACCTCTAGTAAATCCTGAATCGTCAGCCTTACCCGTCCGAATTTTCCTCCCAACTCATTCACTTTATGCTAAAATAAATCCAAAGGTTAATCAAAAGCAATGTTTTTTGTCCGCATGCGTCACAAAATCCCCAAGAAAACTCCCTCTCGCGCCCAGAAGTTAGAGTTCAAAATTCTGGTCATGTTGGCTTTTTTCAGCGTTTCCGTCGGACTTTGGGAAAATTTCCGACAACTTTGGCTCGAAGACAATGGTTTTTCCGCCCAAGATGTCAGCACTATTACTAGTCTCGGTATCTTTCTTAGCGCCTTCGGTGTCATCTTGGTCGGTCGCTACCTCAAACCTCGCCACTTGCAAAACTTTATGCTTATTGTGCTGATTTGCAAAGCCCTTGACCTCCTTTTTCTCCTTTCTCTCGACGCCAGTGGCAACAAATTTCTTATTGACGGCTGCATAATCATTGATATTTTAACCAGTTGCCTGATCGTCACTAGCGTTTATCCTCTTATCACTACCATCCTCAAAAGCAACAAAGCCTACAGTCGCCGCAAGCTCGTTGAATATCTCTTTCGCGACCTCGGTATCCTTGTTGGTGGTATCTTAATTGGCTGGAGCTTTTTCGGTATTACTCTTGATTATAATCACTGCCTCTGGATCTCTGCCACCTTCCTCATGCCTGCCCTGCTTATACTTTTCAGCCTCCAGATTCGCCCTACTTCAAACGCCACCTCAAACTGCCTTCCTGTCCTGAAATATATCCTCAGCAGCCGTCTCCAGTGTTGGTATATGCTCTACGCTTTTCTCGCTGCTACATCCTTCGCTGCCGCTCTTGGCCTCAAAATGCTCGTTCTGACGAACTTCCTCAGCCTCTCTGCTAGCACCGCCACGAACTACCTCCTCGTCGTCGGCCTGCTTTCCGACGTTGTCGGCATTGTCGCTCTGAAATATTTCACTCCCAAAAATGATTACCTGACCCTTACTCTTAAATTTGGTCTCCGTCTCCTTTCTTATGTGATAGTTGTCTTCTCTAGTGACCCCTTTCTCTCGCTCCTCGCCATGACCTGGTCAATCCTCATTTCCACGGCCTACGAAGATGTAACCGACGGTCATTATATCAATCTAGTTGATAATCGCCATCAATTCAGTTACAGCACTATCAAATACGTCATGTCTTATCTCGGCGAAGCTCTCGGCATCCTCATCTGCGGTCTCACTTACGAATTCGGCCCTTCGGCCATGTTCGGTGTCTCTGCCGTTATTACCGCCGCCCAGCTCGGCGTTGCTTTCCATCTCATCACCTTGCGTCGCCGCCGCTACACCGCCCGCCACTCCGCCTCCCGCCTCCGCTACAACGAGCGCCTCATCGACGATAATTAGTATATAATATATCTCCCCGCGGTTTCACCCCAGAATCCCCCGCGTTTTCATTCCAGAATCGCCCTATCCTCCCTGTCCCGTTCGTGCTATAATGGCAGAATGGATACAATTTTAGGAGGTCTTAATCCCGCTCAGCGCGAAGCCGTCGAAACCCTTGAGGGTCCTCTGCTTATCTTAGCTGGCGCTGGTTCCGGCAAAACCAAAGTCTTAACTCATCGCATTGCTAATCTCATTCTTCATGGCGTTCGCCCTGGCCAAATTCTCGCCGTTACTTTTACTAACAAAGCCGCCACTGAAATGCGTACGCGCCTCTGGCGTCTCCTTGCTCAGCAACGCGAAAACGCTATCGGCCGCCAGGACCTTGAGTTGAAAACCTCTAGTTTTTCCGCCGTCCTTGGTGAATCTCCGGCCACTTTTTCCGACACCCCACCTCGTTCCTTCATGCCCTACATGGGAACTTTCCACAGTATTTGTGTTCGTATTTTGCGCATTGAAGCCGACGCGGCTGGTCTTGACCGCAATTTCACGATCTACGATTCCGATGACCAACTCGCCCTGATTCGTCGCATTATCCGCACCGAAAAAATGACTAGCGATAAGCGTTTCACTCCTAAATTTGCTCATTCCATGATCTCCAGTTGGCAAACCGCTGGCATCACTCCCGAAGCCGCTAAGTCCGAAGCCCTCTACCCGAACCAAAAACAAGCCGCCGATGTTTTCGCTCTTTATGAGCGCGAAAAAGCCGCCGCTTCCGCCCTTGATTTCGATGACTTGCTCACTCGCACCGCCCGTCTTTTCCGCGAAAACGCCGTCGTCCGCGCCAAATGGCAAAATCGTTTTCGCCATATTCTGATCGATGAGTATCAGGACACGAATGCCGTTCAATACCAACTCGTCAAATTCCTCGTCAATTCCGATCAGAATATCTGCGTCGTCGGAGATGACTGGCAGTCGATTTATTCCTGGCGCGGCGCCGATTTTACTAACATCCTCAATTTCGAAAAAGATTTCCCCGGCGCAAAAGTTATCAAACTCGAACAAAACTATCGCAGCACCGGCAACATTCTTTCCGCTTCCCAAAAAATCATCAATTTCAACAAACAACGCAGCGAGAAAACCCTCTTCACTGAAGCTGGCAAAGGTGACCCCGTTATCATCGAAGGTCTAGCCGATGAAACCGGCGAAGCTAACTACGTTGCCCACGAAATCCTCCGTAATCACCCGCAGCATCCTTTTAGCGATTTTGCTGTTCTTTATCGCACCAATGCTCAGTCCTCCGCCTTCGAAAAATCCTTCATTAACCAGCGTATTCCTTATAAAATCATCGGTGGCGTCCGTTTTTATGACCGCAAAGAAGTCAAGGATGTTCTCGCGATTTTGAAATTACTCGTTAATCCCCACGACCGTGTTAGTTTCGAACGCATTACGAAAAATGTCCTCTCTGGCGTCGGTCAAGCCTCGCTCGAAAAAATCTTCGCCTATTTTAATCTTCATCCCGACGCTAGTTTCAGTGAAGCAGCCACCGCGCTTTCCGGCCGCGCCAAGACTTCCGTCTCCCGTCTGGCCAACTTTCTCGAAACCTACGGTCCGAAAGTCCCTCGCCAGCAACTTTCCGAAGCGCCAGAACCCGCAGAAGCTTTCAAATCTCCGAAATCTGTGAAAACGCCTGCGACCATAGCGGCCTTGGAATCGTCGCAGTCAGTTTCCATTGAATCAGCCCAAGCTACTGAGCCTGCTGAGGCTAGCTCTGTCGCCTCCGACGCTTCTTCCGCTTCTGATGATTTCGTCATTAATTTTCCCGCCGACCTCCAAGCGCCGGCCGAGCGGTCTGCCGACTTGGATGCTTCCGCTGAATCTTCCAGCACTTCTCTCGAAATCACCCCTGCTGAACTTATTGAACAGGTCGTCAAATATTTCGATTTCGCCAGCCTCGTTCATAGCGGTACGCCCGACGGCGACGAGCGCATGCAAAACCTCGAAGTTCTTGCCAGCAATGCCAGCGTTTATGAATCGCTCGACGAATTCCTCGCTGACGCTTCGCTGCTCAGTTCTGCCGATGAGTCTAATTCTTCCGACTCAGTTACTCTCATGACCCTCCATGCCGCCAAGGGTCTTGAATTCCCGATCGTCTTCATGGTCGGCCTCGAGGAGGGTCTCTTTCCCAGCAGTCGTTGCGGTGAATCCGAGGAGACTCTCGAAGAGGAACGTCGCCTCGCCTACGTCGGCATGACTCGCGCCATGCAAAATCTTTACCTTACTTTCGCCGGCTCGCGCTACACTTTTAGTGGCCGGAATTACAATACACCTTCCCAATTCCTCCTCGAAATCGGCTATAATCCTTACGGCTCTGGCAGTTTTGGTGAATCTGGTGCCTACGACGCCGATCAAACCGTCTCTGACGTTGATTTCATTTCTCCCGGTTCCGGCCCTGATTTCGGTATTCTCGGCGGTGATCCCGACGGCGAATTTGGCGGTTCCGGCTCAGGTTTCGACCCTTTTCCCGAAGATGTCCCAGTTTATGAGGGCTGACTTCGAACCTCTCGGATCTCAAATGATATCACTAGTCTCGAGTTTTCGTTCAATGTTCTCAGCCAGCCAGGGAATTATCGGCTCTCAAATTCTAGACCAAATCGCCTCATTTTTCCCGAAATCTCCCCTATTTTCTCATTTTTTTCTCAATGCCCCTCTCATTTGCCTTCATTTACCCTAATTTACCCCCCTGATTTTCTTAGTTTTTCAGTAATCCTAGTGCCTGATTTCCCCGTCTCTACCTCTGTTAAGCATTAAAATTTCTGCAAAAAAACTTGACAATTTTCGCAGTCTTTGCTATAATGGTTATGCAATGATTAAATTGCAATACAAAGTACGAGATTTTTGTTGTGCGCTTTTGGCGGCAATGATAGCTATTTTGTTGTCATTCCAAGCCATCGTGCATAATGATGCTGCCTTCGCTGATGATGAAAATAGCGATGGGGGCTCGCATTTTGTGACAATTTATGACGAAGACTCAGTTCTCACGGTCAAAACTTCCGCCTCTACGGTTCAGGAAGTGCTTGATCGTGCCGGAATTTCGGTTAATGCTTCCGATATCGTTGATCCTGGATTGGAGACTCCGGTTGCCGGTGAAGAATATCATATTAACATTCATCGCGCCCGCCCGGCTGTCGTAATTGACGGCTCTAAAAAGCGTTACGTTATGAGCGCCAGTTTCGATCCGCGCCAAGTGGCCGTTGAGGCTGGCTTGACAATATATGATGGCGACGAAATCACTCCCATCATGAACCAAAACTTCCTTGAAGCCGGGGCGGTTTCCGCTTTTCGCGTTGAGCGTAACGGCGGTCGGACGATTACCTTTGAGGAATCGATCCCTTATCCTACCGAAACTCGCTACGATTATAACCTTGCCAAAGGTGAAACTCGCCTCGAACAAGTCGGTACCGATGGCCGCAAGAGCAGTGTCTATGAAGTTCTCTTTGATAATAACGTCGAAGTTTCTCGCACGCTCGTGCTTGAAGAAGTCAAACTTGAGCCTGTTCCCGAAATCGTCGTAGTTGGCGCCAAACTTTCCATTCCGCCTGGCCAAGAAGTCTGTGCCGGCTGGCTCCGCGAAATCGGTGTTCCTGACGCCGACCTTGAAGCCGCTCTCTATATTATTTATCACGAATCTGGCTGTCGCGTTGATGCCGAAAACCCACACTCTGGCGCTTATGGTATTCCTCAGGCTCTCCCGGGCAGCAAAATGGCCAGCGCCGGTGCCGACTGGAAGACGAACCCGCTCACTCAACTTCGTTGGATGGATTCCTATGTCAAGGGGCGTTATGGCGGTTGGCAACAAGCCCTCAGTTTCAAGCAAGCCAAGGGTTGGTACTAACCAGTGAAAAACAATAAATCCCTCGGCCAGCATTGGCTCAAAAATCGCGCCATCCTCGACGAAATCGCCGATCTTGCCGCCGCGCCCGCTGACTCTGATACTCTTTGTATTGAAATTGGACCCGGTCTTGGCACACTCACTTCTAGTTTGCTTAAGCGTTTCTCTCGGGTTATCGCTATTGAATTTGATGAAAAACTAGCCCATAATTTGCCGGGCTCTTTCCCTGGCAAAAATCTCCAAGTCATTCATGGTGACGTTTTGCAAACTGATATTTCTGGCCTCGCAAAAACCTCGAACTATGTTGTCGCTGGAAATATTCCTTACTACATTACCTCGCCTATTATTCATAAATTAATTTTTGACGGGGCCTTCGCTCCCCAGCGGATTGTCTTATTGGTCCAAAAAGAAGTGGCTGAGCGCATTGCGGCTGCTCCGGGCCATCATACCCTGCTCTCGCTCACAGTGCAAAACCGTGCGGCCGTGGAGCTCGGCCCCGTCGTGCGGGGGGCGGAGTTCGTTCCACCTCCTAAAGTTGATAGCGAAGTCCTCATTCTCGACCCTCTCTCCGCCCCCCTCATTCCCGACTCAGTCTTTAAACTTATCAAGATCGGCTTCTCCAGTCCCCGCAAAAAACTAATCCATAATCTCGCTGCTGGCACGTCCTGCTCAAAAACCGACTGGCAGGGGATCTTCGCTGGGCTGAACCTCGATCCCGATGCTCGCCCTGGCGATCTGGAGTTGTCTGACTGGCAAGCGCTTTTTCAGGTCTCCGATCTCGCTGAATCCTCAACCTAAATTTTGCCCTTGCCAAAGAATAAGCTTCGCCTCGTTCTAATACAGATGCAAATATAGCACGAAAGTCCTCGATTTTACTTAAGCTTCCGATCTAGCCTGAAACCTACTCTCGCTTAAACTCCATTTTCACTAAAACTCCATTTTCACTAAAACTCTCCATTCTTGCTAAACTCGCATCTCTTTATAAAATAAACTCTTGCCAAACTCTCGCTCAGGCGTTAAAATAAGAACAATATAAGGCATTAACATTAAACAGCGAAATCAGGCAAAAAGGGAGGCATCATGAATCCTGAAAACAATAATCCATTAAGTAACTCACCCATGCCGGGCATGGATGGGCAGAATGGTCCTGCGGGATCAGGGCTTTCTATGGCTGATAGCATGGCCTCGGCTGAGGATAATCTCACTTCTGCTGGACTTGCCGCCAGTAATAATTCGGATATCTTAGGCCTCGACCAAATCGGCCAACCTGAGGCTGTTATGACTCCGCCGATCGACGAACCGCTCGTTCCGGCTGCTCCCGTTCCTGGTTCGATTGGTAGTGTGACTTCAGTCCCGCCGCTAAATTCCGATCCGGCTGCCTTTGGCGCTCCTGCTATGAGTAATGACCCGATGAATAATTTTGCGGCTCCCGGCGTCCCGGAAACCACTCCTAGCGCTATGCCGGAATCTGCTCCCGTGGCTGGTTTTTCTGGCGGACCTATGCCGGCCCCCGAAGTTGCGCCTACTATGCCTTATAATCCTTTTGCTCAAAATCTCAGCGGTCCCGAACCTGCCAAGGCTGATTCGACTGCTACGTCGAATTCTCAAAACGGTCCTGCTCTCCCTCCGGTTAATCCTAGCGCCACCCCTACTGGCTCCAAGGCTTCAAAATCTAAATTCAATTTACCTAAGTCGCCAGTCGTCAAAACTGGGAACAACTCTAGCATCTTGACGATTATTCTCGGTGGCGTAGCTGCGCTCATGACAGTTCTCATGATCATCTTTATCATTCTTTGGCGCCAAGCCGTCGATAATCCTAAGATTATCTATATGCCTGATACTTCTGGCGAGACCTCAAAAGGAAAATTGGAAATGCTTACCTGCACCCAAACTACCGATTTTGGCCAATTTATCGACAACTATTATCAGGTCAGCGGCAATCGTAGTATTCTAGCCGGCTATGTTGATGGCAAACTCTCCTCGCTCGTTTCCGATTATAGCACTACTTATAATACTACGGCTGACGTTGAATATGCCCAGAACAAATTCAATGAGTTGAACGCTGCGCTGATTTCTACAATCGGCAATTCTTTCGCGATTAAATTCAGTAGTGAAGGCACTAACTTCGTTGCCGATATTGAATCTAGCGACAGCAGCTTCTCCGACTCTGATGCGCAAATCCTTCTTTACGGTAGCACCGACAATAACCCTTCGCTTTCTATGGACGACGTTCGAGCTCACCTCGAAAATAGCGGTTTTGTTTGCTCCGTCGAATAGACGTGCTATAATATATATATGTCCAAAGTCTATATTTGTACTGCAATTCCTTATGTCAATGGCGTCCCCCATATTGGTCACGCCATTGATTATTTGCAAGCGGATGCTTACGCGCGTTTCCGTCGCGGTCTCGGCGACGAAGTTCGCTTCCAAGTCGGTACTGACGAGCATGGCAACAAGGTTTTTAGTTCCGCTCTCAAAAATCATCTCAGCGTCGAAACTTACGCCGCTCAAAATTCCCAAGTCTTCCAGGATTTTATCAATAAACTAAATGTCAGTTATACCGACACGATTCGCACCACTAATCCCGACCACATGCGCCGTTGCCAAGCCATTTGGCAAAAACTCGAACCTCATATTTATTCCGCTGAATATGATGGTTGGTACTGCGAAGGCTGTGAGAACTTTGTCACTGAAAAAGAATACACTGAGAATCACGGCGTCTGCCCTGATCATCAAAAGCCCTATATTCATCTTTCCGAAAAAAATTATTATTTGCGTATTTCCGATTTTAAATCAGAAATTAAGCGTCATATCGAAAACGACGATCTGCAGATTCTCCCCGAGTTCCGCAAACGCGAAATCCTCAAATTACTCGAAGATACTCCTGATATTTCCATTTCCCGCCCAAAAGGTAGTCTCAGTTGGGGTGTCCCAGTTCCTGGCGATGATTCTCAAGTTATGTATGTCTGGCTTGACGCTCTTTCGAATTATATTACTATTCTCGGCTATCCCGACCAAGATATTAGTGATTTTTGGCCCGCCACTGCTCAATTCATTGGCAAGGATATTCTTCGTTTTCATGCCATCACTTGGCCAGCCATTTTGCTCGGCCTCGGACTGCCTCTACCTGAGCGCTTAGTCGTCCATGGTCACATTCTCTCTAGTGGTCAGAAAATGAGCAAAAGCCTTGGCAATGTCGTGAATCCCCTTGAAATCATTGATCGCCATGGCGTCGAAGCTTTTCGCTACTTTTTCCTTCGCCACGTCGATACCTTTCTTGATTCCGATTTTACTTATGATAAATTCGATCAAGCCTACGCTAATGAACTAGCCAATGATCTTGGCAACCTTGTTCAACGCCTCGCGACTCTCTGTTCGAAAAACCACATTGCCGGAATTCCGCTCGAGAGCCTTTCATCGCAATCGGATTTGAGATCCAAAAACGAACTTCAAAAAACCGAATTTGAGCCTGGTGAATCTGAATTTACTCCCTCTAGCCTCAAAAGTTCGCTTTTTCCACCTGAATATTTAAGCCTAATGGGAAATTTTGAATTCTCCAAGGCCTTCGATTTCGCCTGGACTCGTATTCAAGCTCTCAATAAATCTATTGACCAAGCCAAACCTTGGGAATTAGCCAAGCAAGGTCGCACCGCTGAGGTTGTCGAAGTGCTTGGCGGTCTCGTGCATGAAATGCTACTAGCTGCGCAGCTCCTTGTGCCATTCCTCCCTGACACCGCTAATCGTATTCTCACGATCTTTACCACTACTGAAACCATTACTCCTCCCGAGTCCCCGCTTTTCCCTAAGGGCTAATAAACGCGTATTTTTCGCAATCGCCACTAGCCCCTTCATCCACTCTCTATTTTTCTGGCCAATAGTATTTTCCATTCAATATATCATAATTTACCAACTCGTAATCCTTTAGCGCTTCGGAAACCTCTCCTGCAATCCCACTCTCGTAGTACGCTCGTGTCAAAATTGGCGTCTCAGCGCATACCTCGCTCACCAAATAATATAAACTCGGCTTTTTGATCCCCAAAATATCATATAATTCATTCGACAAACAATTCGGCGAAGTAATTGGCAAATCTACACCCTTAGTCGGTAAAGTAAAACCAGTCTCCGCATTCATTTTCTTCACCTCCTCCTCTGTGAAGAGTCCTTCCGTATCAAAGTTTGTATAAATAAAGAATGGAGTCAAATGCGCCAAATCACGTTCGCTTTTATCATCCGACAAGATATAGTCATCGAGCAGCGCTGCCGCATGATCCCCGAACCATAGTACTGCCGTCTTTTCTTCCAACTTGTCTAATTCCGCCAAAAACTCACCCAAATATTTATCCGAGTTATGCAAACTTTGAATATTATACAGCAAATCATCACGATATTTTTCGCTTGACACCCAAAACTGAATATCCTCATACCACGCCGTAATATACGGCGTATGATTTTGCATCGTTGCCACACCAATCATCTTTTTATCGTCATCTTCCTTCAGTACATCTAAAATTTCCTTATATACTGCCTCATCAGAAATATACCAAGAAATCCCATTTTCGCGATCTGTATGTTTCATTGTTGAGCTATCGTAAAACACATCATACCCCAACTTCGGATATACTAAATTCCGCTTATACATTGAACCATTACTAGCATGAATTGCTGTCGCCTTAAATCCTGCATCTTTTGCAATGCTTACTGCGCTAGTTAGTCCTGTCAGTTTTGGCACTATTTCTACATATGGCGTTGTATTCGCCCAATAATTTGACAATCCCGTCATCACTTCAAACTCAACATTCGCCGTGCCTCCGCCATACTCCGGTGAGTACATATACCCACTCGGATATTTCTTAAAAATTTCTCGTAGATTTGGCAGCGGATCCCCGCCAGTGTGTGGATAATATTTATCCAAAAGTTCCGGATCATAAAAAGTTTCGTCCAAAATAATAATCAAATTATCAACTACTTTATCTAGGTCTTCTCTATTAGCGTCGTCCTCCTCCTTTTTTGCTTGATAATGCTTAGCTATCTCTGCAATCCGCTCTTCATTATAGTCTTTTGGTTCATCAACACTTGCTCGCCCTAAATTATATAGAAAACCAATCACGAAGCCATTCCATTCATAATTTGAAGTTTGATTCCAAGCCTCAAACTCAACTCCTAGCCACGGAATCCCGAAAGCCGTCTCCTCATTTCGTCGCACAATCGGATCCGCCGCTAAGATAAATCCCACCAGCGCTACTAGTGTCAAACTCACCCTCGGAATCATCGAAAAACGTTCCCACCACGGCAGTTGTTTAATATTTTTTCGCCCGAAAATCCGCCGTGCGCTGTATTCTAAGAAGATCGCCCCTACAATAATAAATATTACTCCCACTACTAACCGTACAATCCCCCAAATATCCACGAAGTTTATCAGTCCTCCCGCCTGGTCGGCCATCGCAAAATCTTCCGGTAACAGCGGCGCCGCCCGAAACTGAAATTTTTGCATATGAATATAAGTTATAACGCTAAAAATCCCGAAACAAATCCCCGATCCTAAAAACACACCCCAAACTGCCGCCGACACCGCTGCAACCATCAGAAAAATCAGCAAACTACTATACCAAAATATTCGCGGATTTTCGTTAATAAACTCCCAAGTTTTCGTCGTATCAGCCATCTGCTGTCGCCACAGAATAAACCAGGTGCAGAAGATTGAAACTCCCACCAGAAAAATCACCGCTAAAAGCAGTCGCACTATTGCTGGAACGCCACGTCTCTGCAGGGATTTCTTCATACAATTCTTATTATAGCACAAAAATAGCACCTTTGGAAACCAAAAGCGCTATTTCGTGAATGCTAACTGAGTCTAACCTTCTTGCTCGCAGTCATAATCAGTATAGCCGTAACCCTTACCAGCCAAGCGAGTTGCAAGTTCAGAAATGAAGAATCCGAGAATCCCGCCGATCACTGGGAAGATTACATAACCTGCCAAGGCCATTCCAGCTAGGCTGGCAAACTCACCGAGTCCATCTACTGCAGTTGGCAGAATTTGATACATCAAAGCAATCGCCGGATTATACATGAACGCAGTTCCAGTGAAGCCGAAGTAACTTTGAGTGATCACAATTCCAAAAATCGTAATCAAAGTCACTGCACTAGCAATCGTCATGCCAAAAGCCAAAGGGCTTCTGCGGGCATAGCGGATTGCACGAGCAAAACAAAATGCTAAGATCATCGCACCCATCAACTCGACTAGCGCCACCATCCAGAAGCTTTCACCGGCAATTTCTACCATCATCGGCAATTCATACGATGAACCGCTACCAATTCGGAACGAATTTACGATAATCAAGCCAACCCACGCACCGAGCACTTGCGCCAGCATATATAAAACGCCTCGAATCGCCGAAACTCGTCGCGTCGCCATCATCCCTGCTGTAATTAATGGATTAAGATGTGCGCCCGAGAGTGCCACCACTGCAACATAAACACCGACAGTTGCTAAAACAAAATAAAGCGGCTGCACGCCCAACGTCAGCATTAACATCGTGATTAACATCGTGCCGATCGCCTCACCGATCAAAGCTCCCCAAATCTTTGGAGTCTTGAAAATCGTCATCACGTTTTCATCTTTGTCGCATTTGCGCGCAAAAAAGCCCTTCAACGAAGGTTCATCGTTGGCCACTACGGCAGAAGTGGTTTCAACAACTGCTTTCTTTTCAGGTTTCTCAGCAGGCTTTTTCGCCTTCTGGTCTTTACTTGGCTTGGGACTTGCCATTTTTAAATAACCTCCTTACACTAATATTCATTCCATTATATCACACTTGTGTTACAATTGAAAAGTAAAATATTAAGCATAAAAGCGACAGAAGGAATTGTTATGGGCATTATGGTATCTAAAGACACTGAACACGGTTCAGAAATTAACCGCCGCATTTCCAGCGATCTACGTAATCGCGCGGTCAGCCTACAGGATTATGACGACGAGTATGACGAACGTGATGGCAATCGGGCCACGAAAAAAACACATCGCTTTGGTTGGGTTTGGATTGTCTTAATTGTTCTTGCTATCATCTCCTTGATTTGTATCATTGTTATCTAATTTACTATTGCTATTTCTATTCCTACTTCTTCTCGAGACTTCGCCTCTAGATAATACATAATATGCTATAATGTATATATGTCAGAAATAGAGAAGTTGAAAGCTGAGCTAAAAGCCCTTAACTCAGAATACGCCAAGATCAAAACTTTGCCTGCCACTGAGCGCGGAGAATTTGGTCGCAGCATGAACGCTAAGAAACAAAAAATCCTCGCGGCTCTTGAGGCTGCTCAACAATTTGCTGCCGACGCCGTCGTTGAGTCACTCGACATTTCCGCTCCCGCCGCCCCGAACGAACCTCTTCCTCGCCTCCCGCAGGGAACTAAGCATCCTCTCATGGACGAACTTGAGCGTGTCGTTCATATTTATGCCAATATGGGCTTTGACGTCATCGAATCGGTCCAACTCGATGATGAGTTCCATATGTTCGATAGTTTGAACTTTCCAAAAGAACATCCCGCGCGCGATGGCTATGATACTTTTCGCACCGCCGAAGGCTTCATTCCTCCTGCCCATACCTCAACCATGCAACATCGCGCTCTCAAAAAATACGCTCATCGTCTTGAAGAATCCGGTCAAATCGCCGTCGTCGTTCCTGGCCGTGTTTTCCGCAACGAAGATGCCGACGCTACTCACGAGCACACTTTCTATCAGTGTGAAGGCGTTTTTGTCTCCCGCGATGCTAATATGGGCCAACTTTTTGGCATTCTCAAACATTTCTTCGAGGCCTACTATGGCGAAAAACTCAACTTGAAAACTCAACCTGGTTATTTTCCCTTCACTGAGCCTTCTGCTGAATTTCTCATTGAAAAACCTGCTTCTCTGGGTGGCAAAGGTTGGCTCGAAATGGGCGGCTGCGGCATGATTCATCCCAACGTCCTTAAAATGGCCAACATCGACCCCGAAGTTTATCGCGGTTTTGCCTGGGGTGGCGGTATTGACCGCTTGGCGCTTTTGAAATACGGTCTCAGTGACGTCCGCTACTTCGAATCCGGCAAACTCAGTTTTTTGGAGAAATTTCTATGAACCAGTACGGGAAAATCTCTATAGGTCAGCCCAAATCCAATTTTCGAAAGAAATATGCTCTAACTTTTCATTATAGCACAGATAATCAAAAAAGTCAATAGGAAACCTCGATTCTATGAAAATATCTCTCAATAAAGTTAAAAATTACGCTAAATTACCTTCCTCAATATCTGACCAAGAACTAATCGATCGCATCGGTTCGCGCCTTGTCGAAATTGAAGAAGTTATTGATCTCGCCCCGCGCTACCAGGGAATTTACATTGTTAAAGTTGCGACCTGTGAGCCGATTCCTGATACTCATCTCCATCTCTGTCGCATCGACGCCGGAGCGGAGCGTCGTGATCTCGCTGGTGACGATGGTTTGATTCAAGTTGTTTGCGGCGCTCCTAATGTCCATGCCGGCATGCTTGCCGTCTGGATCGCTCCTGGCAGCATCGTTCCTGAAACTTACGGCAACGAAAATTTCAAACTTGGCGTCCGCAAATTGCGTGGCTACGAGTCTAATGGTATGTTGGCTGGCGCCGACGAACTTGGTTTTGACCACGAACATAAAAGCATCGCCGAAATCGATCCAAAGTTCGCGCGCCCTGGTGATAGTTTCGCAGACAAATTCGATTTGAACGATATTATTATTGACGTCGAGAATAAATCCTTGACTCATCGCCCTGATTGTTTTGGCTTGATCGGTTTTGCTCGCGAAGTCGCCGGTATTTTCGATCTCGATTTTTCTGAGCCTGAGATTTTTACTCATTTTGCACTGCTTCCTAATCAAACTTCCGACATCTGTCCGCTTTCTGTTAAAATTACCGATTCCGCGCTTTGCCCGCGCTACTCTTGCATGGTTTTCGATTTGCCCGACAATCAGCCTAGTAAATATCTCACTCCCGACGCCGTCTTTCTTGCTAAATCTGGCATGCGTGCCATCGATCCGATCGTTGATCTGACGAATCTGCTCATGCTCGAAACTGGCCAGCCGCTCCACGCTTTCGATTATGACAAACTCGTCGCCGTCGGCGGTAGTGAGAAGCCTCAAATTATTGTCCGCGCAGCTCGAGATGGGGAAGAACTTCAACTTCTCGACGATAAAATGATTCAATGCATTTCCGACGATATTCTTATTACTTCGAATAATATTCCAATTGCTCTGGCCGGCGCTATGGGCGGTAAGAATACTGAAGTCGATGCCAGTACTCGCCGCATCGTCCTCGAGAGCGCCACTTTTTCGCTTTATCACCTCCGTAAAACTCAAATGGCTCATGGTATTTTTTCCGAAGCCATCACGCGCTTTACCAAGGGTCTTCCCGCTGCTCCGACCGGCGCAGTTTTAGGGGCCGCTGCAGAGGATCTCGGTGTTCAGCCGCTCACTGTCGTCGATGAATGGCTTGACCAATCCGCAGAAAACGTTGTCAAAATTACAACAGATAAATTGAATCAACTTCTCGGCACTAAGTATTCTGCGGCTGAGATTACTAAAACTCTTGAGAATGTTGGCTTTAAGGTTAAAACTGCGGCAGGAGATAAACTTTCCGTCCTCGTTCCCGAGTGGCGCACCGACATTCATATCCCCGAGGATCTGATCGAAGAAGTCGGTCGTCTCCGTGGTTTTGATAACATTCCGCTTTCTCTTCCGACTAAGTCTTTTGTCGAGTCCGAAATCGACCCGATTTTCCAACTCAAATCCGAACTGCGCGAAATTCTTTCCTTCCGTCTCGGTTTGCATGAGTTGATTACTTATTCCTTTGTTAGTCGTAGTTTAATTGAGAAGGTTAATAAATCTCCAGATAATTGTTACGCTATTGTCAATTCCATTTCTCCCGAACTCGAATATTTCCGCCCCGAGATCGTTCCTAGCCTCCTTGATAAGGTTCGCGAAAACCTCAAAGCCGGTTTTTTCGATTTTACTCTTTATGAAATTAATCAAGTCTCTCGTCGCGACGCCGGGCTCAGTTCTGAACAAACTCCGATTTTGAAAAATCACCTTGGCCTTGTTGATTTGCATGATTTTTATTATCTCAAGGCTCTAGTTCTCGCTCTCTTCCGCGACTTGAAAATTCCCGTGAGTTACCAAGCTCTCTCCGCGACTTCCGCCGAGCATCATCCTTATCTTGAACCGGGGCGCTCCGCTGAGCTGCTTCTCGGCGACCGCGTTATCGGCGTTTTTGGTGAATTCCAGAAGTCCGTGCTCACTCGCTTCAAACTTGATTCTCCTATTTCTGGCGCCGAGATTAATATCGAGCCTTTGCTGGACGCTCCGCGTTCCTTCCAAATTGATGTTCAGATTTCTAAGTTTCCTTACGTCGAACGCGATTTCACTTTCCAGGTCGCTGCCGACGCCAGCTTTGGTCGTCTCGACACTACCCTTGAACAGGTTTTCTCTTCCGAGTCGCTTAGTTTCACGATTACCCCGCTTTCGGTTTATCAATCCACTCCCGACGCCCCGACCAAGAATCTTTCCTTCCGCGTCCGCTTCTCTAATCCCATGAAAACCTTAACTACCGCCGAAATCTCTGCTATAATAGAAAAAGTTAATTCATCTGTCGCCCATGTTGGCGCGCAGATTATTTAAGGAGGAATATGCCTACTGAATCGTCAAAAACTAGCATCTGGACTCGCATTCTGATTATCGTCGTCGCCATACTACTACTCGGCTCTAGTATGATCGCCTATATGCTGATTGTTATGAATGGCAATAATAGCAGTACTACTAATAATGATCAACAAATTGCTGAACTTACTGCTGAATATGATGCTAAAACCGCCGAACTCGAAGAAGCCGCTAAACCACTTTCTGATAAGTATTTTAGTGACTTTTCTAAGTATAAATCTAACGTTAAATCCTTCAACGCCGCTAGCGCCAATGCTGACGGCCTCAAAACCAA
The DNA here is from genome assembly GCA_964485445.1 of uncultured Candidatus Saccharibacteria bacterium. Lineage (GTDB taxonomy): Bacteria > Patescibacteriota > Saccharimonadia > Saccharimonadales > Saccharimonadaceae > Nanosyncoccus. The sequence goes on along the minus strand of CAZAJJ010000006.1, from coordinate 14,748 downwards.
GGATCTTAAAACCGGCGCCGGCAAGGAATTAGCCTCTGGCGATACTAATTATTCTGCTTATTATATCGGCTGGTGTGCTGATGGTACGATTTTCGATTCCTCTTTCAATGACAATGATAATCCGACCAGCCTTAAGCCGCCAGTTGATGCTTCCGCCGGTCTCATCGAAGGCTGGAATCAAGGCGTCGTCGGTATGAAACTCGGCGGCGTCCGCGAACTTTCCATCGCCGGCTCTCTGGCTTACGGCGAATCTCGCGAGATCTGCGGTGGAACTAATTCTCCGCTCAAATTCATTGTCATGCCTATTGCTACCGACGAAAAACTCGCCGAGCTTACCGCCGAACTCAATGAAATCTATCTCAAACTCTATTCTGCTTACTACGGAGGCGCTAATTAGTGCTTGACGTCGCCATCATCGGCGCCGGCCCCGCTGCGCTTTCCGCTGCTTTGTATCTGGCTCGTGCTGGGCTTAAAACTGCGGCTTTCGAAAAACTTAGCATCGGCGGTGACCTCGGTAAGATTTTCGAAATCTCTAATTACCCCGGATTCACTGGTCCCGCTTCTGAACTCATTCGCATTATGCAAACCCAAGCCACCTCCGCCGGCGCCGAGATTCGCTATGGCGAATGTTGTGCTATTCGTCTCGTCAGTAGCAGGGAATCATCAGGCCCCAGCACTGCTAGCGCTCCTAGCCTTCCGAGAACCTCAAATCCCGCGCTATTAGACTCCAGCGTCCCTGTGCCCATCTTCGAAGTCACCATCGACGACGAAATTATCCTGTCCCGTTCCGTCCTCGTCTGCACTGGTTCCGAACCGCGCCCTCTCAGTTTCGCGATTACGCCCCCAGTTTCCTATTGTGCGCTCTGTGACGCCGAGTTCTGCCGCGGGCGAGATATCGCGGTGGTGGGCGGCGGCAATTCCGCCGCCCAGGAAGCGCTCTATCTCGCCCGCTTTGCTCACTCCGTCACCTTGATTACTCATTCCCACCTCAAAGCTGTCGATGCTCTTAGGCGCCAAATTTCTGCTACCTCTAATCTCTCCGTTCGCGAATATCTCGAGCCGACTCCAGAATTGCTTAACAAGTTTGAACGTGTTTTTGTCTTTATTGGTCGTGATCCCATCACGCAATTTCTTCAGCCTTTGGCTTCCGAACTCCAGTCGCAGGGGCTGACTTTGCTCGATCGTCGGGGCTATGTTTTAACTGGACCCACCGCTCGGGCGGCTATTGCCTTCAGTGCTACCCAAACGGTTTTACGGAAAAATGCCGCTCAAGATTCCACTCCCCAAACCGCCCTATCTGCAACCCAAGATCCTACTCCAGAATCCACTCAGTCTGCAATAACGCAATCTGTTGCCCAAGACTCCTCCACGATTTCTCCCCATTCTACTCTCCTTCCTGGTCTCTATGCTGCTGGCGACGTTCGTCTCGGCTCTCCCCAACAAGTCATCACCGCCGCCGGCGATGGCGTTGCTGCAGCTCTAGAGATCATCGATCAACTTGTCATTTCCAGTCATTAAAACTCAAAAACACCTAAAAATACTCAAACCTCCAAAAATATCTCAAGCAGCCTTATCACTACTGTCAAACATACTATCTGACGTAAGCCGTAGCAATACCAAAAATCTTCGATTTGGTATTGACATTTTCATCAATCTGTGCTACAATGATATTAAGGAGGCCCGATTCGAAGTCCTCCAGCAGTTAAAAGTAACCTATAATACCCCTCACAAGGGGTCGCAAGCATAAAAAGGAGGGATTTTATGCTGTTTAACATTCTTAGCCTGCTTCTGGTAGGCATAGTAGCGTTTTTCCGCCCGGTCGTTAAGAAATCCGGGCTTGTCGGCTCGAGGTTTGACTCCCGAGTAATATACACGTTACTCGGAATTATATGCACCGCGGAGGTCGTAATGACTTACGCTGGAGGCATTCGGAGCAATGGCGGTGCCCGTCTAATGCTCAGCCTGCTTTCCGGTGTTGGTATCGGCCTTCTCGGCTACGCAATCGCCTTCGCGATTGAGACTGCTCGTCGCGCCCGACTGCAGCGCTCGGTTCGTTTTTCTAGAACGCTGACCCGTCAGGATTTGATTGACGTGGCTCGCTCTGCTGTCGAACCAATTCAGGGCGAAAGCTTCACTGAACTGTATCAGGAAGCCAGCGCCGCCGCCGCAGCTCGAGTTGAAGACGAAACTCAGCGTCTCGCCGAGGCTCGTCGCCAGGAGACCGCAGCCGCCGAGGCGAAACTGTCTGAGCGTCCGTTTATTACGGCTACGGACGGCATCATGAGCGTCTTGACTAACGGCGTCCAAGCTATCCAGGCCCAGCCGGACCCATTCGCTGAGACTCCCGCCAGCGCCGTTGTGGTAGATTTTGCTACCGCCCAGGCTCAGTTGGAGTCTCCCGCCCGGAAGTCCAAAGGCTCGATCAAGTTCGTGCCGTCTGACAAACAGCTCGAATTGATCGTGCGTCAAGCCGTATTATCCGCTGGCGCCGATTTGGATGGCGATATTGATATCGACGAGTTCTGCCGAGCGATCATGCAGTATTTCGCCGACCATCCGACTGCCGTCCAGCTGGCCTTCAGCCGCAGCGGATACTTTCGTCTGAGCCGCCTTGGCGGGCAAATTGTCGCCAGTTACCGCTCGGCGGCACTCTAAGTAGGTTCGCACATTTCTTTCAAGGTTCCACCTTCCCGGCGGAACCTTTTCTCTTGCCTTATAATTTCCAAAACCCCGGAACCTCCAATCTAAACCCGAAAGCCTGGAACTCTGAAACCCTAGAATCTCCAGCCAAAAATCAAAAGCCCAAAGCGCCAAATCCCATAATCCCCGTAACCCTTCCCAAACTCCCGCTTTCTGCTACAATGAAGTTATGCAGGAAAGTTTTTATTTTTATGATCTCGAAACTTCCGGTCTCAACCCTCGCGCCGATCGTATTATGCAGTTCGCCGGCCAGCGCACTGACCTCAATTTCCGTCCTCTCGGCGAGCCGGTTAATCTCCTTATTGAACTTTCCGATGACACCCTTCCCAGCCCTTCTGCCATTATGGTGACCGGCATCACCCCTCAATCCACTCGCCAGGACGGTCTCTCCGAACGCGATTTTGCCAAGTTTTTCATCGAAGAAGTCGCCACTCCGCGGACGATTATTATGGGCTACAACTCTCTCCGTTTCGATGATGAATTTATCCGCGCGACTATGTGGCGCAATTTTTATGACGTTTATGCTTGGCAGTGGAAAGATCGCCGTAGTCGCTGGGATTTGCTCGACGTCGTGCGTCTGACTCGCGCTTTACGTCCCGAAGGTATCGAGTGGCCTTTTACTCCCGACGGCAAGCCGACGAACCGCCTTGAGCTTCTGACTAAACTTAATCATATCTCTCACGAGCATGCTCACGACGCTCTCGCTGATGTCGTCGCTTTGATTGAAGTTACAAAGTTGATTAAAACGAAACAGCCTCAACTTTTTAATTTCCTCTTCGAACTCCGTAAAAAGCCCGCCGTCCGCAAACTCGCTAACCTCGCCCATCCTCAGCCCTTCGTCTATGCTTCCGGCCGCTATCCTTCGGAGTTTGAAAAAACCACGGTCGCCTATCCGCTCGCTGAAGGTCCGAATGGTAATCTTATCGTTTTTGATTTACGCTATAATCTCGATGAATTGCTCGCCGCTGAGCAAGATGGCACTTACGCCGAAAAGTTCGGTCGCGCCCGCTATCAAAATCCAAAGCCCGCTCCAGGTTCAAAAGCCGCTTCCAGTCAGCCGTCAGAATCCTCAAAACAGTCCTCAGAATCCGCCAAGGTCGCCTCGAACTCAGGCGCTTCTGTCCAGTCTCAGGAACCCTCAGTCGAGCCTTCAAGGTCCTCGAAAAAGTCTGCCGAGCCAGAAAAAAACTCAGCCGATTCTCAAAAACCTGCCTCAACCGATTTCTTTCCTATTGTCAAAGTCCTGCAATATAATCATTGCTCCGCCATCGCCCCGCTTGGCGTCCTCGAGAAGGCCGATGGCTGGAAAAAGATTTCCCTCGACCAAGCCACCATCGAGAAAAACCTCGCCGCCTTGCGCGCCCATCCCGAATTTGCCGCCCGTATGGCTGAATCTTTCCAGAATCGCGGCACGAATTTCGCTAAGCCCGTCGATGCTGAGTCCGCGGTTTATGATGGCGAATTCCTTTCCGAAAAAGACGAGTTGCTTTGCTCCGCCGTTCGCAGCAACACCGCCGAAGATTTGGCTAACTTTCATCCAAAATTCGCCGACCCTCGCCTTCCCGAATTACTTCTGCACTACAAAGCCAAAAATTTCCCCACTAGTCTTAGTGCCGACGAAGTCGAAACCTGGGAACAATATCGCACCGCTCGCCTCGCCCGCCAGGCTCCCAAATTCCTCGCCGAACTCCAAGGTATTCAAAAAGACCTCGCCGCCGACCGCCCTTGGGGCAACAAAACCACCGAAGAATGCGCCTTTCTCGCCGAAGAACTTATGCTCTGGTACGAAAGCCTCCAACCTTCTGATTTTTAGCCTAAAATTTGTATTCTTTGGTAATATGAGCAGTAGTAATAGTCGTCTTGACGAAAATCAAAAATAACCATTGACTTTTTAAGTCATGTGTGCTATAATGGAAGTATAGGGTTATTTTCATAATCCCTCAACTCTTGCAGCCGGGGGATTTTTGCGGTATAATAATCAAGTTAATGGACGACAATTTCATCAAAGTCCGCGGCGCGCGGCAACACAATCTCAAAGATCTCGACGTTGATATTCCTCGGGATAAGCTTGTGATTATCACTGGTCTGTCTGGTAGCGGCAAGTCGAGCCTGGCTTTTGACACGATTTACGCCGAAGGTCAGCGTCGCTACGTCGAAAGTCTTTCCAGCTACGCCCGCATGTTTCTCGGTGTCATGGACAAGCCTGACGTCGATAGTATCACTGGCCTCTCTCCTGCCATTTCCATCGACCAAAAATCCACCAGCCGCAACCCTCGTTCCACCGTTGCCACGGTGACCGAAGTTTATGATTATTTGCGTCTGCTCTTTGCTCGGGTCGGCGTTCCGCATTGCCCGATTTGCCATCGCGAAGTTTCTCGCCGCAGCGTCGAAGATATTGTCAATGAAGTCATGAAATTACCTCTCGGCAGCAAGTTGATGCTCCTCGCGCCTCTCGTCACCCAGAAAAAGGGTAGTTTCCAACACATTTCCGAACAATACCAAGCCAAAGGCTTTTCGCGCGTGCGCGTCGATGGCGTGGTTTATGACCTTGACGAGTTCCCCGAGTTGAACAAAAACGACCGCCACGACATCGAACTTGTCGTTGATCGCTTCATTCTTTCGCCTGATCTGCTCAGCCGCATCTCCGGCTCAGTTGAACAAGCGCTCGACCTCGGTCAGGGCATCATTAAACTGTTAAAAATCAATGATAATACTAAAACCATCGAATCGAAGAATATCGCAGCGGCTGCTTCGGTGAATCATTTTGCGAGGTCATCCGGAGGCTCGGCCGAGGTTAAGCGCGATGACCCTGCGACGGCAGGCGTCATCGACGCGGGCCGAGACAAAATTGATTCACCGGAATCAGCCACTACGATTTACACGTTCTCGCAGCGCTATGCTTGCGAACTCCATCCTGACGAATTGATTCCTGAGCTCGAGCCGCGCCTGTTCAGCTTCAACGCTCCTCAGGGCGCCTGCCCGACCTGCACCGGCCTCGGCACGCGTATGGAAATTGATCCTAGCCTAGTTTTGAACCCGAATCTGACTATCGCTGAAGGTGGCATTCGCCCGTTCAATCGCATCAACCAAGAATCTTGGTGGCTCAAGCGCCTCGCCGCCGTTGGCGAAAAGGAAGGCTTCTCGGTCCATACGCCGATTCGCGAACTCAGCGACGAAGCTATCGAGAAGATTCTTTATGGTACTGGCGACCAAAAATACGAAGTCGCCGTCGGTGGTCATGGCAAATGGGGCAACGGCGCCACTTATCAATCGACCTACGAAGGCGTCATTCCGACCCTTGAGCGTCGCCATCGTGAATCCGATTCGGATTTTGTCAAGAAAGATATCGAGCGTTTCATGCGTGTTCATGAGTGCCAAACCTGCCATGGCGCCCGCCTCAAGCCTGCCGTGCTCGCCGTGACTATTCATGGTCTGAACATTGTCGATATGTGTAATCTCGACGTCGATGCGACTCTCGAAGTTCTGAAAAACGATCTTCATTTTTCCGCCAGCGAAGCCCTGATTGCCGAACCGATTCTCAAGGAAATTCGCGAACGTGTCCAATTTATGCAAGATGTCGGCCTGGGCTATCTCGAACTTGGCCGCGCCGCGAATACTTTGTCTGGTGGGGAAGCTCAGCGTATTCGCCTTGCGACTCAAATCGGCTCCGGCCTCCAAGGTGTGCTCTACGTTCTCGATGAGCCTAGTATCGGCCTTCACCAGCGTGACAATGATAAGCTCATCGCTACGCTCAAACATCTTCGCGACCTGAAAAATACGGTTTTAGTTGTTGAACACGACGAAGATACCATGCGCGCTGCCGATTATGTCATTGATATCGGCCCGGGCGCCGGCAAAAACGGTGGCCACCTCATTGCTGCCGGCACTCCTAAAGAAGTTGCGAAAAACGATAATTCCATCACCGGCCAATATCTTTCCGGCAAATTGACTATTCCTGTCCCAAAAAAGCGCCGCAAACCGAAGCAGGATCAAGCCCTCGTAGTTGTGGGGGCGCGCGAAAACAACCTTCAGAATATCGACGTTCGTTTTCCTCTCGGAGTCATGACGGTTGTTTCCGGGGTCTCGGGCAGTGGCAAATCCACTTTAGTCAATGGCATTTTGGCTAACGAGTTGCTGGCCCGTCTTCACCGCGCCCAAACTGTCGCTGGCAACCACGAACGTATCGACGGCATCGAATATCTCGACAAGTGCATTGTCATTGATCAATCCCCAATCGGCCGCACTCCTCGCAGTAACCCCGCAACTTATACCGGCGTCTTCAACCAAATCCGCGAACTTTTTGCTCGCCAACCCGAAGCCGAAGTCCGCGGCTACAAAGCCGGCCGTTTCAGTTTCAATATCAAAGGCGGCCGCTGTGAAGCCTGTCAAGGCGACGGCGTCAATAAAATCGAAATGCACTTCCTTCCCGACGTCTATGTTACTTGCCCGACCTGCCACGGCAAGCGCTACAATCGCGAAGCTCTCGAAATTAAATATAAAGGCAAAGATATTTCCGAAGTCCTTGACATGACGATCGACGAAGCCGCTGAGTTTTTTGCCAACATTCCGTCCATCAGTCCCAAACTCAAAACTCTCCAAGAAGTCGGTCTTGGCTATATCAAACTCGGCCAGCCCGCTACGACTTTCTCCGGCGGGGAAGCCCAGCGCATCAAACTCGCCACCGAACTCTCGCGCCGCAGCACCGGCAAGACTCTCTACATCCTTGACGAGCCGACTACTGGTCTCCATACCGACGATGTTAAGCGCCTTCTCGAAATTCTCGGCCGTCTGGTCGATGGTGGTAATTCTATGATTATTATTGAGCACAATCTCCACGTCATCAAAACTGCTGACTGGGTCATCGACATGGGCCCTGAAGGCGGCTTGCATGGCGGAAAAGTTTGCGCCGAGGGCACTCCCGAAGACCTCGCCCGCCGCTCCGACACTCCGACCGGCCGCTATTTGAAAGAAATTCTCGGACTCTAAATCCTCAGCCCGAAATGGCGAGCCAAAAAGCTCTGTCTAGGCCTATTGAAGCCCAAATTCAAGGCTCAAAAACAGCTCAAAATTATGACCTAAATTTAATGCAAAAACCATGCCTCAGAATCCGCCCAAAACCTCAAAGTGGGTACCCGGTACCCACTTTTGCAAATCTCCACCCCTGTTAGAAAAACACCAAACTGGGTACCCGGTACCCAGTTTGCCATTTTAGCTATTTTTATCAATTACCTCAATTTTTCGCTCAATATGGTCAATCGCGTCCTGCAAATTCTTCAATTCCTCCCAAAACTGCCGTTTCTTCGTTTCCAGAAAAGCCTTCTTGACTTCCTCCGCCGCCTTCCCTCTGTGTTCTAAATCAGCATAGGTCTTGAGGTCTTTCATAAAACCTTCTCCCTGGCTTAAATACTTCAAAGTTCGAACCAGCTCCAACTGGTCAGCGCTAATCAGCCGGTAGTGATTTCGGCCTCGCCTCACTCCGCGTACTAAACCTCGATTGAGGACTTTCTTCAGCCACGCTTTCTTCACGTTCAAAATCTCACAAACTTGATTCGTCGTGTAAAATTCTTTATTTTCTTCCATATCTCTATCATACCATATAAAAATCTTCCACCCCTGCGAGAGGGCGGAAGATTTTGTAGTTCGAATTGCTAATTCTATCCAATTAGTCGCCAGCGGCGTTCGGATCCTTAACAGTCGCAGTGAAAACGACGGTTGCCTCATAGGTATCAGGAGTCTGAGTGCCATTAGCAGAAGCCTTGAACATGAAATCAACTGCGTCGTTCTGAGTACCGGTTGCGCCTTCAGCAGGAGTGAATTCCTTAATCGTAGCCGGAGAAGTAGAAGCTGGAACAGCACTATAAGCAGCAGCCATAGTACCGGTTCCATTGTGCTTGTAACCCCAAGCAGAAGTACCAGCAGCTGGAGTTCCAGCATTGATTTTTGCACCAGTCTCTTTTCCGAGCATCGCGTTGTCTTCGCCTAAGGTGCTTGCAGTCAAAGTGTAGGCTTGTGGGGAATTAGAGGTGACCGTAACCTTCAATGGAGCATCCATTTCTTTAGTCTCACCGTTAAGAGCGAGTTTTCCGAGATCAACTGTACCGGTCGTTGAATCAGTTGTAATCGAAATGGCGCCTTCGACTTGAGTCGTCACGATGGCACTAGCACTACGAGAGTAGTCAGCCGCATACGTGCTCATTGGTAAAGCAGCCACACCGAGACCCGCTACTACACCGAGGACAGCGATAGTTTTTGCAATTTTAGACATTTTGTTCTCCTTTGTCTATTTATTTTGATTTACTTTTTATTTATATGACCTTTGTAATTGTTATTATGTTGGAATAAATATCAATCATTACATAATAAGGAAACTCTATGATTCGTAAAAATCAGATCTACTTGCAACTACAGAATTACTTGGAATTCTGTACGGCAGTTAAACGCATGAGTCCGGCTACCATCCAAAGTAAGACTTATATTCTGAATAATTTTATTTCTGAAACTGGATTAACTGATCTCCGAAAAATCAATAATCAACATATTTATCATTGGATTAAAGTTCAAAAAGCTCGCGGGAATTCTGGGCGTTCGGTCAATGTCCGTCTCGCACATCTCTGCGCCATGCTCCGTTGGCAACAAGCTATGAATCTACCGATGCCGCATTTACAGCTCGGCTTAATTGTTAAGTCCGCTGAACGCCCACCTCGGAAGAATTGCTTCACTCGCACGGAAATCCAGTGCGTACTAGAACAAGCTAATCAACTTGAATGGCTGTTAATTAGCCTTAGTTTTGATTGCGGTTTGAGGATTAGCGAACTAAGAAATTTGCGCAAGAATAATCTACACGAAGATTGCCTGACGATTATCGGTAAAGGCAATAAACGCCGCTTTGCTTATCTGCAGCCGGAAACTCTGCGGCGACTTGAGAACTGGATAAAAAGGCAGGAGATTAAGGGCTATTTCTGGCCAAGTCCGTTACAGCCCGAAGTGCCGCTAGCGGTCTGCACCTTGCGAACCTATATGCGAGCAGCATTTAATCGAGCGGGATTTTCAAACTTTTGCCCACACGATCTTCGTCATTCCTACGCCACCGACCTGAAAAAACTCGGCGTCTCGACTCGGAAAATTCAGGCTGGTCTCGGGCATTCTACTGAGCGGGTGACAGAAAAATATCTCAGCGATCTCGAGGGTTACGACCTGCGCGACCTCTATGAAATTAAATATCAAGCGTAAAATAGCTGAAAATGCAAAAAAGATTTGGAACCGTGGAAAACTCTGAGCCTCGCTTCACTCAAATGTCGCACAAATCCCAATATGTGGAAAACTCTGTAAAAATGCCCAAAAAAAGCCAGAAAAATATATTGACCTAAGCGTAAGCGTCCTATATAATAACAATTACAAAGGTCATATAAATAAAAAGTAAATCAAAATAAATAGACAAAGGAGAACAAAATGTCTAAAATTGCAAAAACTATCGCTGTCCTCGGTGTAGTAGCGGGTCTCGGTGTGGCTGCTTTACCAATGAGCACGTATGCGGCTGAGTATAGCCGTAGCGCCAGCGCTATCGTTACCACTGAAGTTGAAGGTGCTATCTCAATCGCTACTAGCGTTGATGCTACTGGCGGTAAGGTTGATCTTGGTAAATTGGCGCTTAACAGTGAGACTACTGAAATGACTGATCCGCTTGCTGTGACAGTTACTTCTAACTCAGCTCAAACCTACAGTCTCGGCATCAATGCCCTCAACGGTGAGACTGCTATGAAAGGCGCTAAGACTGGTGCTACCATTCCTGCTGGAACTCCAGCTGCTGGTACTTCTGCTTGGGGTTACGCTACTGACGCTGAAACCGCTGGCACTTACAGCGCTTATGCTGCCGTTCCTGCTACCTTGACTGAAGTTAAGCAATTCACGACTGCCGCTAACACCGGTGATGATGCGGACACTAATCCTTTCATTAACACGACTAACTTCAAATTCAAGGCTTCTGCTAATGGCACTCAGACTCCTGATACCTATGAAGCTACGGTTGTCTTCACCGCTACGGTCAATAACTAATTTCGAATCAACTTCGAACTACAAAATCCCATCCTCTCGCAGGGGTGGGATTTTTCTTATATATATTATAATATAGGCTACCTATCTCCTGAGCCTTTTAAAACTACTCAAGTTTTCCTTCCTGGAATCTTGCTTTTTACCTGCTCATGCTATATAATGAATAAAAATAAGGAGGTAAATGAAAATCGTTCAAAAACTCAGTAAAATTTTTGGAGCATTCCTATTGACCGCTCTGGCTGGATTTTTCTTCAGCGCTCAACCCGTATTTGCTGCGGACGAGGAAATTCCGGATTATCGTTTGCAGGTTTCACCTGCTAGTATCGACGTTGGTGACTTGAAACCCGGTGAGACGCATTCAGGTATTATGAAAGTTCAAAATACCGGCAAAAAACCTTTCAAATTCCGTGTTTCCGCGACTCCGTATTCCGTCGTCGATGAGAAATATACCCAAAATTTCGAAGACACCAATCAATATACTGACATTAAGGACTGGATTAAGTTCTCTCAATCCACTGGCGAAGTTGAGCCGAATAGCGAAGTTGAAGTTGCTTATACTATTACAGTCCCCGCTGACGTCCCCGCTGGTGGTCAATACGCCGTCCTTATGACTGAGATTATCAACGAAGGTGAAACTGGCGACGGCAACACTGGTATTTCCGCTATCCGCCGTGTTGGCATGCTGCTTTACTCTAATGTCGAAGGCAATACTCGGAAAACTGGTGAAGTAGTTGAAAATAAAATCCCCGGTTTCATGTTTAATCCTCCGATTACCGCTACCTCCATCGTCTCCAACACCGGTAATACTCACGCTCGTGCGAAGTATATCCTGCAAGTCTATCCGCTCTTTGGTGATGAAGAAGTTTATACCAACGAAGAAGATCCTACTGTGCTCACTATTCTCCCAGAAACTCGTCGCATGAACACGATTAACTGGCCTGGTTCGCCTTCGCTCGGCATCTTCCGTGTCAAACAAACTGTAACCATCTTTGATCAAACTTCCGTCACCGAAAAACTCGTCGTCCTTTGCCCGATTTGGTTCCTCTTCCTTATTCTCGTCATTATCTTCTTCATTATCTTCTGGATTTTCTCTCGCATTCGTTCTCGCCAGCAAAACAAGTAATTAAGTCAGAAGAAGGAATAACTATTCATGAAAAAAATCTTTAATTTCTTAGCGATTCTCGGGCTTATCACTCTGGGTAGTTTTGTTCCGACTAATATCGCTCACGCTGAGGAGGGGGGCGATTCCACCCCCTCAGCTTGGCTCCAAGTTTCACCGACCGCACTGGTTGTCACTTTGCAGGGCGGTGATGTTATCTCTGGCACCTCCTCAAAGTGCCCCGAAGGTAACACTGCTGGTTGTGCTATTACAGTGAAAAACATTGGCAGCGAAAGTTTTCAATATAAAGTTTATGCTACGCCTTACGTCGTCATGGGCGAAAACCACGACGTCAGCTTCTCTGAAAGCGCTTCCAATTCCTATACTCAAATTTCTCGTTGGATCACTTTTCAAGACGCTTCCGGTAACTATCTTTCAGAAATTACTAATTCAATTGCCCCTGGTGAAACTCAATTAGTTTATTATCGTATTGATGTTCCTGAAGACGTTCCTGGCGGAGCTCAATACGCTGCGATTTGGGCTCAGACTTTGCCTAAAGGCGCGACTCAAGGTACTGGTGTCCAAGCTGTTTCTCGTGCTGGAACGGTTGTTCGCGGTCGCTCTATTGGTGAGACACGCATGACTTTGGATGTCAAGGATGTCGAATTTACCCGCTTTACGTTTGGTGGCAACCTAGTCACTAAGGCTACTCTTAAGAACACGGGGAATGCTGACTTTGATGCTCACTATTCTTATACTGCAAAAAACCTCTTTGGTAAAGAACTTTACAAAGACGAGGGGAATGTCGCAACCTATCCGGATACTGAGTACCATATCGAAACCACTTGGGAGAACACTCCGCTTCTTGGTATCTTCTTTGCCGAATTTACGATCAATGCCGCTGGCGAAAATATCACTGAAACCCACCTTGTTGCTATTATTCCCGTTTTCGTGATAGTTCTTTTAATTTTATTATTGACAATCATAATTGTCTGGATTATAATCATAATCAGAAAACGCAAAGAGCGTAAAGCCCGCACGCTTGTGTAGTGGAAGTTACAAGTCTAGGGTTTGCCGTAGTTATCGTTGCGAGCGATAACTCTGCGAGACGGCTGCTCTATGCGAATTCAAAACAAAAACTAAATAGAAAGAGTGTAGAGTATGAAAAGAAAGAAGAAGCAACTTTTAGGGTTTGCCGGTTTGGTCGCAGTCGCGATCATGACTGCCGTCGCCTACTGTCTCCCAACCCCTGACGCCGCCGCCGTGGCTGAGCCGTATGCTTGCGACCCTAGTATCGAAGGTGACTGTGCTACTGATGAAAGTGGTATTAATCTCCAAGTCGTTATCAACGAAGCGACCACTAGTGTCGCTATCGTTGCACCACAAAACAATAGTACCGTTGTTGGCCAAAACGTGAAGTTTAGCACTAACTTCAATGAAGTTACGCGCATTGATTATTACCTCACTCATAAGAAAGCTGACGGTACCACTGAGCGTATTAACCTCCCGTCCTATACGCCACCTGCTGGTACGACTTCGGGTACTCATGATTTCGAATACGATCTGTCGGCCTATGATTACGGTAATTACCAATTCCATGTTACTGGCTATGGTGGGAATAATGCCGTTCGCGAGGATGTTGTTGAGTTTAACTACAATGCCATTCAGATCTCCGATTCTGGTACCACTGCTGCCAATAAAGATCCGATCGTCCGTATCGAGGCTAACGACCAAGTTGATAAAATCCTCGTCCATGTTTATGACAAAGACGGTAATCCGGTGATGGTTGATGAGTCAGGGAATGAAATCCCTCTCGAAGTTAGCCGCGATGAAATTGATCCAAACACTGGTCTTGTCCTCATTACTCTACCTTTTGAACGATATGGTGCTGAACCTGGTGAATATAATGTTGTGGCGGTCGCCTATAATGATCGTGACGAAGTCATCTCCATGGCGCACACTATGGTTACCTATGCTCCAGGTGCCGCTGTCGATCCCAATGTCCCTGAAACTCCGAACACCGGCTCCGGTCTGTTCGCTGACCTCAATATCACCCGCGTTGATTATCTGATCACCGGACTGATTATCTTCGCTCTCGCCTCAGCCCTTGGCCTGTACCTTGTCTGGAGTAAGAGTCGTCGCTAAACTAACCACTTTCTATTTAGCACCCAAAGAACCGCTCAAAAAGTGGTTCTTTGTCTTTAGTATAATAAAGAACCTGGGTGTAGATTTTTCAAGGCATCACAGTTACTCCTGATTTGAAGACTTATGGTATAATGAAGGTATGGCAATCAACATTCTCAAAGATAATTATCAAAAGGATGGGCTGGATGCAATACAGCTAGAGATCGCAAACAAACGGAGATTTAGCTGCGCTTAAGAGCGCTACCGAGAAATATGGAGTTCGCGATGTTACAGATATGATCGCTTTCGCCATAGGAGTCTTAGACAAGGCTGATGGTCGGCTGGTAGCCGCAACAGACAAGGATGGGCGTCTTATTAAATTCATGCCTTCAAAGACTATTACCAAAGATGACCCAGACCAACAAAACTAGTAAGCCAATTTTAGATAAATACAAAGAATCGCTTCAACCGATGGTGGATGAAGCCTTGGCAGTACAGAATTTGGCTCCAGCAATGCAAGAGGTAATTGTTCAGAATAAGCCGCTTAACGATAAAATCCAGGAAATATCTCCGCATCAGTAGAATCTAAAAACATGTAATTATTTTTCTTCTAAGCTAATTCCAAATTGTTAAATCTACCTAAACTCCGGTTATCCGTAGCCGTTTATTATCTCTACGGGAATCCAAATGGCGTTTTGGAACCCCCGATAAAAACAAAAAATCGGGCTATGCGGTAAAAATAAGTTGTTGCTTATACTTGTATAGAAAGAACCACC
>CAZAJJ010000005.1:0-76797 GCA_964485445.1 uncultured Candidatus Saccharibacteria bacterium | reverse complement strand
CCGGCATAGCCGGCAAATACAAAACCACCGGATCGAGTATCCGGTGGTCGGTTATATTTGTCCAAAAGTAGAATCGAATCGGGATTTGCTCACTCGTCTAGAAGACGCGTTTCGTTCGTTAGAATGCAAAATACCTCCATTTTTTCTGCAAAATTTCTGGTATAACTGGAAGTGGAATTGAACTGGGATATTGAACATTTTAGATTCTGTTAGGGAATGATTTGGGGGATGGGTTAGAGAGGGGATTTAGAGATGGTGTGATATAATGGAGGTATGTTTGGGAGGTTGAAGCCGGAAAAGGCAGGAGCGCGGAGTATCGACGGAATGAAGAATGTGAAGCCGACGGAAGAAGCGGCGGTTTTGGATGTGAAGGTTTTGCCGTGGAAGACGGAGGCGGAGACGCAAGAAGAAGCGGATGACGCCGTGAAGCAGGAAGAAGCGCGGAAGCGGCGGGCGCGAATTGTGGAATTTTTTGGGGTGGATGAGCGGGAGATGGTGACGCCGGAGGAGATTGTGAATTTAGATTCGCGGAGTTTGAAGGAGTTGAAACGGCGGCGGGCGAATGAGTTGCGGCAGGAAGTGATGACAGCTGAGGAAGTGGAGGTGGAGCCGGAGAAATTGAAGGCAGTGCTGGGGAAAATGGGGCGGGGAGAGATTACGGAAGAAGATGAGGCGAACTTTTTGAGGTTGATTCCGGGGTCTTTGACTGAAATGGGAGCGGAAAAGATGTTTGAGGAAATTATGCGGGACCCGCGGAAGACGCAGATTATGGCGGTGGTGGCGGGGATGAATGTAACGAATTGGCAGAAGATTGATCAGAGGGTGGTGGAGGGGATTTTGACGGAAGTACAGGAAGATGGGGATGATTATCGGACGCCGGTGGGGTTTAGAAGGGCGAAAGAGTATTTTTTGAAGGGGATTCGGCCGCGGGCGACAGTGGCGATGTATAAGAAATACGAGCAGTCGATGGAAGAGTTAATGAGGATTTTGTATGGGGAGAGAATGGATTATTATGAGGAGTTTGGGAAACTGAAGAAAGAGGCGGTGGGGCTGGAGAAAGCACGGAGGAAGCAGACGGAGGCGGAAGTAGAGGTTTTGCAGGAGAAGAAGAAAATTCGGACCCTAAGCGCGGCGCAGGGGGCGGAGATTTTGGGGCGGGCGGTGATCGATGGAGACGCGTGGCGGAGACGAGGTGTGGAGGAGTTTTTGAGGATTCATCATTTGGCGGAGGCGAATTTGGCGCCGAAGTTTGAGGTGGAGGTGCGAGGAGTGAAGATTGGGCTGTCGGAGATATTCTTGGTGGGTAATGGTGATGCGGTGGTGATGGCGTATGTGCCAGGGGAGCGGGGAGTGATGGTACGGTCGTATTATCGGGATGCGATTGATGGGCTGTGGAAGTATTTGCCGGATTATTTGCGACTAAGTGAAAGGGAGAATCGGTATTTAGAGGGGTTTGCGGTGGAGTCGGTGATTTTGCCGCTGGAAGTACAGGAGGTGCTCGCGAAAATTGAACGGAAAACGCGGGTACGAACGAATTTGGAGGGTGGGAGAGAGCCGGAGTTTTTCTTGGTGGGGACAGCGGCGGCTTATGATTCCCTGCAGGATTATCAGATGGCGTGGCAACAGGGGAGGCTGAGGGGTGATTATTATCGGGAGATTGTGGATGCGAGGGATGATTTAGCTGAATCGAAGCAGAAGAAAGCGCCGTATATTTTGGGGATTGATGCGGGGAGAAAGCCGGATTTTCGGAAGAAGATGGTGCAATATGAGATGAATTTGGCGGATGTGGGGCTGGTGCGAGCGGAGGGGTTTAGGTCACAGGATGGGCAGTATAATTGGCTGTTTTATCGGGACGCTATGGGGCGGGCGTGGATCGCGCGGGTGGAGTTGGTTTCGCCGGTGACGTCGATGGGGGTGGGGAGAGATTTTGTGGTGATGCGGGATTTTACGACGCCACTGTATGAATATACGACGCGGGCGGGGATTTATGGGGATAGGAGGGATACGAAAGGGGCGAGGCAAGGGATGTGGAGGAATTATTTGAGTAATGTGCCGTTGATACAAGAATATGTGGAGATGAAAAGGTAGCAGAATAAGTATTCTTGAATATGTATGTTTCATGCTTGGTGTAGCGAGACTTTTCTAGGTACGCTTGTGATATTAGTCTTCACTAAAATGTATAATTAGCAGTAGTACAGATGCTTTTTGGACACGTAAGTTATCGCCCGTTGTCATAAAAATGTAAAACAGCAGTAAAATAAGTATTTTTGGACACGCTCATTGTCGCCCGCCGTCGCGGGGACAATTCGCTTCGCCACTTGACGTTCTGCGTGGAGAGTCCAAAGAATACTTATTTTACTGCTGGCTAACATTTTATGGCGTGCGTCGTAGAAGGTCCAAAAAGTATCTGCATTACTGCTAGTTGTTATCCCGTAATGACTGGTGGGGAAAACCTAGAAAAGTCTCACTACGCCAAACCTAACATGTACGAGTTAAGAATACTTGTTTTACTACTGTTTTACATCCTTCGGTGGTTGGCGTGGAGAGCCCTAATTATACTTGTCGTGTTGCTGCTCCATTGTTTAGTGTTGTTTTTATGGAGAGTCTAAATACTTATCTCACCCTCTACCTTTTCATTATATCGGGAGGGTTTGGGGATTTTGAGGGGATATGATATAATTGGAGGTGGAAGCGTGGCCGAGTGGTTGAAGGCGCACGACTCGAAATCGTGTGGGCAGAAATGTCTCGGAGGTTCGAATCCTCTCGCTTCCGCCAGAAGACGAATAATAAAAATAAATTCCTTAAGGGATTTATTTTTATTATGTTCTCCTTCGGAGAACGAGGATTCTCTTCCGTCGGGCGTCGTTTCGAAAAAGAAAATAAATTTTCTTTTTGCTCAACTCCTGCGACGGACGAATCCTCTGTTTGATTATTTTGTTTTGAAGATAGGATGTTCGTAGATTTTGCTAGGAATCTAGTAATTAAATGATTTTTAATGAATTCATTTTTTAGGGGGTTAAAAAGCGGAGCCGAGGCTCCGCGGGATGAGGTAAGGAGAAATGTAAGGTTATATTGATAGGCTAGTGAATATTGGAGATCGTGGAGAAGGATTGGTAGGTGTTTGAGGCTGAGTGTTTGGGATTGGATGTTGTGAGATTATGTGATAATTGAATGTTAGGGTTGGGGTTCTGGGGTGATTTTGGCATTGAGGTTGATTTGGATGGCGAATGAGTTGGACGATTCGGAAGGTATGAGATTGATGAAGTCGTCGGTTTGGGTGCAGATTTTAGAGGCGACGATTGTGAGCTCAGCTGGACTGAACATGTCAGGTCTAATTGTGATTTTGGCTTTGCTTTTGGTTTTGTGAATAGGGTGGCTGATAAGGTCAAAAGCAATATGGCCATCGAGGCGAAGGGTTTTACTGAGTTTCAGGCTGGAAGATTCGAGATAATGGTTAAGTTGATCGATGGTTTTGTTGATGATAAGATCGGGCAACTTGCTTAAAATCCAGTTTCTGGTCCTCGTGACGGTGGCATGATCTTTGCGGAGTTGTTGGATGGTTGCGGTTTCGCGGTTGGTGATATCGTAATTAAAGATAAAACTCTTACGATTGTAGATTATGTCCTCTTGGATAAAATAGTCTCTAACTTTGATGCCGGGGAAACGTTCTTCGATATAGTGAAAGAGATGGGGGTGGAAGTATTTGGGGAAATGTTTCAAGAAGTCGTTCATGGTGATAGAAGGATTGTCCTGATTTTCGTGGCAGATGAGGGATTGATCGTGCTGAAGCCTTTCTAGTTGCTCGTTTAGAGAAGTAAAGCGGAGATTAGAAAAAACTTCTTGATAAATTTCCTTAAGTTCGGGAGTAGGCTGATCGTATTTTTCGTAAATCGGCTGGAAATCATAGGTTGCGTCAGGAAGAATCTTTTTGGGGTTACGAGTGATAGTAACGAATAAGGGTGAATCATGAAGAACTTTATCGTAGCTAAGGCTAAAATCAGCGTAGGAAACTTGGTTATTAAGGGTGTGGGTGAGGACTTTAATATGATATGGACTATAATAGGTGCTGTGCAGAGGGAAAATTTTTTCGGGAAAGAAGTCTTGAATCATGTAATTGTAGCTGGGGCTGGTAGTTAATTTTAAAGGGTAACTGAAGGCGCGAAAAGGATAGTCCTCAAGGAAGGCAATGGTGTCGGTGATGATTTTGGTCGCTAATTTGGGTAAGTGGGTTTGCCAGGCGGTAAAACGTCGTTGGTTTTCTCGATAGAGACGAGGAAAATCATAGATACGGGACGGCTCGGTGGGGGTGTTATAAGCTTTGATCTGGTCGGTAAGTTGGAGGGTGAGGAAGGGGGTTCCACCGTGAGATCGTTGAACGTGGGCATGAAAATCGAGTTCTTCGGCAACGGCTAGCCAGGTATCTGGGTCGGCATCGCTAAGTAGCGTTATTTGATAAATATGATGAGGAGGATAGCCGAGGCTGTGGGTGATGGGGTACTCGAGTTCATTATAAATGCTATTAATAATAGCGGTTTTATTATGGGCGACTTGGAGTTTGATTCTGGATTCGGGGGAATAATAGTATTTCTTGAGTTTGGATTGAAGGTCGAGACATTGTTCGTTGAAAGACATAATAATTTCTCCTTTCTGTTAAGGTGCTTTTTAGTTTTTGAGATAGTTTTGGTGATTTGGTACTATTTTATTATAAAATTGAGAAATGTGCAAGAAAGTGGTGAAAAAGGGGTAAAAAGTATTGACTTTTTCGGTAAAGTGTGATACAATGAGGGGATAGCACATTGAAATAAGTCAAAATGGGGGTGAAAATATGAAAGAATTGGCTGAGGCGAGGATTGCTGAGGTGATTCAGGAAATGTCTGAGAAGGAATTTCGGATGCATTTCCGGGGTTTGGCGCGGACGGAGGCTTTTTCGGGGTATGTTTCGGGCGATAAGAGTCCGGAAAGTGTGGAAAAGTTGAAAGATGAATGCCGCCTGAGGGGGATTTTGTGGAAATTTTGGGCGGATGACACGGTACTCGAGCAGACAACGAAGGCCATTTTGGCGAGGATTTTGAAAAACCTGTAATCTAAAGATACATAGTGTGCTAGATGGGCTCCGAATTAGCGGGGCCTTTTTCATGGATCAAAATTAGGATTTGGGAAATTAATAAAGGTCATGCTTTACGATGAAATAGGGATGGGATAAAATGGGGGGTATGAATGGAGGAGTGATGGAAAAAGCGGAGCGAGGGGTGAGTAATGAGAAGCAGAATGAGGATTTCTCGATGCGAGAGAATGGCTACAAAGCAAGCGAAGACGGCGGAGAAAAGACTGTACTAACGCGGGAAGAAATGGGGGATTTGGGGCGGAAGGTTTTGGAGACGGGAGGATGGCAGGAGGAGTTGGGATTTTGGAGTAAGGAGTATCGGGGGATTGAGGAACAATTCGGGAAATATCGGAAGGAAAATGGAGGAGATACGGGATATTTTGAGAGTTTGCGGAGATATGAGGATGATCTCGCGGGGATTTGGGAGAGAGTTGAGGAGGCGTCAGCGGAGGGACTGAAGGATGGGCGGCTAGCGAGTAAATATGAGTGGGCGGATGAGCAAGATATTGCGGCGGTAGATCCGAGAGAATCGATTGAAGGGGCGACGGGTGCGTTTTTTGGGGAGAGGTCAGAGAGGTTGATGGCGGAGATTTTGGGGAGTGAAAATGGAGACAGGAGTGAGGACCGGGGATTTGTGCGACAGACTTGGTCGAAAGTGATGAATTATATTGAGGCGACGCATGATTATGAATTATTAAGAGAAGATTATCGTAGTTATCAAGAAACGAGGCGGGATGCGCATAATACGATGATTCGGCAGTTGAATGGGTTGAATGAACTAGCCGAGAGATATGGATGCAAGAGATTTACGGTGCGGAATTTTATGACGAATGATTTTCGGTATGAGAGGGTGAAAGATGTGCGGGGAAGGTTGGATGCGCGGGCGGAATATGATCGAGAGAGTGTGGCGACGTATTTTCGGACGGCGTTTGCGAAAGATTTTCGGGATTCGGAGATTAGAAGCCAGAGGAAAGATATTTAACTAGATGTAAAAGAAAGGAGTTTTATGGAGAAAATAGAAGAGAGCGTGTTTGCGAAAATTGTGCGAGGGGAGATTCCCTGCTATAAGGTGTATGAGGATGAGAAGTGCGTGGCGTTTTTGGATATTGCGCCGGAGGCGGTGGGGCATACTCTAGTTGTGCCGAAGATGGCGGTGGGAAAGATTTACGAGTTGCCAGAGGAAGAGTTTGGGGTGGTGATGGGGGCGGTGCGGAAGTTGATGCGACATTATGAGAAGGTCCTAGGGAAAAGAATGACGATGAAGGTGGTGGGGGTGGATGTGCCGTATGCGCATGTGCATATTTTGCCGCTGGATGAATATTTAGAAGAGAGTTTGCGGGCGGAGACGGAGAGAAAAGAGACGAAGGATGCGAAAAAGCCCCAGCTTTCGGAAGAGGAGATGCTGGGGCTGAAGGAGAAGTTGAAGTTAGGGTAGTTCCCTGGTCTAGTTATTGTCCGTCTTCGGTGGCGATTTCGCCTTCGATTTTCATAGCAGCGATGTCATCGTAAGGGGCGGTAATATCGACGCTGTCGTCAGGATTTTGCTCGAAAGGATTGTCAGAGGCGTCGGCTTTGGAATCGATGGTGTCGCTGAAGCCGCGGTCGGTGGCGGTTTCGTTGGAGAAGTTGGTGTAGGTGACGGATTCTTCGGCGTTTGCGATATTGGCGGCTTCGTGGAGGTCGGCGGCGTCGAGGGCTTCGAGTTGTTCGGTGCCGGTGGGGAGGTCGTCAAAATCGATTCCCTCGGCGAGGGAATCCCACTCAGAAGGGTTAAGGTTGGGGTTGGTGAAATTTGGTTCTTTGTTCATGATTTCCTTTTGGTTTTGGTGATTATTTCTGGTTGGAGTTTCTGATTGTGTTTTATTGTGATTTGAAATAATCGAATAGAGTTTGTGTTTGATGTTTGTCTTACACTTCAGGCTGGTGCCTGGCCATACTTTCAGTGTAGCACAGATGGATGAAAAAGTCAAGAGGTAAAAAGGCTTAAGGTTGGATGATGGGGGAAGTTATAGTTTGGTGGGGTTTAGAGGTGGGCGGGAGTGTGATATAATGGGAGGAATTAGAGTTGGAGTTAAATATGAAATTCACGAAGAGTTATGAACCGGGGGAGTTTGAGCCGCAGATTTATGCAGCCTGGGAGAAGGAGGGGGTGTTTCGGCCGCGGGCGGAGGTGGCGGAGTCGTCAGAGGCGGAGACGCAGGATTGTTATGCTTTGGTGATGCCACCACCGAATGCGAACGGGAATTTACATATTGGACATGGTTTGACGATCGCGATTGAAGATGCTTTAGCGAGATATTATCGGTTGCGGGGGAAATCGACTTGGTATATTCCGGGGGCGGATCATGCGGGGTTTGAGACTTGGGTGGTGTATGAACGGGAGTTGGAGAAACAGGGGCATACGCGGTTTGAATACTCGAGAGATGATTTGTATGCGCAGGTGTGGAATTTTGTGGAGCAGCAGAGGGGGAATATGGAACTACAGGTGCGGGCGCTGGGGGCGAGCCCGGCTTGGGAGGATTTGACCTTTACGTTGGATGAGAATGTGGTAGCGCGGGTGTATGAAACGTTTAAGAAGATGTGGGATGACGGGATGATTTATCGGGGGGAGAAGTTGGTGAATTATTGCCCGAAGCATCAGACGGCGTTTGCGGATATTGAGGTGGATTATCGGGAGGAAAAAACTCCATTATATTATATAAAATATGGACCATTTACGTTGGCGACGACGCGGCCGGAGACGAAGTTTGGGGATACGGCGGTGGCGGTGAATCCGAAGGACGAGCGGTATAAGGAATGGGTGGGGAAAATGATTACGGTTGAAGGGGTGAATGGGCCGTTTGAGGTGGAAGTGATCGCGGATGAGATGGTGGATATGGAGTTTGGAACTGGGGTGGTGAAGATTACGCCAGCGCATGATTTTAATGACTGGGAAGTGGGACAGAGGCATAATTTGCGGGTGGTGCAGGTGATCGACGAGGAAGGCAAGATGACGGAAGCGGCGGGGCGATTTGCGGGGATGCCGGTGAAGGAGGCGCGCGAGGCGATTGTCAAAGCGATGGATGAAATGGGGTTGATTGTCAAGATTGATAAGGATTATGTGACAAAAGTGCCACATTGTTATAAATGTGGGGCGGTGATTGAGCCGATGCTGAAGGAACAGTGGTTTATTGACGTGGAGCGGCTGGCGAAGGGGGCGATCGAGAGGTTGGAGAAGGGGGAGATTAAGTTTCATCCGGCGAACAAGAAGAAGGTTTTGATTAATTATTTGGAGAATTTGAAGGATTGGAATATTTCGCGACAAATCCCATGGGGGATACCGATACCTATGTTTCGCAAAGCGAAACATAGTGGTCGGGCTGAGGGCGAGCCTGGGTTCTCTTCGGCTATTTCTTCGTTAGACTCTGTGACTGTTCCCTCTCCGCATGTCAAATGTGGTTCGGTCCGCTGCTCGAGTCTGCCTCGAACTAGTTCGAAGATAACTCCAGGTGTCATAGACCAAACGGATGAAGAGTATGCACCGGAGGCGCCGGAGTGGATTTTTGATACGCGGACGGATTTGCAGAAAATTGAGGTGGGTGGGGTGAAGTATTATCGGGATGAGGATACGTTTGATACTTGGTTTTCTAGTTCTCACTGGCCTATTGTTTGTACGGACTGGACTAAGGGGAAGGGGAATCCGTACTATCCATTGAACGTGATGGAGACGGGGGCGGATATTCTGTTTGCATGGGTGGCGCGGATGATTATGATGGGGGTGTATGTTACGGGAGAAGTGCCGTTTCGGGAAGTGTATTTGCATGGTTTGGTGCTTGACGAACATGGGCAGAAGATGAGCAAGAGTAAGGGGAATGTGATAAATCCGATGGAACTAGTGACGAAGTACGGGTCGGATGCGTTCCGGATGGGGATTCTCAGGGGGAGGAGTGCAGGGATGAATCAGGCGTTTTCGGAGAATTCGGTGGTGGCGGGGAGGAATTTGTGTAATAAACTGTGGAATTTGGCAAGGTTTATTCAGGGGATGGTGGATGAAAGTCACGGAAGTGGGGCGGTGGCGATGGAAATTGCGCAAGGGGAGGCGAATGCGGAAGTGGTGAATAGCGATGCGGTGCGAACCGGGGGCGAGATGCCGTATGCGACGGATAATATGGGGGAGGATTGGATTTGCCGCGAACTGACGAAGTGTAAGGAAGAGATTGAGGATGATTTTGAGAATTATAGATTTTCGGAGGCGGTAGAGACGTTGCAAAATACGATTTGGGATAAATATGCGGATTGGTTTATTGAGAGTCAGAAGATCTATAAGAACGTGCCTCTACTGAAGGTGACGCTGGAGATGATTTTAAAGATGTTGCATCCGTTTGCGCCGTTTGTGACGGAGGCGATTTGGCAGAGTCTGAGCTGGACGGAGGGGATGCTAATTGTAGAGGAATGGCCGGGGAGGTTGAAGTTTGATCCAATTAGTGCGCAGAATTTTGAAGAACTACAAGGGGTGATTTCGGAGATTCGGAGGGTGGTGAATGAACTTTCGGGGGCGGTGAAAGGCAGTGAGCTGGTGGTGTTGTATGGGGATGATGCGCTGGTGGATGATAATCAGCTGCTAGTAGCGCGACTGGCGAATGTGGCGAGTGTGATATCTTGTGAGGGGCAGCCGAGAGGATTAAGGTTGGCTCTTGCGAATCATGAAGTGTATTTGGATGTGCCAGTGGAAGTAGTGAAGAAGTACCGGGATAATTTGGAGGAGCGGATTTTGAAGGTGGGGCAGGAACTTGATGCGCTGAATGCGCGGATGATGAATCCGAACTATGTGGATCGGGCGCCGGCAAAGTTGGTGCAGCAGACGAGGGAGGGGATTGCGGAGAAGGAGGGGCTGATCGAGAGGTTGAAGGGGGAGTTGAGGGTGATAGAGTAGGGGGCTGTTTTGGGCACACTCATTTTATATCTGCCGTAGTAAGACTTTTCTAGGTACGCTTGTGATATTAGTCTTCACTAAAATGTATAATTAGCAGTAGTACAGATGCTTTTTGGACACGTAAGTTATCGCCCGTTGTCATAAAAATGTAAAACAGCAGTAAAATAAGTATTTTTGGACACGCTCATTGTCGCCCGCCGTCGCGGGGACAATTCGCTTCGCCACTTGACGTTCTGCGTGGAGAGTCCAAAGAATACTTATTTTACTGCTGGCTAACATTTTATGGCGTGCGTCGTAGAAGGTCCAAAAAGTATCTGCATTACTGCTAGTTGTTATCCCGTAATGACTGGTGGGGAAAACCTAGAAAAGTCTCACTATGGCAGTACAGTATGCGCGAGTCTAAAATGCTCGTCTCCCCTACTCTATATTTTTTGATAGTTGGCATGGAGAGTTTAAATGATGGATAGAGCGTCGAGGGTCTATTTTAGCGGTTTTGCGGTGTGCCTAAACAGCCCCTACTCTATCACAGGAGTGTAGATTTTGTAGTTTTGTATGAACAGTGTATGTACAATGTTCATACGTTGTTCATACAAAATGTACATATTGGAGGGAGAAGCCGGAGTGGCGATTGTAGCTACCTGAGGGGTAGGCGTTTGTAGGATCGAAGGTGAGGCGGAATGCGAGATGGTTGTCGATGGGTTCGGCGGAAGATGACCAAAAATAATCAACGCTGTCTGCACTTCGGATTGAGCCGAGTTGAGGATTGATATAGCCACTACAGACGAAATACATGAGAGAGTAATAAAGATGAGTGTGTGGAGGGGAAAGCCATTGGCACGGTTGCTGTTGTGTGATGGATAGATGTCGATAGGAGTAAAATAGGAGCTGAAGGCTTGGCGAGTGATAAGAGGAACAGAGGTGATGAGCCAATAGTAGTTAGTGAAGCCGGCACCCCAGAGTGAGCCACTGACGAGACCAATATAGCCACTACGGACGAAATACAGTGGAGAGTAATGATGATAAGCGGAGGGATATGCCGTAATAGGAGCGTAGCTCGTCGTGTGAAGGGGAAGTGCTGATGGGGCCGACGGTGAAGTAGAAAGAGCGGTGAATATTGGCTGGATAAGAGGTGGATGACCAGAGGAGTCCGCCGTAGCTGCCACTGCGGAGCGTACCGAATGGAAGATAGATACCGCCACTACGGACGAAATACATAGGAGACTGATAAGACTGATTTTGTGTTTTATGGAGTGGAGGGAGAAGCCATTGTAGCGGTTGTAGATGTAATAGTAGGTATTGGATGGAGAGATAGTTCCAGGGCCGAAGCTGAGGTCGTATGTGTAATGGGAATTAGGAAAGGTG
This sequence comes from uncultured Candidatus Saccharibacteria bacterium, assembly GCA_964485445.1. Classification (GTDB taxonomy): domain Bacteria; phylum Patescibacteriota; class Saccharimonadia; order Saccharimonadales; family Saccharimonadaceae; genus Nanosyncoccus. Next base: position 65,419 of record CAZAJJ010000005.1, on the reverse strand, counting down.
GTTGAAGTCCAAATATAGCTATTAAGGCCGGCTTTCTGGAGTGTGCCGACTTGGAGAGTATTATAGCCACTACGGACGAAATACGTTGGTGAGATATGAAGATAGGTACTTTGGAGGGAAAAGCCATAGTAGCGATAAGTGTTATAAGATGCTAGAGTGTTACCTTGAGCATAGACGCCAAGTCCGGAGGCGGTTTGGATATTAGTAGGATAGGCAGTAGAACCCCAGTAGTATATAGGGCCAGCTGGGGCGAGAAGTTCGCCGCTTGGAATATGGATACTGCCACTACGGACGAAATACATGGGAGAGTGATGAAAACGGAGGGAAAAGCCGGCCCAGCGGTCGCTTTGGTTTGAGGGGAGAATGTCTATGGGCGTAAAACCGAGGTTGTAGGTGGTTTCTGCTGTGATGAGGTGCGGGGTTGATGACCAGAGGCGCCCATCGTTGTTGGCGCGCCAGAGAGAAGCATAGCGAAGATAGATGATGCCACTACGGACGAAATACATAAGAGAGTTATGAAATACGGAGGGAGAGTGCGCCATAACGGGCTGCGCTGCCGGATGTATAGATGTCTGAGTCATTAGACATAAAGTCAAGAACGAGACCGATGTTAGCGGGTGGGGTGGTGGCGCTAGTGTAGTCGCTGCTGTAGCCGCTATAGCGTATCGTTGCCCAAGGGAGGTAGATAAAGCCACTACGGACGAAATACATGGATGAGGTATGAAGAGGAGTTTAGAAAAGGGAGGGGAAAGCCAGCATAGCGATTATTTGCATGAGAAGGAGCGACTTTAATGAAGGTGATTTGAAGACTGGAGGCAAGGTGGATAATAGTGGGAGGAGTATTGGCACTCCAAGAGTAGCTGATGTCGCTAGCATTTTTGAGAGAGCCTATGGAAGGATTGATATTGCCACTACGGACGAAATATATGGAGAAGCTATGGAGAGGAGTTGGAGGGGGTAGCCGTAGGAGCGACCAGCGTAGCCTGATGGGTGGATGCTGAAGGTATTGAAGTAGATGTAAGATGAGTCGCGGGTGCTGGCAGGATAGGCGGTGGAGGTCCAGAGATTATTACTGCAACTGGCGTCGGCAAGTGATGCGAATTGGATGATGATATAGCCACTACGGACGAAATATATGGAAGAGTAATAAGAACGAATATGGTGATTCCCTGTTGGACGGATTTGGACTTAATTCTTGGGTTTTGGAGGTTTAGTGTTTTTTGGGCGATTTTGGGGCGGTTTTTGTGAGATGGGATTATGTAAGGTTTTTGCTTAAAAATGGCTAATTTGGGCTTTTAGGCGGTAATAAGGAGCATTTTGGAGAAGGGGTTGGTGTAGGGTGTTGGTATTGAAATGAAGGCTAGTGAAGATTCCCCGTCGGTTAGGTCGATATCTAATAGAAGCTTATTGAGGAATTTTGTTAATGCCTTGATGTCGGGAAAAGATTATTAAGGGTTTTTGGTGATGGATTGGTGTCAGGAAAGGCTGTCGAAGGTTCCCCACTGGATGGATTGATTTTGTGAAATGATGCTGTGGGTTGGTGATTATTCTGGACAAGCATGGGAGGTTTTTGATAAGTGGGAAATGGCTAGCAATGTGGAGTTGTTTGAGTTTTGGGAATGGGCGTGATGTGGCTGAGAGGCGGAAAAATTGTGCTTGTGGTTGGGAAAAACGTGTGCTATAATAGGGGTAACGAATTGAAAGCCGTTGGGTGAGTGGTTCGGGTTGTGTTTTTGATTGTTTTGGGGTTGCTCGGGGAGCGGAAAAATGGTTGAAATAAAGTCATACATTAAAGACGTGTGTCAAACGATTTCACACAAGCGTTAGGTTTTTGTTCGAAGTTGATAGTGAAGCTATCTGGTATTTTTGTTTGGATGGGGTTTGGGGTGATTTTTGTTTATGGAACTAGATTGAGTTTGTAGGGAAGGGAATTAGGAAATTGAAAAATGGGGGTTGATGTCTTTATTTTTTGTGGGGAGGTGTAGTAGGCGTAGGGTGGATAGATACTATTGAAGCGTGGTAGTTTGGCAGTTTTTGGTTTGACGGGTAGATATGATGAATTAGATTTGACATGAGTAGTGAGAGTAGGGAATTAAAAACAGCTCCCGGGTGGGAGCTGAGATAGAAGTGAGATGAGATAAAAGTTGGTTGAAGATTGGGGATTAAGAATGGAACTCGATTTGATGGTTAGTGGAAGAGTTTGCGTTTGAGGCGGTTGAGGTGGCGGATGATCTGATAGAGGGCGTAGCGGGCGGGGCGGAGGGGAAGGTCCCAGGTGCCGCTGTAATCAAGCTGGTGACCGCCGAAGGATTTTTTGTACTTGGTGAAGCCATACCAGGGGTGCTTGGGGTCTTCGGAAGTGGTGATGCCCCAGAAGTCGAAGGCGGTTTGGTCGGAGTTTTTGGCATCGACGATCATTTGGACGAGGAGGATGGAGCCGGCGACGAGTTTGCGGTGGGCGTCGTCGGAGGCGGCGTGGGCGTAGTAGCGGGTGCCGTCATAATCATAGACTAGGGAAGCGGCGATAGGGGTGGGCTGGTCGGAGTCGGGGGAAGTGTAATCGACGATGTAGAGGGTGGCGAAGCCGGATTCGAGTTGGTGCTCGAGGTGGGATTCGTTTTGGGGGTTGAAATGGTTTTTGGCGCCGACGTTTTGGAGAAGGTGGGTGAGGATGGAGATTTCAGAAGGATCTTTAGTACTGCGGACGGAAAGGCCCTTTTTAGCGTGGTTACGCCAGAGGCGGCCTTTTTCTTTTTCCATTTCTTTAAAAATGGCTTCTTCGGACTGAGTTAAATCGAGGACCCAGGTGTGGGCGGGGTCGAGATCGTGGGATTTTTTGAGATGGAGAGACTCGAGGGCTTCGGGAGGGAAGGGGAAGGTGGGTTCGAGGCGGATGAAGAAAGCGTGATGTTCCTTAGCGAGAGATTTGAGAGCGGAGAGGGCGGATTTGAGGTCGGAGAGGGCGGAAATTACTTGGTCAGAGGTGGGAGATGCGGGGGAATTAGGATCATAAGGAGCGGATTTGAGGGTGGGGCCGTAGGGGCAATAGAGGTAGTTGCCGAGAGGTGTAGTTTCGAGAGTGGCGAGGGCTTCGAAAGTGTCGGAGTTGAGGCGGAAAGTGGTTTTGCCTTCGAGCTGTTGGTATTTTTCCCAGGGGGATGATTGAAGAAAATGTGATTTCATAAGGAAATTATACCACGAGGGAGGGAATTGGAGGAGGTGGGGAATTTGTGGCGTTTAGCGGAGAATTGTGGTATAATTTAGGGATGAAGATTTTGGCGATTGAGAGTTCGTGCGATGAGACGGCGGCGGCGGTGATTGAGGGGGTGGGGGTTTTTTCTGATGTGGAGAGAGGGAAGGGATTTTCTGATTGGGAGGCTGGGGTGAAAATCTTGAGTAATGTGGTGGTGTCGCAGGTGGATATTTTTGCGGAGTATGGTGGGGTGATTCCAGAGGTGGCGGCGAGGTCGCATCTCGAGGCGATTTTGCCGGTGGTGCATCAGGCGATGCGAGAGGCGGGAGTAGAGAAGGGGGAGATTGATGCGATTGCGGTGACGCATACGCCGGGGCTACTCGGGTCGCTGCTGATTGGGACTTTGACGGCGAGGATGTTGGCGATACTGTGGGGGAAACCATTGTATGCTGTGCATCATTTGAAGAGCCATATCTACGCTAATTGGATAAAAGATGAGACAGCTGGCGCTACGGTTTTTACTCAGCATAGGTGCGCCTCTCCTCATCTAAAGATTCGGACCCGGCGCAGCCTTAGTAGTCAAGCTACAATGCTTCATAAAAACATAGCACCAGCTGTCTCATCGTTGTCTAGTCAGCATAAGGATTCTTCTGGAGCTTCCTGCAATGATGAGACGGTTGGTGTAGGTGTGACAGATGAGTGGCGGGAGCCGGAGTTTCCGCTGGTGGCGTTGGTGGTGAGTGGGGGGCATACGCAGATTATTTATATGGAGGGGCATAATCAGTTTGAGATTATTGGGACGACGAGGGATGATGCGGTGGGGGAGTGTTTTGATAAGGTGGCGAAAATTTTAGGACTTCCGTATCCTGGCGGTCCAAGTATTGCTAAGTGCGCATTGGGGCAGCCTTATACTTCATCTTCAGAGGCGGTGACGCTCTCGTCATCTAAAGAATCCGACCCGCGTCAGCCGGAAAATCCTCTTCAGATGAAGTATAAGTCTGCTCAGTATCCGCTTGGCAATAGTCGGACATACAGGTTGCCGAAGCCGAGGGTGGAAGGGTTGGATTTTTCGTTTTCGGGGTTGAAGACGGCGGTGCTCAGGGCGGTGCAGGCGGAACTGGGGGTGCCGATTAGTACGCCGTCGCATGAGTTGGCGGGGAAACTGTCGGAACGGCAGAAGGCGGATTTTGCGGCGGTGTTTCAGGAGACGGCGACGGATATTTTGATCGAGAAGGTGAAAATGGCTTTGAAAGCCCATCCAGAGGCGCGGAGCGTGGTGATCGCGGGAGGGGTGAGTGCTAACAAGGTTCTGAGGGAAAAGGCTTTAAAACGGCTGGAAATGGCCTCTGATGGCAGAATAATGGTGTTTTTCCCGGAATTGAAGTATGCGGGGGATAATGCGGCGATGGTGGGGGTGGCGTCGTATTATGAGATTATTTCTGGAGTGAAGGAGACGGATCCTTATAGTTTGAATATTATGCCGAGATCGGTGATTCAATAAGTATTGAGACTAATAAGTGGGATGATTGGGTTGGAACTGAGGTTGAGGCTGGTTAGATAGAAAATGAGGCTTGACAAGTTGAGAGGGGTTTGGTACGATGGGAACATACTCAACGGAATTGAGGTGTTCTCAGGTTCGGCGTGCGTACTTTTATATTTTGTTTTGCAATATAAAGTATAACCAACCTGGTTACATTTCGTAGTTGAGTAGTGCAACTTGATGATCGTGCGAAGAGAAAGGGGGAGAGAAGAATGTTGCTTCGAAGTACGATTTTTCTGTGACGGCGTGAAAGTCTTCCGGTATGTTATACTGAAGAGCAGATCGCGAGTGACTGACGGTGTTCAGCACTAAGATACCTAGGGAAGGTAGCGATTAGGCTCGTGGTCAAGGGCCTTGCCTTAAGGAGGTGGGCTCTTGGGTTGATTATCGAAGAAAAACTTGACTATGGTGAAGGCTTGGCAAAGGAGGAGTGGTTAGACTCTGATGGGACTTTGAAGCGCTTAGCTGGATCAAGAATGCTCGTGACGGCGAGCATATACTAAGGAGTTTGGCGGAGGCGTAAGAATCTTCGTCAGTATGGCGTACATAAGATCAAAGCAATTAATATTCATTAGTTTTTTCTGACTACAAGGGCATGTAACTCGTAGGTGAGGACAGTATTGTCCTTAGGTAAATTGAATATGGGTAAATGAGTAATGTGAAACTTTGAAACGTCATTATGACTATCAATTTAAGTGTTACCATAAAATAATTTGCGGCTAGCTAAGTTGAATTGCAGGTTGAAATAGTGCCTGAAGAGGCTGGCTGGTTGCTCGGTCGGCGGGAGTTCGGTAAGGGTGAATTCCTGCCGGCTGCATTATATGTACTGAAAGCCAACAATTACAGCATTAAATATGTCAAGATACTAAGTTACCAAAAAATGTTGCAATTTTAACGATCTTTGGAAACATGGATTCTATGCAACGTAGCATACTGAAAGAACGCTATTGAGAGTTTGCACGAAACATATTAACGACGCTATCTTATTCTTATACTTTATTGCTTTACAAGATTCATTTGTTACGGCCCCGGCGGAAACGCTGGGGCTATTTTATGGATTAGATTCCTTTCTTGTTTGGGCTTTTATGGATTAGACCTCTTTCTGGGGAAAGGCGTTTAACTGGCAGAATTTCCTGCGGAAATTCCCGCTGACTGTGTCACTCAGTAGAGAAAATAAATTTTCTCTACATTCGTTATCCTCGTCAGTTCAAAGACCAGGAGGCTTCAATTCTGAAAAAGCGTGGTTTCCAGGATTGAAAGGAAATTTTCGGAATGGAATGTTTTAGGAATTCTGAGTGAGCTGTTCGAGGCAACGGATGGTGAGGATGACGTCGGGGAGGGTGCTGCCGCGGGAGAGGTCGGAGACGGGGAAGTTGAAGCCTTGGAGGAGGGGGCCGGCGGCGGTGTAGCCGGCGAGGCGTTCGAAGGCCTTGTAGAGGAGGTTGCCGGAGTTGAGATCGGGGGCGATGAGGACGTTGGCGTGGCCAGCGACCTGGGAATTTGGGAATTTTTTGGCGGCGACGTCGGGGCAGAGGGCGGCGTCGAGTTGCATTTCGCCGTCGATGAGGAGGTCAGTATCCTGGAAGGTTTGAAGAACGGAATGGATGAGGTCGATCGAGGGGTCGTGGCCGCCGCTGCCGTTAGTAGAAAAGGAGAGGAGGGCGATGCGGGGCGGTTCGGAGAGGATTTTCTCAGCGGAAGTGGCGGTTTGGAGGATGATGTCGAGGAGTTGGTTTCTAGTCGGGTGCTTGCAGGCGGCTATGTCGGCGAGGAGGAAAGTTTGATTTTGGGTTTGGTTAAGATCTTGGGGGATTTGGTTTTGGCTTTGAGGTTGGTTTTGGGTTTGGCTTTGAGTTGGTTTTTGGAGGACGGCGAGGCCGGAGAAGGTGGAATAAGTGTCGGAAGTGGGGAAAATATCAGGGGTGGAGTTTGGTTGAACTTGTACGTGCTGTACAAGTTGGGGATAGGGGGCCATGCCGAAGTGCTCGCGGCAGGCGAGGATGACGTCACGAGAGGAATAGTCGATTCCGGCGATGAGAGCGTCGGCGGCGCCGGAGGTGACGAGAGAGCAGGCAGTGGTAAGATCGGGGGCGGAGAGGGCGGAGATGCCGGTGGTGGAGATGGCGGCTTGGATGGTAGGGTGGTTGAATTCGGGGAAGACTATTTTCATAATATAGATTATAGCATGTTTGTGTGGATGGGGTGTAGGGGTTGGAGTTTAAAGGGATGGTTGGGTTTGGGGTTGGGTTTTGGTGGGAGAGCGTGATATAATGAGGCTAAGATTTAATAATTAAAAATAAAGTGGAGGAATGAGATGGATGACGAGCAAATGAAGAGGATGAATGGGGAGGAAGATGTGAATGAGGATATGGCGACGGAGGTGACGGAGACGACTGAGATTGAGGCAACAGATGAAGGGGCAGTGAAAACTGAGACGACTGAGGTAACGACTGAGAAGGCGGATGGCACTGAGGAGACGGCGGGCGTGGTACAGACGACGGAGTTGAAGCCGGGGAATGAAACGATGGGAACTGGGGGAATGGTTGAGAAGACAGAGAAGTCAAAGACGCCGATGGTGGCAGCGATTGCTGGGGGTGTGATCGTCGTGGCGGCGGTGCTGGGGATTGCAGGGTTTATGATGACGCGACCAGATTATAAGGCGGCGTATGAGAAGGTGACTGAGGTGAATGAATCGCTGGAGAAGTTTGCGGATGATTCGGGTTGTGCGGAGCTCATGGATGGGTTTTCGGAAAGTTCGGTGAGCAATGAGAAAATTGAAGGGTATGTGAAGACTTGTCAGGATGACGTCAAGAAAATGACGGATGAGATTGATAAATTGGGTAAGATGTCGGGCGTGAAGCACGATAAGGAGGTTAAGGCGTCGTTTGAGAAGGTTGAGCAGGCTTGGAAGAAGTTGACTTCGAAAGATACGGGACTCGAGAAAGATTTGGGAAGCTTTGTGGCTTTGCATGAGTTTATTGTGCTGGCGGAAGAGGCGGATATGGCGGAAGATCCAGAGGCGATGTTGGATCTCGGGAAGATTATGATTAATTCGGGGAATGAGAAGTTTAAACAGTTTGGGGAATCGTGGAATGAGCGGGCGCAGAAGGTGATTGACCTGATGAATGAGTTGAAGTCGGCGACGAGCACGAGTGAGAGGCTAAGTTTGCAGCAGGATTTGATCGAGGCGGCGGAAGGATTTCAGGACCTCGCGGATGATATGGATGGGTTAGAGTCGTCGATTAATTTTAATGCTGATAATGCGGAGGAATTTGACAAGGCGTTTGAAGCAATGGCGGATAAGATTAAAGAAAAGATGTAGGAAGGTCCGAGGAAAGATGAAGAGCCGGTTTATAAAGCCGGCTTTTTGGTATAATAGAGGTATGAAAGATTTTGACTATTTAGACGAGAAAAGTGTGTATTTAGATGCGGCATGTCAGAGTTTAAGGCCGAGACCAGTGGTGGAGGCACTCGAGAAATATTATTTTGAACATAATTCTTGCGGGGAGAGGGTGAAATATCCTTGGGGCGTGAAGACGGATGAACTAGTCGAGGGGGCGCGGAGAAAAGTGCTGAACTACTTGAAATTAAAGAAAAAAGACTATTTTGTGTCATTTACTTTGAATACGACTTATGGGATAAATTTGATTTTGAATCAGATTGAGCCGAAGCTCGTGAAGAAAGTGGTGACGAGTGAAATTGAACATAATTCGCCGTTTTTGGCAACGATGGCGATGAGTGAGAGGCTGGGGGTGCCAAGGGTGGTTTTGAAGCGAAATGAGGAGGGGGTGTTACTAATAGAGGACGAAGATTTTTCGGGGGCGGTAGTGGTGGTGAATGTGGCGGCGAATTTTGACGGAAGGCTACTCAAGAACGCAAAAGAAGTGGTGAAAAAGGTACATAAAGATGGGGGAATAATTATTTTGGATGCGGCGCAGGCGATGGCGCATGCGCATGAGATCGTGGAGAAAACAGAGGCGGATGCGGTGTGTTTTTCGGCGCATAAGATGTATGGGGCGTCGCTGGGGGTGATGGTAGTGCGGAGGGATTTGATTCCGAAGTTGAAATTGACGTTTGTGGGCGGAGGAATGGTGGATGATGTGTTTGAAGACCGGTATCTGTTATCGGCGGAGGGGAATAAGGAGCATGAATATACGATTTTTGAGGCAGGGCTGCAGGCTTGGGGGGAGATCTCAGCGCTGGGGGAGGCGATTGACTGGCTGGAGGCGCGGACAAGGACGGATAAGAAGAGATTGGAGAGTTGTACGAGGGAACTATACGAGTTTCTCAAGGGGAAGGAGAAAGTGAAGATGGTGGGGAAGGAGGCGAATCCGACAATGAGTTTTTATGTGGAGGGACTGGATTCGCATTTGCTGGGGGCGGCGCTAGGGAAAGAGGGGATTATGGCGCGAACGGGATATTTTTGTGCGCATTATTATTTGGATAAAGTATGTAAGTATCCGCCGCTGGTGAGATTTTCTTTGAGTTATGCGACGAGGGAGAGTGATATAGAGAGGGTGAAAGAGGTGATGGGGAGAATCTAGGGCTTGTTCTCTTCGCGGATTACTGCGTTAGAGATTCCGGTACGCGCTCTCCGTATGTTAAATACGGTTCGCTTGCGTTCCTCATCTCTTCCTTGTACTCCATCGAAGATAACTTCGTCCTGAAGTCGATAAATGGACTAGTTTTTAGTCTATAAATGGACTAAAAAGTTGCCGATAAATGGACTAGTTTTTGGCCTACAAATGGACTAAAAAATAGTCGATAAATGGACTAGTTTTGGAAAATTTGTGGTATAATTATAGGTATGGCAAGAGAATATTTACCTAGATTGATAGATAGGGTTTTGGAGAATTATTTGAGGTTTTATGGGGCTGTGTTGATTGAGGGATGTAAATGGTGTGGTAAATCGACGACGGCGAGGTATTTTGCGGAAAGCTATTTGGAATTGCAGAATCCGCAAGTAAGGAAAATGAGTTTAGAGCTAGTAGAACTTAGTCCGGAGGTTTTATTGAAAGGGGATAAGCCGAGATTGATAGATGAGTGGCAGGATGTGCCGGAAATTTGGGATGCGGTGAGATATGATGTGGATCGGAGTGGGTTGGCTGGTCAATATATTTTGACTGGGTCGGCGACTCCGCGTCAGAATAAGCCGCGACATAGTGGAATTGGGCGGATTGCGAGGTTGAAAATGCGACCGATGTCACTGTTCGAGTCTGGCGATTCGACGGGTGAGGTGTCGATTAAGGGGCTGTTTGATGGTGATGAGATAAGTAGTAAAGTTGTCGAGCAGAGTTTAAGTGATATTGCTTTTTTATGTGCTAGAGGTGGATGGCCGCTGTCTGTTGTGAGGTCGAAGACAAGCGGAATTCGAATAGCGAGGGACTATTTAAACGTTTTAGTACAGAATGATATTAGTAGTGGTGGCGTGGTGGGGTCGTATAATGCTAGTAAGATGCGAAGGTTGATTAGAAGCTTGGCGCGTAATATAGCGACACCGGTGAGTCTGAATACGATAGTGGCGGATGTACAAGGAGATGAAACGGGGACGTTTTCGAAAGTGACGGCGGCATCGTATTTAGAGATTTTGGAGAACTTGCATATTATGGATGACGTTGAGGCTTGGATGCCGAAGTTGCGAAGCAAGACGGAAGCGAGGATGGCGAGCAAACGGAATTTTGTAGATCCGTCGCTGGCGGTGGCGGCATTATTTGCATCCGAGAAGGACTTGTTGAATGACTTGAATACTTTTGGACTGATTTTTGAGTCGCTAGTGTTAAGAGATTTGAAGATTTATATGCAAGGGCTGGACGGGGAGGTGTTATATTATCGTGATAGTTATGGGCAGGAGTGTGACGCGATTTTGCATCTAGAGGACGGGCGTTGGGCGGCTGTGGAGGTGAAATTGGGGTCAAGCGAGTCGATAGAGGAGGGAGCGAAATCGCTATTAAAGTTGAGAGATAAGATTGATACGGGTAAGATGAAGGAGCCGGCTTTTATGATGGTGGTAACGGCGGCTTCGAAGTACGCTTATAGGAGAGGTGATGGGGTGTTTGTGGTGCCGATTGGGTGTTTGAGGGATTGATGAGGGTTGGGAGTTTGAGAAGAAGTAGGTAATAAAGGTATTGCTTTTTGGAGGAAGTGTAATATAATGGGGGTATAGGGGATAATATGCAAGACAAAAATTCAAATACACAATTTTCATCAGTAACTACTCCGCCGACAGCGGGGACGAGTGGAGTCGTGGCTAGTAATAGTGCGGCTGGTGCGACGGCAGGAAATGGAACGCAGGTGGCGAATGGAGCGAAAGCAGGTGGTGGAGCGAAGACGGCAACGGCAGGGGTTGCTGGAAGTGGTGCGGCAGGAGTGACAGGAATGAACGCAACGACAGGAGTGCTGGGTGCGGCTGGAGTGGCGAGGCCGGGGCAGGCGACTGCAGGGCAAGCGGCTGGTAATGCGAATGATGAGAAAAAGGCGGACGCGAAGAGGCCGGCGCAGAGTCGAGGAAGTCTGGGGCTACCTTCGTCGAGTTTGATGAAGAAGATTGTTGATAAGGTGCGGGAGTCAGAGAACATCTTGGTGGCTTTGTCGAGGGACCCGTCGGTGGATGAGATGGCGGCGGCGATTGGGCTAACGCTGTTCTTAGACGAGATGCAGAAGCACGCGACGGCGATTTATTCGGGACAGACGCCGATGAGTTTGGATTTTTTGCAGCCGGAGGGGACTTTTGAATCAAACACGGATAGTTTGCAAGATTTTATTATTACAATTGACAAAGAGAAGGCTGACCATTTAAGATACAAGTTGGAAGGGGATTTTGTCAAGGTTTATATTACGCCGTATAAGACAACGATTACGGAATCGGATTTGGAGTTTTCGCACGGGGATTATAATGTGGATTTGGTGTTGGCGCTGGGAGTTCCGCAAGCGACGGATCTGGATGAAGCGTTGGCGGAATATGGGCGGATTATGCATGATGCGACGATTGTGGATATTACGTGTGATGCGCCGGGGCGGTTTGGGGAGATTGAATGGAGCGACCCGGGGGCGAGTTCGGTGTCGGAGATGGTGACGAAGTTGATTTTGGCGTTGCAAGGGCCGGATGCGGAGATTGATCAGGAAGTGGCGATGGCGCTGCTCACTGGAATTGTGGCGGCGACGGGGAGATTTTCAAATGAGAGAACGAATTCGGAAACGATGCAGATTGCGTCGAAGTTGATGTCGATGGGGGCAGATCAGCAGTTGATCGCGGCGCATGTGATGGGGAATGATGTTGCTCGAGAGGCAAGTGAGTATAAAGTGGAGCGAAATACTGAGCCTGTGACGCAGACGGATGAAACGAATTTGCTAGTTGGGAAAGATTATAATTTGCCGACGGCGGAGCCAGTAGCGGCGACGGGAACCGTAGTACAGCCGGATGTGCCGATGGCGGCGGTGGATGTGAATCGAGGGGTGGCGAGTGGATATAGCGGAGGGATTGCGGCGCAGAATGGAGGTTATAGTAATGTGACTGGTGGAACAGCGACGACGGGGGGCACGGCGACGACGGGGGGCACGGTGACGGTAGGAGGAACGAAGGATTATGCGCAGATGATGGCGCAGGCTTTGGCAGAACCGACTCCGGGGCAGAGTAATACGATGGCTGGACAGGGTATGGGGGCGATGCAAGGAGCTGGGGTGCAGAGCGCGACGATGAGTTTGCCGAATATGCAACAAAGTGGGCAGACACAGCAGATGACGCAGGGAATGCAAGCACAAGTGGCTTATGAAACGCGGCAAGGACAAAACGCGGGAGCGTATGCGCAGGCGCAGGGGCAGAATCCGGCGATGATGGCGGCGCCAGCGGAAGCGAGTACGACGGCGGGAGCGACGCAAGCGGTAATGCAGGCGCCGGCGGGAAATCAGGCAATGAGCGGAAGTACGTTAGTTTTGCCACCACCGCCAGCACCGAAGATTAGTGCGGATATGATGCCGCCGACGATGCCGAAATAGGGGAGTATTGATGGCAGGTGAGAATGTTGGGAATAGTGATGCTTTAGAGAACAAAGGGGAAGTTGAAGAGCTGAAGCAGGGGGTTGGCTTGGATGTGAATGAACTTTCTGAAACAGAGCGATCGAGATTAAAGGAGGAAAAGGCGCAAGCCGATAGGCAGTTGGGGGCGCAGGTGCTGGCGAGTGTGGGGTTTCAGGATCGACATGCGAAAATTACAGAGTCCTCCTTATCTAAGGAGAAGGCGAGGGGTGGGAAGTTGCTTGGTAAGAATACACAGCGGCGGAATTTGGCATATTTGGGGCGATTGGAGAGGTTGATTGATAAATATGGAAATCCGATGGAGAAGAGATTATGGAACTCTTCGATAGAGAAGTTGGTGATTGATCCGGGAGAGATTGAGGAAAATTATTGGAAAAGTCAGGAATTGATTTTGCGGGATAATGGACAGGGGAGGAAACTGGATGATTTTGAGAAAGAGGTATTAGTGCAGGATATTCAGGCGCGGCAGAGAGAATCTTTGAAGACCTGGGCGGATTATTTGGGGGATGAAGAAACACCTTATCCGATGTGGTTTAAGGTGTTTGCTTGGGATGGAATGAGTAAAATGGGGGTATTTGATAAAGGAAGGGGTGAATTTAAGAAGAGAGATGAACATACCGTAGCTCCATATCCAAAATTGAATCCGGCGGCACTAGCAAAGGTTTATGGTGCTTTTGATGATTTTTATAGGTATAAGAATAACAAAGATAGAACTGAAGGCAAGAGTAATGCGGAGGAGAGAGATGAGAAGTTGGATGCGTTGGTACGGTCGGGGAGTTTCAATAAGTTGTATTCAAAATTTCTACTAGGTCAGAAAGCGATTTTGAAGACTCCGGAGAGAACGGAAGACATTAGAGGAGAATGGATAGAATATTTGCCGGGAGAGGAGCAGAAGTTGGCTGAAGCGGCAGAAGGAACTCCGTGGTGTGTAGCGGATCCGGGGACGGGGAGGAGGTACTTAAGGGGGTACGAAGATGAGAATTGGAATGAGGATGAAGATGAGCGGTATGAAACAGGAGAAGAATTGGATAGCCAGGCAAAGTTCATTTTGTTTCATTTGGAGGATCCGGACAGTGGGCAATTGTCGGATAGTGCTTGCGCTTCGATAAGATTGGATACAGATGGGCAGGTAGCGGAGATTTCAGGACTGGGTGAAGGGCAAGTGTTAGAGGACGCATTGGTGCCGATTGTGGAAGAAAAAGTAAAAACTTTACCAGGTGGAGATAGGTTTTTGAGGGCTTTTGCGGATAAGAAAAGAATGATTGAGTTGGATCGGAGAGTGCAACGAGGAGGAGAGCTTGGTGATGAGGATGCGAAATTTATTTTTGGGAAAATAGAGGGTCTGGATCGATATATGACGGATCCGAGAATTGTGAAAATTCAGAGAAGGGCGTATGAAAATTTGGGGTTGGATGGTGTGATAAGGAATGGGGCGGGGGCAGTTAATGTTGCGAAGGAACTTATGAATCCGGAAGAGGTTGAGCAGGGGTTTGACGAACTAGTGAAGTTGGAGGTGCCGGTGGAGGTGCTCATTGGACGCATGACTGGGGAGCAGGTTCTAGGGAGATTGGATCAGTTGCAGGAGATGGGGATGGGTTTGGAGCAGGTGTTTTCGGGAATACCTAATAAGTATCGAGATGGAGTGGTAGAGGATTTTCTGGAAAGAGGTGCGGATCCTGATCGTTTGGCTTGGATGTTAAGTAAGGAAATGGTGGCGAAGCATATTGCGACGTTGGCTAAATATGGGGTTTCGGATGAAGTATTAGGGAAACGATTAATAATAGGGGAAGATCCATATAAGCAGGGAATAGAGTTGGTGCTTGAAAATGGTGGAGACGTAAATGAGTTTGTAAGTAGATTGGGGAAATGGCGTGCTTTAGAGGCTGAAGATGGACGTTTTGGTAGTATGAGTAGCATCTATGGTTATCTTAGGGAGAATTTTGAAGAGTTGGTTAAAAAAGGAGTAGATCCAAATGTGTTGGTGGAGATGATGGGGGCGGCGAGGGTTCATGTAATACAAGAGATGACTGAAAAGATGATTGATTGGGGTGTGGATCCGGATGTTTTGTGGGAATCTTTGAGTTATGAACAGAGGCTGGAGTATTTTGATCGGTTAGTTGATCATGGTTTAGATCCGAAGAAAATTGAATATTATGATAAAAAGGAAATGGCAAAGCATTTCCGCAAGATTGATGAGGTTCAGGGTGAATCTGAGTTAGTAGAAGATGTTGCCCGGGAAATATTACTGCGTCCGTGGGAAGGGAGAACGAAGTTTGTGGATGATAATTTGGATATTTTGTTGAAGTTTATGCAACCAAGCTTTACGCTTAAGTATTTGGAAACTGAGGAGCAGCTATTGAAGCATAAGGATGAGCTGCTAGGGGCGGGATTGAAAGAAGAGACGTTTAATCGTGCAATAGCTCGAAGAAGATGATATAATGATGGATTATGAATTGTGAAAAAGATGATGTAATACTTGTTGATAAGCCGGAAGGGATGAGTTCTTTTGGAGTGGTGGCGCGAGTGCGGAGGAAATTGTCGGAAGAGGCAGGGGTGGCGGAGGTAGTGGGGAAGGACGGGCAGGTGCGGCAGAAGCGAAGGAAGGTGAAGGTGGGGCATACGGGGACGCTGGATCCGTTTGCGACGGGGCTGTTGATTTTGCTGACGGGGAAGGCGACGAAGCGGGCGGGGGAGTTTTTGAAACTGGATAAAAGGTATGAGGCGACGATAAAATTAGGGGCGAGTTCGACAACTGGTGATCCGGAAGGTGAAATAACCGAACAAAAAAATCCCAAAATCCCGAACAAAGAGGCTGTGGAAAAGTGTGTGGAAAAGATGGTTGGGGAAAACTGGCAAAAAGTGCCGCAATACTCGGCGGTGAAAATTCAGGGGCAGCGGGCGTATAAGCTGGCGAGGGAGGGGAAGGAAGTGGAGATGCCGGTGAGAAAAGTGCAGATTTATGAGATAGAGGTGCTGAAGTATGAGTGGCCGGAATTGGTGATTAGATGTAAGGTGTCGAGCGGGACGTATATTCGGGCGCTAGGGGAGGATCTTGCAAGGGAGCTGGGGCTTTTAGGGTATCTGACGGCGCTTCGGCGGCTCGAGGTGGGGAAGTATCGGGTCGAGGAGGCGAGGAAGTTGGAGGAGATTATGGGAGATTTAGAAGAAAGGGGGTTGTAAAAATACTGAGGTGTGCTATAATTCGGGATATATGATTACTAAAGAGAAAAAAGCAGAGGCGATGAGTAAGCTCGCTCGTGATGCGAAGGATGTAGGTTCGCCAGAAGTGCAGGTTTCGGTTTTGACGGCTCGAATCAAAGAAGTGACCGAGCATGTGAAAGAGAACAAGCATGATTATATGGCGAAGCGGGGGTTAATGCAGATGGTGGGGCGACGGAAGAAGTTGTTGAGGTATCTGGAGCGAACGAATTTTGAGCTGTATAAGAAGACGATTGCTGAGTTAGGACTACGGAAGTAGTTTCTGACAGAAGTTTGCAAAAGCCCCTGAAAGGGGGCTTTTGGGGTTTTTGGAGGGTGATTGAAGATGGGGGTTTGAGTTTTGGGAATGGATTTTTGGTTTGGCGGAGTTTGAGTTTTGGGAATGGATTTTTGGTTTGGCGGAGTTTGAGTTTTGGGAATGGAAAAGTGCCGCGCGGTTTTTGATATTGAAGTTGGGAAATGGAAAAGTGCCGCGCGGGGCGGCACTTTGAGGTGAATGAGTTACTAAACGTGGGATGACCGACTATTCGAAACTCCAGCCGGGGACGGGAAGTGAGGGTCTGGGGAGTTTGACATGGAAGTTGGGTGACAGTTTGGCGGAATCGGGGTAGCGCGGGAGAGTTTTTGGATCGAGGGCGGTTTCTGGGGTAAGGACGGCTTCTGGGTCGGTAGTTTCTGGATGGATGGGCTGAAGGGAGCTAGTTAGACGGTAATGCTGGTAGTGGAAATTTTGCCGGTAGTCCGGCGGAATGTGATACTCTTCGGCGAGGTGTTCGGCAGCCTTGAAAAAGGCGTTGATACGGTCGGCGCAGTAGTAGGCAAAGCAGGCTTTAATGTAGAAAATTGCGTTAGGTTCCATGTACTCACAGATAGCATAAATGCCGTGAGTATGCTTAAGTTTTTTGCCGTTTTTTGTAATCCAACTGCGAACGCGTTGGGCGTCATCGGGGGTGGGTCGGTCCTGCTTGCAAAAGTCCTTAATTGAAGTCTCCCAGATCCAGACTGGGGTACGGAATTGAACGGGGCGATCGCGGTCGATATGACTAATGAAGAATTCGACTATGAGGTCTTGGTCAATTGGCTGGAAGACGTAGAAAATGCGGGCTTGAAAGTTTTCTGTGCGCAATAACCCGTGATTAATAAGGCCGGCGATCTCGGTGACTTCGGAATAGTCGGCGGGGGATTTCGTGCCAGAAAGGAACTCCGCCTTCGCTTGGTTTAGAATGCGCTCGATCGGGGTCTGGTCGAGATTGTGATAATCTAGACCGGTTCCGGAAATGATAATCTGGACACTATAGGTGTCTTTTGACATCTTTACATAACATTTTGCATCCATTCATTTTACCTCCTTAAGGTGCGATTTTTACGCCAAAAAATGGGGCCTTGGTGTAAAAAGATTAGTTTTTGGCTTGATTTTTGCTTGGTTTTTGAGAAAAATCAAGACCCCAACCTATCCATTATAGCACACATGGTTATTTTTGTCAATGAGTTTTGACGGATTTAGGATTTTGAGGGGAAAATGGGGTTGGGGATTAGGAAAGACCGGGGTGGTTTTGAGGGGCTAGGGATTTGGAGCGACTAGGTGAGGTGGGATTTTTCTGGGGGAGGGTTTGGTGTGGTATAATGGAGAGGTATAGGAAGAGAAGTAAAAAATGTAATTTAAGAAAAGGGAAGACGGCAGACATAAGCATTATCGGGGTTTGAGAGGCTCTCGCGATTGTCGGTTTTTCGGCGTTAGAGGCTCCAGTGCGCGCTCGTCGTATGTTAGATATGGCTTGTTTGGCGCTATGCTGTGGGTTTGTAGGGTTTTGATGTTAGTGAGAGGTTTTATCGACTTTCGGCTAGGATAGTGTTGATGTCTGAGGTTTTCCCAAGAAAGGAAAATATGGAAATTGTCAATCCTAAAGGTGTAGAAACTTTGCGAGTGGAGAGGGAGTTTTTGGGGCGGAAACTAAGTTTGGAGGTGAATCGGGTAGGGTTTCGCTCGACGGCTTCGGTACTAGTGACATATGGGGATACTGTGGTTTTGGGGTCGGTGGTAGTGGGGAAGAAGCCGGTGGTGCAGGATTTCTTCCCGCTGTCGGTGGATTATGAAGAGAAGTTTTATGCGGCGGGGAAGATTTCGGGGTCGAAGTTTATTAAGCGAGAGGGGAAGCCGGCGGACGAGGCGATTTTAGTCGGAAGGTTGATTGATCGGCCGATTCGACCACTGTTTCCGAAGGGATATCGGCAGGAAGTGCAGGTGGTGACGACGGTTTTGTCAATGGATCCGAGTTTTCGGCCGGATGTGGTAGCGATGTTGGCGGCGTCGAGTGCTTTGATGCTCGCGGGAGTTCCGTTTGATGGACCGGTGGCGGGGCTGAGAATTGGGCGGATGAATGGGGAGTTTAAAGCGTTTCTTAGCCCAGAAGAGAGGGAATTGAGTACGCTAGACCTCGTCGTGGCGTGTAAAGATGGAAAAGTGATGATGGTGGAAGCGGGGGCGAACGAAGTGCCGGAGGCGATGATTATTGAGGCGATGCACTGGGCGGTGAAAAATGTGCAGCCGATGTTGGATATGCAGAGAGAATTAGTCGAACTGGTGAAGCCGGAACAGCAGGAATATGAGTTGGTGTTGCCGAATGAAGCAGTGCAAGAGAAAGTGGAAGGTTGGTATCAGGCGCACGCGGGGGAGAAGGTGCGGGGGAATGTTTTGGAGCGACAGAAGATTGTTGAACAGTTGAAGGAGGAGATGAACGCGGAGCTGGCGGCGGAGCTAGGCGAGGGGGAGACTGAGGAAGAGAAAATTGCGGACTATACAGAGAGAATGCAGGGTGAGTACGAGCAGGCGTTTGATCTCGCGGTGAATCATGAAGTCAGGCGAGGGATTATTGAGGACGGAGTGCGACCGGATGGGCGGAAACTGAATGAAGTGAGGACTTTGAGCTCGCAAGTGGGGATTTTGCCGCGGGTGCATGGGTCGGCGCTATTTACGCGGGGGCTAACGCAGGCGCTGAATATTGTGACGTTGGCGCCGCTTTCCTTTGCGCAGGTGGTGGATACGATGGAAGTGACGGATGGGAAGCGACGATACATGCATCATTATAATGCGCCGTCATATACTGTTGGGGAGCCGGGGAGGATCGGTTCGCCAGGACGACGGGAAGTTGGGCATGGGTATTTGGCGGAAAGGGCTTTGTCGCCGATGTTGCCGAGTGAAGAGGAATTTCCGTATGCGATTCGGAGCGTAACAGAGATTATGTCGCAGAATGGTTCGACTTCGATGGCGGCGACTTGTTCGAGTTGTATGGCTTTGATGGATGCGGGGGTGCCACTGAAGAGGCCGGTGTCGGGAGTTGCGATGGGGTTGATGGTGGATGTGCCGATGGGGACGGAGATTACGAGCGAAGATGTTGATAAAGCATATGTTTTGACAGATTTGATGGATGCGGAGGATTTTGCGGGGGATATGGATTTCAAGGTGACGGGGACAACTGAGGGGGTGACGGCGCTGCAGATGGATATGAAGGTGCATGGGTTGCCGGTGGAGATTTTGGAGAAGGCGATTAAACAGTCGCACGAGGGGCGGATGCATATTTTGGAGCACATGCTGAGCGTAATTCCGGAACCGAGGAAGGAAATTTCTCAATACGCGCCGCGGATTGAGAAGTTGATGGTGAATCCGGATAAAATCGGAGCGATTATCGGGAAAGGCGGGGAGATGATCAATAAGATTACTGGTGAGACGGGGGCGATGGTCGATATTGCGGACGATGGGCTGGTGACGATCGCGGGGGAGAATGAGGCGATCGAGAAGGCGTTGAAGTGGATCCGGAGTCTAGTTGAGGAGCCGGAAGTGGGGAAGATTTATGAAGGTGAAGTGGTGGGGATTAAGGATTTTGGGGCGTTTGTGACGATTTTGCCAGGGGTGGATGGGATGTTGCATGTGTCGCAGATTTCTGATAAAAGGATCGCGAATGTTGGGGATGTTTTGAAGGTGGGGCAGAAGGTGAGGGTGAAGCTGGTGGCGATTGATGAAAGAGGGAGATTAAGTTTAAGTATGCGAGGTGTGGAACAATAAAATAGGTTGCATGTAGGATATACTTTATTTATACGAAAAATATTAATTAGCAGCACCACAAGTATTGCTTGGACACGTAAAATATCGCCCATCGTCATGAGGATATTTTACTTAACCGCTTGACGTTCGGCGCGGAAAGTCCAAGTAATACTTGCAGTGTTGCTTGTTTATGCTCTTGGCGGATTTAAGAAAATCCTACATGCAACCTATTTTATCAATAGCTTCGCATACTTAAGCTTGCTCGGGGGTGAAAGGAGCACTTTATCTTTCTGAATCTCGGGAATGCTTTGTTCTTGGAGTGCTGGGGATGGTTTGCTCTTGGGGTGGTGGAAAAGTATTGACAAAAATGGGAAAGTGTGCTAGAATGGTGGTATGGGGCTAGATTTTGAGGCCCTAGAAATTTACACTATAAAGCCAGAGAAAATCTGGGATATCGCATCAAGGCCGAAAGGCTGACTATTAGGAGGGAAATGATTATGGCAACTATGATGATCGGAGGAACTGAGAAGAAGACGCGCGTGAAGAAGGCGGCAAAACCGGTGCCGAAGAAAGTGGAGCCGGGGATGACGTTTCGGGAGATTAACGAGATCGATCCGGTTTCTTTCGTGAGGCATCCGGCGAAGACAAGGAGGGTTGAGATGATGGCGGAATTTTCAGATCCAAAGTTGAAGTATGAAATTGGAGTGAGGACGCAGAGGCTGTGTGATCCATTTATGCTGGCGACGGCGCCGAATCTGAATAAGCTGCTGGGGGGTGGAGATTTATGGTACGGCAGGATTTCTGTTAGGGAATCTTGTTGGCGATTGTTTCAATGTGGTAGCACAGGACTATTGGAGGGAGCATGGAGGAAGGCTGACGGACATGGAAAGAGCGAAGCGCAGTGCTGATCGGTTGGTGACCCATGTGTATGTTCAGGGGTGCTGGACGAGGATGAAGAATGTCCTGGGCAGCATCTCGAAACTGGAACGGCCGGTGCTGAAATGGAGAGAGCTTTCGGAGGGAGTGGAAAAATTAGCGATTTCCAAACCGGAAAAATATGAGGACCCGGTGGTGCAAAAGTACCACTTCGTGGTGGAGATGCCGAAGGATGAAGAGGTCAGGGAGATTTTGTACCGGGCGTTTTATCCGGGTGCGTATATTGAGACTTTCGAAGATCCGGAAGCGCGGAGAAGGATGCGGATGGAACATCGGTTGGGTCACAAGTTGCCGAAGGATTGGAAGCCGAAGGAGGAAAAGCCGGAGGCGGAAGAGACTGAGATTGCGGTTGAGGCTTAAGTTCTCTGGAGACTGGCTTTAGAATTGGACTTTGGGTTTTAGCCTAGGGTTCGAAAAGTGACTCCTGGTCAGGAATGGCCGGGAGTTTTTAATGGGTTGAAAAAGGTGGGGGATGAGGGTTGGGTTTTTGATTTTTAGGGGGTTAGGATTTTGGTCGGGGTTGGAATTTTGAGAAAAATATGTATAATGAGAATATGGCAAAACGGAGGTCAGCAACAAGTTCAAAGAAGAAGCCGGCGGCGAAACGGGGGAATACTCGGGGTAAGGCGCGGGCGAAGGAGGTGCCGGAGCATGAGTTGCCGGGGGGATTTTGGCGACAGGTGATGGCGGTTTTGATGTTGGTGTTGGCGGTGGTTTTGATTGCGTGTTGGTTGGGGGCGGGGCATGAAGGCTTAAATGCGGTGAATCAGGCATTGTATTTTGTGATCGGATATGGGGAATTTATGATTCCGGTACTGCTTGTATGGCTGGCGGTGAAGATATTGCAGAGTGATGATAATCGGTTGCCGATAGTGATGTGGATTGCGTCGCTACTCATGGTAGTTTGGGTGGCAGGGATTACGGGGGTGCCAACGGCGGGTAAGCCGAATCCGACTGGGGGAGTGGTGGGAGAGTTTTTGAATGGATTTATGATTCAGGCGGTGAGCGGAGGTGTGGCGATGTTTATATATGTGGTTTTGATGTTTGTGACGGCGATGTTTATATTCCAGACGAATCCGGTGACGGTGTTTCGGGCGATTGGGGGGATGTTGAGCGGGAAGAAACGTGCGGAAAGGAAGATGGCGCGAAGTGAGGCTGTGACGGAAGGGGTGGAAGGCGAAAACAGCCGAGGCGGGAAGTTGAAGATTAATAAGGGGGTGGCGATTGCGGATGAGACGGAGAAACAGGAAGTCCCTGAGCCGCATAAGGGGAAATTGGGGAAGTTGGGGCGAGCAGAGAAGGCGGAACGAGCGGGGAAGATGGAAGGACGAGCGCCAGCGGCGCCGGAGCCGGATCGGGCTCTGGTCGCGGTGAGCGATCCGAATTGGAAAATGCCGTCAGTAGATCTACTCGAGAAGAAACAGTCGCCGGCGAATCCGGGGGATATTCGGCAGAATGCGCAGATTATCAAGACGACACTGGGGGAGTTTGGGATTGATGTGGAGATGGAGGGGGCGAATGTCGGACCGAGGGTGACGCAATATACGATGCGGCCGCCGGCGGGGGTGAATTTGTCAAAGATTTTGGCGCGAGATAAAGAGCTGGCTTTGAACCTGGCGGTAGATAAGATTAGGATCGAGGCGCCGATTCCGGGGACGAGATCGGTGGGGGTGGAAATTCCGAACTCGAAGTCGGCGGATGTGCGGCTGAGGGGAGTACTGGAGAGTGAGGCTTGGAAGAAGGCGACGGATCCGCTGACGTTTGCGGTGGGGAAGGATATTTCTGGTAAGGCGGTGGTAGGGAATTTGGCGAAGATGCCACACCTTTTGATTGCAGGGACGACTGGTTCGGGTAAGTCGGTGATGACGAATACGTTGATTTCTTCGCTACTATATCGGAATGCGCCGAGTGATATGAAGTTGATTATCGTGGATCCGAAGCAGGTGGAAATGGCGCAGTATGACGGGATTCCACATCTTCTCACGCCGATTATTACGCAGGTGGAGAAGGCGCTGAGCGCGATGAAGTGGGCGGTGAATGAGATGGAGAAGCGATATACTTTGATGGCGCAGGAGCGAGTGAAGAATATTGTGGATTATAATGCGAAAATGGCGAAAAAGGCGGCGGAAGAGGGGGGTGCAAAGGAAGGTGAGAATAGGGGGGAGCAGATGCCGTATATTGTGATTTTGATTGATGAGATGGCGGACCTCATGATGATGGCGGGGAAGGATCTCGAGATGCCGATTGTGCGAATTGCACAGAAAGGACGAGCGGCGGGAATTCATCTGGTGCTGGCGACGCAGAGGCCAGAGGTGAAGGTGATTACGGGGTTGATCAAGGCAAATATTCCGGGGAGAATTGCGTTTGCGGTGGGAAGTCAGATTGACTCGAGAGTGATGCTGGACATGACGGGGGCGGAGAAGTTGCTGGGGAAGGGTGATATGTTGATGCTGACGACGGAGATGATGGGGAAGCCGCGGAGGATTCAGGGGGCGTGGGCGAGTGATGAAGATGTGGCGAAGGTGACGGATTTCCTCAGGGCACAGAGGGCGCCGGAATATAATAATGAAGTTGTGGCGCAGCAAGTGCAGATTAAGGGAGTGACTGTGGGGGGTGATGGGAGTGGTAGCGGACTGGGGCGGAGATTTGATCCGAATGATCCGGTGGTGCGGAAAGCGATTGAGATTACGCTGAAGAATGGCAAGTTTTCGACGGCGAGTTTGCAGACGTGGCTGGGGAAGGGGCACGGGTTTGTGGCGGGGCTGGCGATTTGGCTGGAGGAGATTGGGGTGATCGGACCGGCGAATGGACATAAACCGCGAGATGTGTTGATTAGTTCGATGGATGAGTTTGAGGAGCTGGCAAATATGGGTGGGGAGGAGTAGTGGGAGAGAAGGCGGAGGGGAAGGCGTTTGGGGTGATGTGGGCGTCGGGGAAGGGGTTTTGGACGACGGAGATTACATGGGGATTATATTTAGGGTTTTTGATGATAATACTTTTGGTGGCTATGATTATGGGTGATTGGGAGGAACTGGGTGCAATTTTTGGTATGGGGGAGGGGTTTATGATACGATGTGGTTTATGTTGGCTTGGTTGTTGGCGACATTTTTTCTAGGGCTGTTTATTTTGATGGGGATAATTTTGAATTTTTATGCGTTATGTAATTGCGGTAAATTAGATCAGGAAAGGCGAAACTTAGTGCAAATTTGGTCAGGTGGAACTTTATTCTTGTCGTGGCTTTTTGTAATAGCTCTTATATTGATGTTGCCTTGTTTTGACTATGCTGGGTTTATAGTGCTGGGGATGGATGTGGTGATGGTGGTGTGGAATGTGATGATTTTGAGGATGTGTAGGGTGGGGTAAGAGGAGGTTAGAAGGGGAATGAACTTGTAAGAAAAATTTACAAGTTCGACTTGAGGGTGGAGTTGATTTTTAGTGGGATATTTTATTAAAGAGTATGGAAAAGAATGTGCTTGCGTTTGCGAAAATGGAGGGGGTTATGGTAGGGTGGAAATATGGGAAGATATTACAAAGATTTTCGGAGATGGGCAGAAGTGGCGGAAAAGGTGGAAGAGTTAGAGCGAATTCCGCTATGTAAAACAGGGGCGGTGCATTGGTGTTATGCGGGGGTGAATGTTGGTTCAGAAGAGGATGGTAAAGGTGATAATTTTACGAGACCGGCTTTGATTTTGAAGACTTTTGGAGATAGATTAGTATTGGTAGTTTTTTACGACGAGTCGCAATAGGACTGGTAAATATTATTATCCATTGGTGGTTGGTGGGGTAAGGGTGAGCGCGATTTTGAATCAAATTAAGGTGGTGGATAGGCGGAGGATTCGGGATTTCGTAGATGAAATTAGTGAGGTGGAACTAAAAAAGATTAGGTTGGCGGTGGCAAACCTAATCTTGTAGTGTAATCTTGTCCTTTTAACCCGTGCGTGGCGGTGTGTTAAAAGGGGTAACTTGGGCTAGGATTTTAGCCGGAGTCAAGTAGAGTATTTTTGTGGTGCGCTACGCTGGCGGGAGTCACCGCAAAGGATAGATTCGTAAGAGAA
Source organism: uncultured Candidatus Saccharibacteria bacterium (assembly GCA_964485445.1). GTDB lineage: Bacteria > Patescibacteriota > Saccharimonadia > Saccharimonadales > Saccharimonadaceae > Nanosyncoccus. The sequence continues at coordinate 40,406 of CAZAJJ010000005.1, read as the reverse complement.
ATCCCTGATTACGACTACCTAAGATGACCTTCATCTTATATATTATATATTATGTTTTTTGGATAAATGCAACCTTGAAATTTGGCGAGGAGTGTGATAAACTGGGGAGGATATTAACTCAGCGAGCGAGTGAAGGAACTGCGCTTGCTTTAACCAAAGGAGTGTAATGAAAAATTACGAACTTACGGTTTTGGTTCATCCGGATTTGGAGATGAATTTGGAACCAGCAACCACCAAATTAAAAGATTTGATCGAGAAAAATGGTGGGAAAATTACTAAAGAAGTGAATGACGGGAAGAAGCGGTTGGCTTATCCGATCAAGGGGCAAGATTTTGCGGTTTATTATTACTATGAAGCCGAACTCCCGGCTGAGGCGCCAGTGAAAATTGAAGGTGTGTTGAATATTTCTGATGAATTTTTGCGACACTTGTTAGTTGTAGTCGATGAGCGCAAATTGAAGGCGGCGGCAAAACAAGCAGAGCGTCAAAATGCAGATGAAGAAACGGAAACTGAGGAGGAAAAATAAATGCGTGGGTTTAGTAAAGCGATTATTGCAGGTAATGTGACGCGTGATCCAGAGATGCGAACGACAGGGAGCGGGTCGCAAGTCTGTAGTTTCGCAGTGGCAGTGAATCGGACTTTCCGGGATAGTAGCGGGAACCAGCAGGATCAGGTTTCGTATCTGGATTGTGTGGCTTGGGGGAAGTCGGCGGAGATTATTTGCCAATATGTACATAAGGGCTCAAGTTTGCTAGTTTCTGGGCGTCTGGAACAGAGGAGCTGGGAAGATAAAACGACTGGACAACGACGCTCGCGGGTGGAGATTATTGTTGAGGACTTCTCGTTCATCGGCGGGAATGGAAACGGGGGTGGAAATGGCGGGGGTTCGTCGAGTTATGGTGGAAGTTCGTCGGCAGTGAGTAGTGCTGGTACGAGCGATGATGTAGTGCCGGATGATGTGCCGGATGATCAAATTAATTTGGATGATATTCCATTTTAACGGGTGGCAAAAAGGAGAGATAAAATATGATGCGTAAAACTAAAGTGAATCCGAATTTATATTTCGATTATCGTGATGTGAAAACTTTGCAACGATATATTGATGTTTATGGACGGATCGAACCGATTTCTAAGACTGGTTTGACTGCTAAGCAACAGAGACAGTTGGCTGTCGCAGTAAAGAGGGCAAGGCATTTGGCGCTATTGCCGTTTGTGGCAAGTAACTAGAAGGCTTTGGGGTGGGTTTTAGCATTGATTTTCTGAATAATTTGTGTTATTCTTGGTAGGTGGTTTGTAACACTAAGCAGACTGCGGATGTTGGTTTTTGATGTTTGCGGGATAATGTGGTTACGGGCCGGCGGGTGTTTTTGATGTCCGCAATAACTTAATGTGAGTGCGAAGTTTGTTGGACTAAGATTGGTTGATTTTGGCTATTTTGGCTAAGGTAAGTTAATCTTGATTGGAGTTAGTTAATTTTGGTTGAGGTTGATTTATCTTATGGTTGATTTTGGTTAGGATTGGCTGATTTTGGCTAATGAAACAGGCGCTAGTAGTTTAACAAGGAGGGAATGAATGCAAAAACGGAGTAACAGGCGAGTAGTGAGGCTGGCGCTTTTATTGGTGATGGCAATGCTGTTGCAGAATGCGAGTCAAGCGAAGGCAGAATGGATGACTCTAGTGAATGAGAATGCTGGAGAGCAGAGTATAAGCGTTTCGACTGGAAACTTGACGATCGAGACGGATGCTGGCGATAGTGCTGATGAGGAGGCTGAAGATTCGGAGAATCGATGGGGACTTGATCTGGAGATTGGGGCGGATGGCCTGATTAAAACAACTCCGGAGATGGAAGAATGGGAAGCCGCGAATTCGGGAGCGTCGAGAATGAGAGTGCGGGCGAGAGCTGTGGTTTGTCCGACGGAAGAGGAAGTTTATCAGGTGATAATTGCCTTACAAGCGGAATATCCGGAAGGGATGACCTGGACGAATTTCGAGCCGTATGGGTCTCGGGGAGAGCTGGGGCCGTATTATCGGTGGCAAGGAGGTTCAGTTGGCGGTGCGGAATGCGGAGTTGGCTGTGCGGCGTTTGTGTTTATATCGAGCGATAGGGCGTTTGGAAGTTTGCCGTCGAGGACAATTAATGGTGGTCAGTTTAAGTTCGAAGATGTAAAAGTGGGTGACATTTTGCGAGTAAATGGTTCGCATTTTGTGATCGTTTTACAAAGAGGAGCGAACGGTGTTGTAGTTGCTGAAGGAAATTACAACAAATCAGTGCACTGGGGAAGAGCGTTAAGTAGGACGGAAGTTGAGATGGCGAATTTTCTGGTGACGAGATATCCGGAGGGCTATATGCCAAGCGATGATCCGAGTTTTAATGAAGAAATTGCAAGTGGAACGGAAGGAAACTTGCAATGGAGTTTGACTCGGGGTGGTGAGCTAACGATTTCCGGAACGGGTGCGATGTCTGATTATGATTTGAGCATCCGGCCGAGCTGGGAAGCTTATTCGGATGCGATTCACTCGATCGTAATTCGTGAAGGAATTACGCGGATTGGTGACTATGCTTTTTATCAAAGTCAGGCGCTAGATGTACTGATTCCGAGAAGTGTGCAGACGATTGGCAATGCGGCATTCAGAAATTCGAAGTTGATTGGCGTAACAATTCCGGGTACGACAAAGTCGATTGGGACAGATGCGTTTCGGGGTTGTGCGAATTTAACTTCGGCAAGTATTGAAGATGGCGTAGAGATAATCGGTGATAATGCTTTTCGGGGATGTACGGAGCTTAAGTATGCGGATTTTCCGGGGAGCATTATAAGGTTAGGTGCTGGTGCTTTTATGGATTGCACGAATATGACAAGTGTGCGGTTTAAGCCGGGAGAGAAAGTTGCGGAAATTGGTGATAATCTTTTTACGGGATGTTGGCACTTGACGATTGTGGTGCTACCGAAGAATGCAAATCGGATTAGTTCAGGAATGTTCCAGTCGTGTCCATCGCTGATGTATTTATATGTACCAGCGAGTGTGAAGCAGATTGGGGCGGAGCCGGGAACAATTGGGGCTTCGTCGCCATTTACGCAGTCGGGGCTGATGAATGGGCTGATTCAGTTTGGCGGTAGTGAAGCGGAATGGAATGCGATGGTGACTTCTCCGGAGATTAAGGTGGTACTGCAAAATACGCAGGTGCAGTTTAATGAACCATATGTGGATTATTTTGGAGTGGAAGACGGTGATTCAGGGGATTTGATTCCGGATGAGTCGAAGCCAGATCCGGAGCAACCGGAAAAACATGAGCATCAGTGGAAGACAGAGTGGAGTTTTGATGCGGAACATCATTGGCATGAATGTGCTCAGGAAGGTTGTGATGCGACGGAGAATGCTTTGAAAGATGGTTATGCTGGGCATGAATTTGGTGATTGGGTTGTCGAAAGGGAAGCAACAGTGAAGGAGGATGGAAGTAAGTATCAGGAATGTCGGGATTGTCAGTATCGGAAGATTGAGGTGATTCCGGCGACGGGAGGTGAAACTGAGCCGAGCGAGACTGATCCGGAAAATCCAGACCCAAGTAAGCCGGATCCGGAAAACCCGAAGCCGAGTGAGCCTGATTCTGGAAATGTGAAGCCGAGCGAGCCTGATCCTGGGAATGTGGATTCGAGTAAGCCGGATCCGGAGAATCCGGGAACGAAGCCGGGGAATTCTGGTTCGGAGAAGCCAGGTTACGGGAACTCTGGTTCTGGAAATTCTGGAGGAATGGTTAGCCCGGAGAAGCCGGTTGAGTCGGGAAATGCTGGAAATGTGACTAATGATGTTCAGAGTAAGGATCGCTTGGAGAATAACGGAGTTGCTGGCGCTGCGAGAGTGAATGGTAATATTGGTATTGCTGATGCGGGGGCGAATTCGGGTGCTCGAGTGGGAGCGGTTGAGTCGGTTTGGGCTGGTGAGGCTGGAAAGGATGCGGCAGAAGTAGCACCTCGGAGTTCGTCGCAGAAAAAAGTGGAGAATACGGACGATGGTTCTGGTTGGAAGTCAAGTGGTGCAACGAAAGATGGCGAGACGAAAGGCACTGAAACGGAAATCGAGGAAGCTGAGGCTGAAACTGAAACTGTTGAGGCTATCGAGACCGAGATGGAGAAAGTTGAGGCGGAGAATGTTGAGGTTGAGACTGGATCTGATGATGTTGAGATCGTTGCGATTGATGATGAGGGTGAAGATGACTGGTCTTCGGTAAGTCTGGTTGTAGTGCTGGGCGGTTTTGCCGCGCTTAGTGGTGCGATTTATGCTGCTTATTTTTACTTGAAAAAGAAGTCTTCTTGATGGTTTTGCATGTAACCTTTAAATAATTATGATATGGCGGCCCGAGGGTCGCCATATTTTAAAGTTATTCTGGATAGTTTCAACTACTGGGGAGGGGGAAACCAAAGTCGCGATTATTGTCGTATGATGGATATACGGTAGTGGCGTTGAGAAGAAGGTAGAAAGCGAGACGGATATCTCTGGGGTGGGCAGAGGCGGACCAGAAGAAGCCGATATTGCTGGCGTTGCGGATCGAGCCGTAGGGAAGATTAATATAGCCATTACGGACGAAATACTAAGGAGAGCGATGAAGATATATTAATTAATGTCTTTGGAGAATTATGGGGGCGTTTAGTTTTGGGTGCGCGAGAAGTATATGTGAGAACAAAAACTGGAGCGGAGGGCGAACCCTTCGTAGCGGACGCGGTCACTAGTTCCGTAGATGATTTCTGAGTTAAAGAGGAGATAGGATGCTAATTGGGGGCTGTTGATTGAAGCGGTGGATGACCATGTATCGGAAGCTCCAGAAGCGTAGCGAAGAGAGGCATAAGTGAGATTGATATAGCCACTACGGACGAAATACATAGGAGAGCCATCAAGACGATTATTGTTTGGATCATAGAGATTAAGGGATGAGGGGTATGTAAATAGGTAATAAGGAGGAGTGCGGGTTGTGAGTTGGGAGAAGTATGGTATAATTAAGGAAAGTAAAGATTAAAAAGTGAGTTGCGGACGGAGGTGCTGGTGTGCTGAGTCGCAAGAAAGGCAGGAAAGATGTATGGACCGACGGATTTAAAGAAGAATGTTTTGATTACGTTGGATGGTCAGCCGTATAAAGTGATTGAGTATTCACAGAAAGTGATGGGGCGAGGTGGATCGATTGTGAATGTGAAGGTAAAAAACTTGATCACGGGAGCGCTGTTACCGAAGACTTTTAAGGGGCAGGAGAAGATTGAGCCGGCGGAAGTAACGACCAAGAAAGTGCAGTATTTGTACAAGGATGATGAAAAGTTTTATTTTATGGATCCGGAGACTTTTGAGCAGTACGAGTTGATGGCAGACATGGTGGGGGATGCTAAGGATTTTATGCGGGATGGGGATGAGATGGAAATTCAGTTTTATAATGGGACGCCGATTAACTTGGTGTTGCCGAAGAATTTGTGGCTGGAGGTGACTTATACGGAGAATGCGGTGAAGGGGGATACGACGAGTTCGGTGCAGAAGGATGCGACGCTCGAGACAGGTGTGGTGATTAAGGTGCCGGCGTTTATTAAGACGGGGGATGTGGTGAGTGTGGATACGGAGAGCGGGGCTTACCGAGAGCGGAAGAAATAGGGGTTAGATAGTCTTGACGCAATGAATATGAGGGAACTGTAAATCAACAGCAGAATAGTGTTTTTTGGACACGCTTGATCCAGCCCGCCGTCGCGGGTGAATCTGCGCTTCGCCACGGCGCCGTCCTTGTGGAGAGTCCAAAAAATACTATTCTGCTGTTGATTCGTAGTGTCTTATATTATTCTTGCGGAGAGTCTGGCTCCTATTCCTTTCGTTTCCGGTAAGTCTGAGTATGGCGGAGGGAGAAACCGACGAAACGAGAATTGCTGCTTGATGGGTAGAGACTATCGGAAATGAAATAGTTGTTGAGGGAATATTGGTTGTCGGCAGGGTAGGCGGTGGAGGACCAGAGAACGCTGGTTTGATTGGCGTAGTTGAGTGAGCCTTGTGGAAGGCTAATATAGCCACTACGGACGAAATATATATGATGAGCAATAAAACAGGGAAGAGGTATGAGGAGGGGAAAGCCTAGGTAGCGTTCGGAAGTGAAGGATGGATAGGTGCGGGAAGAATCGAACATAGGGTTGAAAGTGGATTTGTCGTCGGCGGGTTGGGATGTTGAGGAGTTGAAGAAGACGGCATGGGCGCCGTATCTGAGTGAGCCGCGGAGAAGGTTAATAATGCCACTACGGACGAAATACATGGAAGAGATATGGAAACAAGATTGCGAAGGGAATAGCCGTAATAGTGATGGAAGTGATTTGAGGGGAGAGTGCTGGCATGGTCGAGGTAGAGATAGGAAGTATAGCGGATATCGAGAGGAAAAGCAGTTGATGACCATATGTAACCGTGCATGCCTGCATGTCGGAGTGTTCCGCGAGAAGGATGCATATCGCCACTACGGACGAAATACAAGTGAGAGCAGTGAAGGCAAAGGGAAAAGCCGGCGTTACGGTCGTTATTGTTCGATAGGAGAAGATTAGTGGAGCTGAAGTAAAGGTAGAAAGTGCCTCGGGGGCTGGATGGTAAGGCAGTAGAATTCCATGAGTTGCTGGTAGTGCTTGCGTTGCGAAGTAGTCCTTCCGAGAGAGTGATATAGCCACTATGGACGAAATACATACGAAGAGATATAAAAACGGAGGGCGAAGCCATACCAGCGGCCGTTGTTGGCGGAGGGATAGGCTTGGTCTGGATTATAGAAGAAATATTCAGCATGGTTGAGACTTGCGGGCGGAGTTGTGGATGACCAAAAGCGACCATAGCGACCGGCAGTCGAAAGTGAGCTAGATGTAATGAGAATAAAGCCACTACGGACGAAATACTAAGGAGAGAAATGAAAATAGAGATCTTGAAGGGAGAAGCCGCGATAGCGATCGTTGTTGTCTGATGGAGTGGTATGGGAAGAATTGAAGTGAAAGTTAAGAGTGGCGTTGATATTGGTAGGATAGCTAGTGGATGACCAATAGTAGGCGCCACGGTTTGCATATCGGAGCGCGCTATATGGAAGATAGATGATGCCACTACGGACGAAATATATAGAAGAGGAATGAAGATGAAGGGTTCGAAGGGTGAAGCTGGTGTAGCGAGTATTATTGCCCGATGGAGCAGTGTTAGCGGGGTTTAAATCGAGGTAAAAGGCGAATTGAGAGCTAGCGGGGTGGGCGCTTGAGCTCCAGAGGCCGGAGTTGTATCCTGCGGCCCAGAGTGAGCCATTTGGTAGGTAGATATAGCCACTACGGACGAAATATGTAGAAGAATTCTGGAGGGTGTAACCTAAGGAGCGTTGAATGCGATCTGAAGGAGCGGTGGTGCCAGAATTGAAACCAATATAAGAAGCGGCTTGAGTGCTGGCGGTGTGGGCCGTGGATGACCAGATGTCGCCGGCATTGCTAGCGAACCAGAGCGAGCCGGTTGGAAGGTTGATACTGCCACTACGGACGAAATACATGGAAAAGCTTTCATGGCTGAGGGGGAAGGCATAGTAGCGGTTGTTGCTGGTTGATGATTCGGCAGTTGTGGGGTCAAAGAGGAGATAGAAGGCGTAGCGGTTGTCGGTTGGGTGAGGAGTGGATGACCAGGAGTGACTGGCGTATCCGGCATAGAGTAGTGAGCCGTAGTGAGTATGGATAACGCCACTACGGACGAAATACAAGTGAGAGCAATCTGGAGGGGTGAGCCATAGTAGCGATTGGCGTTGTGTGATGGAATGGTGTTAATGGGAGTAAAGTTTAGATAGAAGGTATAGCGAGTACTATTTGGGTAGGCGGCTGAGGACCAGTAGGCGCCGTCGCGACTTGCATATAGAAGTGAGCCCTCGGAGAGATAGATATAGCCACTACGGACGAAATATATAAGAGAGCAATGGAGATAAGATTTTGGAGGGAGGAGCCGTAAAAGCGGTTGATGTTGTTTGATACTTCGGTGTTGGTGGAGAGGAAGCGGAGATGGAAAGAATGGCGGATGTCGGCGGGGTAGGCAGTGGCAGACCAGACGTAATTGTATTCGCCAGCGGTGCGGAGCGAGCTGAGCGGAATGTAAATAAGGCCACTACGGACGAAATACATAGGATAGGTATGAAGATTTGCGGTATATAATTGGGGTGGAGTGATGTGGTATAATTAGGGGAAAGGAGAAGAATGAAAGCGATTTTGGCGTCGTCGGGTTTTACGAATGAGGCGATTGTAAAAGTATGTGAGGATTTAGCGGGGAAGCCTCGGGAAGAAGTTAATTTTGTAGTGCTAAATGAGGCGATTAAGGCAGAAAAGGGGGACTCACGGTGGCTGATTGAAGGGCTGGAGGAAATTGCGGAGAATTTTGGGGGAGTGATTGAATTATTGGATTTGCAGGCGCATGATTTGGGTTATGTGAAAGAACGGATTGAAGAATGTGATGTGGTGTTTTGTTTTGGTGGGCAGACGGATTATTTGAAGGAAGTGTTTGAAGAAACAGGATTTGTGAAGATCTTGCCGGAGATTTTGGAGAAGAAAGTGTGGGTGGGGAGTTCGGCAGGGTCGTGTGTTTTGTGTCATAAGGAGAGCAAGGAGACGTCCGTGGGGGTGTTTGAGGAGACGGTGGAGAATCGACATTATTTGGAGTTATTGCCAATATTCTTTTTGCCGCATTATAAGTCAGATTGGTTTCCGCAACTGACGAAGGAAGTGGCGATAAAAGAAAGTAATATGACGGAGTTGCCGGTATATTTGATGTCGGATCAGGCGGCGGTAGTGGTGACTGGGGATTTGAAGGAGCCGGAGTTTAAGGTGATTGGTGAGGGGTCCCTAGTAGTGCAAAATGGGGAAGTGAGAAACGAAAATGAAGGTTGAGGAGTGATAAATATGGAAGTTGTGGGGCGGGCGGAGTTGAAGTTGAAGGAGGCGGCGGAAGCGTTCGGCTATGATTTTCGAGGGAAGGTGGTGCTCGACATTGGGTCATCGACGGGAGGATTTACGGAGTATGCTTTGCGTCAGGGGGCGAAGAAGGTGATTGCAATCGAAAAGGGGACGAGGCAGATGAAGGCGCCGCTGAGATTTGACAAAAAAGTGGAGCTGCATGAGAAAACGGATTTTTTTGGGGTAGGCACGCCAACTCGGGTTATTGCGGCGTCAAAGTCTGCGGTTGCTCCCTCACCGTATGTTAAATGCGGCGACGCGTTTTCTAAAGAAAACGCTATCAGCGGCATCGTCAGCTCAGAAAAGAAAAAGGATTTTTCTTTTCGTTCGCATTCCTCGCGCTGGATGGTCCGCTACTCGACTTTTCCTGGCACTAACTCCGAGTTAGGTATGCCTACAAAAGGGAGCGGTGGGGCTATTGCGGGGAAAGAGAATGGTGAATTGGGGGCGAATAAGGTTGGGAAAGTGGAAGTGGAACAGGGAAAAAATAGGGATGAACTTGTACGGTGCGAACAAGTTGGGATTGATCTTAGCGAAGTGGAGACGGTGGTGGCGGATGTGAGTTTTGTGAGCTTGAGGAAGATTTTGGAGCATGCGATGCGGATAGTGCCGCGAGGGGCGGATTATTTGATAATGTTAAAGCCGCAGTTTGAGGCGTTTCCGGATCAGCTGGTGAATGGGGTGGTGAAGAATGAGAAAATTCGGCGGGAGATTATAAAAAAGTTTGAGGAGTGGTTGGGGCGGAGGGGGTTTGTGATTATAAAAAAGAGGGATAATGAGGTGAGGGGGAGGGTAGCGAAAAATCAAGAACGATTTTATTGGGTGAGGGCGAGTTATTTGAGCGGGCTACGGCGTTGATGACTGCACTACTCAGTCGCGGTATGTATAATACCGCTCCTTCCGTTGCTCATCATCGCCTTGTATCCCATCTCAAATAGCTCACCCTGAAGGGTGCTTCCAGCTCGCCTTGCACTGCATCCACGCTAGCGTCGTCCTTTTGCTGTATTTTATTTCAAATAGTTTGCTTTGATGGACGCTGTAGAAATATTGTGGTTTTGTGGAGATTTTGGAGTTGATTCTGCAGAAAATGTCGTATATAATGATAGCATGAGCTTAATTCATGGTGTGGGCGACTTCTTCGCATTAGATATTGGGACGACAGCAATACGTTTAGTGCAGTTGTCGGGTGATGCGCAGCACGGTTGGTCTTTGCAAAAATTTGCGTATGTGCCGGTGGAGAGGAAAATCTTGGAAGATGGATCAGCGGCCGGAGTAAGGCGACTAGGGGAGACGATTTTGGGAGCGATGCAACAGGCGGGGATTACGACGAAGAATGTGGCGGTGGGGATGCCGACGGGGAAAACTTATACTCGAGTAGAAAAAGTTGATAATCAGCCGGAAGCGGAACTCCTGAATACGATTAAGTATCAGCTTGATAAATATGTGCCGATGCCGTTGGACGAGGCGACGGTGGATTATGTGTCACTGGGAGTGTCGCCAAATGATGCGACGAAAGCTGAAATTTTGATTTCTTCGACGGCGATTGATTTTGCGGAAGCGCGGATGGAAATGATTGAGTCGTTTGGCCTGAATGTGGTGGCGCAGGAGCCGGAATCTTTGGCGATGGCGCGGGCGTTGATGCCGATTGGGGCGCAGGACGCGAGATTGATTGTGGATCTCGGGGAAAGAAGTACGGATCTTGTGATGATGTACCAAGGGGTGCCGAGGTTGGTGCGGTCAATTCCGGGGGGATTTGCATTGTTAATTCGAACGGTGACGTCGGCGCTGAATGTACGTGATGATCAGGCGAGGCAGTTTATTTTGAAGTTTGGGCTGGCACAGGATAAGGTTGAGGGACAGGTGTTTCGGGCGTTAGATTCGACTTTGGAAAGTTTTGCAAGTGAGTTGAATAAAAGTATGAGATTTTTCCAGTCGGAATATATGAATGCGCCGGTGAATGGGATTATATTGTCGGGTTTTGCGGGAATGATTCCGTTTATTGCGGAATATATTGAGGCGAAGACGAATGTGGCGACGACACAGGGGAATCCATGGCAGCTAGTGAAGGTGAGTCCGGAGCAGCAACAAGTGCTACGGCCGGTGGCGAATGAATTTGCGGTGGCAATTGGGCTGGCGGAAAGGAGTAATGATTAATGGATAAGATTAAAGAGATCTGGACGGGTTTGGTTGAAAAAATAACTGGTGGGAAGAAAAGGAAAGAGCCGGCGCTACTCACGAGTGTGGCGACACAGTACGAGATTAATTTGGTGCCAGAAGTGAAAGCGCAGATGATTCGGGCGCAAAAGATGAGGAATTTGGTACTGTTTATTTGTATTGTGGTGTCGGTGGCAAGTGTGGGGGTAGTGCTTGTGTTATTCGGGATTAAGAGTGGTCAAGATATTGCGATGTCGAATCAGGATAAGAAATTGAATTTGATGTCGGAGAAATTGACAGGATACGAAGAATTGGGGGATTTGGTGACGATTCAGGGGCAACTGGCGAAACTGGAAGAGCTGACTGATAATAAGACTGTGCTGTCGAGAGTGTTTGGAGCGGTAGGGGCGATGTTGCCGACGGGCGGGGATGTGGTGCAACTTTCGGAACTGAGGGTGGATCTTGAGGCGAATACTTTGAGGCTGGATGCGCAAGCGGATGCGAGAGTGGCGCCGTTGATTGATTATCGAGTTTTGGAGAGTTTTAAGAAAGGGGTGGCGCTGACGAAATATGATTATGGAAATTATGTGGATTCGAACGGGACGACGATTCCGACTTGGTGCGTGAAGGAGGCGGATAATAATGGAGTGGCGTTTAGGAGTGGGGAGAGTTATTATGCATGGTGGGATTTGACCTTGGAAGGTTGTGCGGCGCTCAAGGACGGGGCGGAAGTGCCGGAGGATTCGGACGTTGAGCTAAGATACAGCAAGGATGCGGAAGTAGTGAATGTGGAGACGGAGATTGCGTTTGAAGATTTGCAGGCGCAGGAAAAAGTGCGGGTGAAAGATGATGGAAGTATTGAAGTTTTGGATGAGACGATTGAGGCGCGACCGCAGGAAGACGGAAATGTGATTTATGTGAAGTTGGATACGACACAGGTGAAGATTTGGAGAACTCCGCAATTTACAGCGTGGCATAACGGGGGATGGATGGAACTGGACGGGCGGATTTCGGGGATTGAGCATTTTCAGAGTGAGTGTATAAAATATACGGGGAATGTACAGAGCGGAACGGCAGGAGCGCGATGGACTTCGACGAATGATTGCGTGTTGGCGCCGGAAGGATTGAATGTGATTTCTTCGTCGAACGGACGAGATGAAAGTGATAATTTGGTGTTGAAATTTACAGCGTCAGCGAGTATTGCGCCAGAGTTTTTCAACTTTAAGAATAAACATATGATTGCGATAGGACCTTTGGGGCAGAATGTGACGGATTCGTTTGTACAGATCGGAGGAATTTTTACGCAAGAAGCGAAGGAGTGTGAAGAAGGCGATACGGAGTGTCTAGGAAATGCGTCGAATGCGAATGATGGTAATGAGACGGGAGGTAATTAAAAATGGCGTCAGCAAATAGTGAAGCAAAGCCAGCACAGGCAAAGCGAGAGAAGATTTCGAAAGCACAGCAATGGATGATGCTGGAGGTTTTGGGGGCGTCGTTGGTGCTGGGGGTGTGCTTGGTGTTGTCGATTTTTATGATTAAGTATATTAAGTTTAATACGACGATTATCGGGGAGAAGAATAAAGCGATTACGCAGTATGATCAGACGCTAAGAAACGTGGGGGTTTGTGTTGATACTGATAAGAATGGAAGGCTGAATGATCAGGAACTGGAGAATTGCAAGGCGAATGAAGTGTCGCTAGACGAGATTCCGGGGAGTTTGAGGGCGAATGTTTTGTCGGTGATGGCGGAGAATGAAGACCTCGAGACGATGGTCAGGCAGAGGAATGAGAATTGTTATGATGCGACGGGGGAGAGAATTGATTTTCAGAAATTGTACGAAGCATCAACGGATGAGTCGGAGAGGCAACAATATTTGCAGCAGTTGAAGATTTGTTCGGCACTAAGGGCGATTCCGGACGCTTTGCCAGCTTTGAAAAATACGGAAGCCTTGATGGCGAGTTTGGATCAGATCTTTATCTTGACGGGATGGCAGCCAGAGAGACTGACGCCGAGGGATGATGTTTTGCAGTCAGAAATTGAGGGAGTGGGGATTATTCCGGTGTCGATTAACTTTGAGGGGAGCGATGCGATGGTGCTGGCGGTGTTGAATAATATTGAGAAGTCGATTCGGGAGTTCGATATTACTTCGGCGACAATTGAATGGACGACTTCGGGACTGGGGGTTTCGGCTTCGGCGAATGCATTCTTCCTGGAAGAGAATCCGGTGATTGAGCAGGAAAAAACTTTGTATGCTTCGGATAAGGCGCGTAAGAAGACGGGGAGTTCAAGTAGGGTGGATTCGGCGCTGGATGCGAAAGATAATTTGACGGAGGGAAATTAGATGAAACAATCGGATATTTTTAGTCTGATTCTGATAGCGGGGATTGGGACGTTGGCGGCGTTCTTCACTTGCAACGCGATTATGGGGAATCCGGATGAGGCGCAAGTGAAATTTACGACTGTGAGCGAAGTGATTAAGAGTGAGCTTGCTGAGCCAGATCCAGAAATTTTCAATGCGTATGCGATTAATCCGACGATTGAAGTTTATGTGGGAGATTGTGAAGATATTGATAAGAATGGATTTTTGGATATGGCGGAGTTGATTGCGTGTGGAAGAGAGATTGCTTCGGAAGATGCGGGTTGGTCGCTGGAAGATATTGAAAAACTCCGAGAGGGGAATGGGTGCATTTTGACGATCGATGGGGCGACGTTATGTGCGGATGAGAAGCGGGCGTATCTGGATGAACTGGTGATTCGGATGAATGCAGAAGCGGGGGGAAACGCGGGGGCGACTGAAGGGAATTAGTGTGGCACTTTTGACGAAGGATGGTTTGGAGCGAGTTGTACGGCTTTTGATTGACGAAGGCTTGGTTTCGGCGGAGGCGGTGGCGCAAGTGCAAGCGGAAGTGCAGCAGACGAAGCAGCCGCTGCTCGCGGTATTACAAGGGAAGGGGATTGTTTCGGATGAGATGCTGGCACATGCGACGGCGGTAGTAATGGGGGTGCCGTATGTTGATCTGAAGAATGTGGAAATGGATCAGGCGGTGCTTCTGATGCTACCATATGAAGTGGCGGAACGGAGTATGGTGGTGCCGTTGGGGGATGTGAATGGGCAACTGGTGGTGGCGATGCTGGACGTGGGGAACGTTCAGGCGGTGGATTATTTATCGACTTTGACGGGGAAGCCGGTGCGGGCGGTGATGGCGTCGGATAAGGGGATTCGGGCAGTATTGAAGCAGTACAAGGGGGACTTTACGGGCGTGCAGCAGGCTGTAAAGGTGACGAATGAAGAGGTAGCGCAGCGACAGGCGAGTAGTAATGTCAAGACGATTACGCAGGATTCGCCAATTTCGAAGGCGCTGACGAGTATTTTGGACTTTGCGGTGAAGTCGAAGGCGAGTGATGTGCATATTGAGCCACTGGAGAATGCGCTGGTGATTCGGTGTCGGATTGATGGGGTGCTTCGGAAAGTAATGGATCTGCCTAAGGCAATTGAGCCGGCTCTGGTATCGAGGATTAAGATTTTGTCGAATTTGAAGATTGATGAACACCGAATTCCGCAGGATGGGCAATTTGCGGTGATGGTGGGGGATAAAGAAGTGGATTTAAGGATTGCGATCAGTCCGGTGGTGTGGGGGGAGCAGGTGGTGATTCGGTTGTTGGATAAGACGGGGACGAGTATGGAAATTGAGGACATGGGGATGACGGGGCGAGCGCTGAGAGCGGTCTTGGAGGGGATTCAGCGACCGAATGGAATGATTTTGACGTCGGGGCCAACAGGTTCGGGTAAAAGTACGACACTATATGCATTGATTAAGAAGATTAAGAGTGAGCGAATTAATATCGTGACACTAGAGGATCCGGTGGAATATAAGATGGATGGAGTAAATCAGATTCAGGTGAATGTGGATGCTGGACTGACGTTTGCGTCGGGGCTGCGGAGTATTCTCAGGCAAGATCCGGACGTGGTGATGGTGGGAGAGATTCGGGATTCGGAGACAGCGAATTTGGCGGTGCAGGCGAGTTTGACGGGGCACTTGGTGTTTTCGACGTTACATACGAACTCGGCGGCGGGGATTTTGCCGAGGTTGCTCGATATGGGGATTGAGCCGTATCTACTGGCTTCGACGCTGAATACGGTGATTGGGCAGAGGTTGGTCAGGCGGGTGGCAGAGAAAAGGACGAGTTTTCAGAGCAATGAGATGCAGACGGAGGAGATTAATGAGATCGTCGGAGGATTATTGCCGAAGTCGCAGGAGGAAGTGGCGGCGGTGAGCGAGGACTTGGGATATGCGGGGTTGCCGCTAGCGAATCAGAATTCATATACTTTGGTCAAGGGAGTAGATGATCAGGATTCACCGGGGGGATACTCGGGGCGAGCGGGGCTTTATGAAGCGATTACGGTGGATGAGGATATACAGAAGTTGATTGTTGCGCATGCGACGGCAGCGGAAGTGATGCATGTGGCGCGGGATAAGGGGACAGTGACGATGAGGCAGGATGGGGTTTTGAAGGCATTGTCGGGGGTGACGACGATGGAGGAGGTGAATCGGGTGGCAAGTGATTTGGCGTAAAGAGCTCTATAATACGGCAGCAGACTAAGTTGCATTTAGGACACATAAATTGTCGCCCGTCGTTACGGGGACAATTTATTTCGCCACTCGCCGTTCTTCGTGGAGAGTCCTAAGATGCAACTTAGTCTGCTGCTGGTTTATGGGTTCTCATGCCGTCTCCGTAGAGAGTTTAAAAATATAGTTATAGCACTATTGCTACATGGGTCTTAGTATAGCTCTTATGTAGGGATTTAAACTCATCTTTTTACGCGGAGGTTGGATGGGCGAATTAGCACTTTTGGGTGAGATTTGAGGTTTTGGGGCTGATTTTGAGTGTTTTTGGAGATTTTGGAGAGTTTTGTATGAACAGTGTATGCACAATGTTCATACGTTGTTCATACAAAGGGTATGTAATGGAGGGGAAAAGCATAATAGCGATCATTATTGGTTGATGGATAGGTGTTAGTGAGGGCAAGATAAAGATGAAAAGCGTATTTAGTAGTGGTGGGCTGAGGGGTGGATGACCAGAAGATGCCGGTATAGCCTGCGCCATAGAGTGTGCTGCGGGAAAGGATGATATAGCCACTACGGACGAAATACATAGAGGAGGCATCAAAGCAAAGGGAGAAGCCATAGTCGCGACCATCGGTTTCAGACAGGTAGATGACGCCAAAATAAAGCGAAGAGAAGAAGGAGTACTGAATGTCGGCTGGATAAGCGGTTGAGTTCCAGAAGAGACCACCGTAGCCTGCGTATCGGAATGAACCGGTCGAAAGGAAGATAAAGCCACTACGGACGAAATACATGAGAGAGTAATTAAGTGGAGGGAGAGACCGAAATGACGAGGTGTGAGGTCGGCGATCCAGGTATTGGATTGATTGAGGTCGAGGAGCTCGGCGATAGTGATGGAACTGGGTTCGGCGGTTGAGCTCCAGGCATATCCGATGAGACCGGCATACCAGAGTGAGGCAGTAGTGAGGTTAATATGGCCACTACGGACGAAATACATAGGATGGCTATGAAGAAGTGAAAAGAATATGATAAACTGAAGAAAGAAAAGGAGGAAGGGATGGTAAGATGAAAGGTGGAAAGAGGCCAGATCCAAATGTGATGTATCCGATTATTGGTTATGAGAAAGAAATATATGTGAAGCCGACGATTAAGAATAAAAATATTATTGTGGGTGATTTTACGTATTTTGCGGATCGGGATTTTGAGAGTCATGTGACGCATCATTATGATTTCATAGGGGACAAGTTGGTGATTGGGAAGTTTTGTCAGATTGCGGCGGGGGTGGAGTTTATAATGAACGGAGCAAATCATCAGAGAAATGCTGTGACGACGTTTCCGTTTTATACTCTGGAAGGATGGGAGCAGAGCGCGCCGAAACGGGAGGACATGGGGCTGAAGGGCGATACAATAATTGGCAATGATGTGTGGATTGGGCAGAATGTAACATTTTTGCCGGGGGTGAAGGTGGGGGATGGGGCGATTATTGGGGCGAATAGCGTGGTGCGGAAAGATGTGGCGGCGTATAGTGTGGTGGCGGGGAATCCGGCGGAGGTGTTGAGGATGAGGTTCGATGATGAGATGATTGCGATTTTGGAAGAGTTTAGATGGTGGGGTAAAAGTGTTGAGGAGATAAACGATTTGATACCACTATTGACGTCGAGTGATTTGGAAAAGGTGAAGGGCGAATTGTTGATGATAATGGGGGAGTGAAAAGGAAATTGTTGAAATTGATGGGGAAGTGAGGGAGTGCTTTAGGTCAGTGAAAAGTGGGTGAGTGGATGTATTCTTGAATGAGGCGAGGGGCAATAATGTTTTAAGTTGGCGAGGAAGTAGTGAGCGAATGGAAAAAATGGGGCGAACGGGAGTGGGAAAAATGAGGCGAACGGAAATACTTATGGTATAATGAGGGTATGGATAATAGTGGGACTTCTGATACAAATATGACAAATCAAACTTCACCGTTTGCGCCGTTGGATATTCCGGATTTGAATAGTATTCCGACGCAAGGGGCGATGCCGCCGATGGGGATGGGCGGGGTGCAGATGACGGGGGTGATGCCGGCGGGACAAGGGGTGGTTGGGCAGGCGCAGGTAGTGCAGATGACACAAGAGCAAATGGCGCAAGAGCAGGCAGCGCGGGCGACGCAAGGGCGGGCGCGAGTGATGCAAGGAGCGCGAGAGCAGGGAGCGAAGCCGGGAGAAGTGAAGAATGATGCTGGGCAGGCAACGACGATAAAGATGTCGGATATTCCGGAGCCGAAGTTGCAGGCGGAGGGCGCGAGTGAAGAGAAAAAGGCGGATGCTGGGGATGATAAAAAGGAATTGAAGAAAACTGAAACGACGAAGAGCGCGGAAGGGGTGGCACAGAAAGTGGAAGCGGAGAAGAAAGCTGGTGAGGCGGGGAAGGATAATGAGGCAGGGAAAGGCAGTGAAGCGAAGAATGAGACGCAGGGGGCGGACGCGGCAAAAGCGGGAGCAGTGGCGGCTGGTGCAGTAGTGGCTGGTGCGGCGGTCGCGGGAGCAGCGGCTAGTGCGGCAGGGGTGGTGGCCGCGACAGGGGCGCTGGATGGGATTACAATTGAGCCACTGCTTGAGGAATGTATTAGGCAGAATGCTTCAGATTTGCATTTGCAAGTGGGGTTACCGCCGGTGCTACGGGTGGATGGAACTTTGCGACCGATGACGACGTATCCAGTTTTGGATAATGAGATGGTGCAGAAACTGGTGTTTTCGACGCTGGATGAAGATCAGCAGCAGATTTTGATGCGAGATAAAGAGTTTGATTATTCTTTCGCGTTTGGGGATTTGGGGCGGTTCCGTGTGAATGCATTTCATGAAAAAGGGAATATGGCGGCGGCGTTTCGGCTGATTCCGAATATTATTAAAACCGTGGAAGAACTAGGAATTCCGGGGGTGGTAGAAAGTTTTGCGGAGAGGCCGAATGGGCTGGTATTAGTGACTGGGCCGACGGGTTCGGGGAAATCGACGACGCTGGCGGCGCTGGTGGATAAAGTGAATACTGAGCGGGCAGTGCATATTATTACGATTGAGGATCCGATTGAATTTACACACCGATCGAAGCGAGCGGTGGTGGCGCAGAGGGAAGTGCATTATGATACGTATAGTTTTGCGGCGGCGCTAAGAAGTATTCTGCGAGAAGATCCGGATGTGGTGCTGATCGGGGAGATGCGGGATTTGGAGACGATTCAGGCGGCGATTACCGTGGCGGAGACTGGGCACTTAGTGTTTGCGACACTGCATACGAATTCGGCGGCGCAGAGTATTGATAGGATGATCGATGTATTTCCAGCACACCAGCAACCGCAGATTCGGGCGCAACTGGCGAGTATTTTGGTGGGGATTTGTTCGCAGAGGTTGATTCCGGCGATTAACGGCGGGCGAATTGCGGTGGCAGAGATTTTGGTGGCAAATCCGGCGGTGCGGGCGATTATTCGGGAAGGGAAGACGCATCAATTAGACATGGCGATTCAGACGGGGTTGGATCAAGGAATGCAGACGATGGATCGGGAACTGGCGAAGTATGTGCGCGGAGGGATTATTAGTTACGATGTAGCGCGGGAATATGCGGTGGATCCGACGGAATTTGACCGATTGACTCGGGGATAGGAGTAGAGAATGAAAAGATACAATTATAAGGCGAAAGATAAGAAAACCGGGCGAGTTGTCAGCGGAAGTGTGCAGGCGGAGAATGAGCGGGCGGCGGGACGGATTTTGCTGGATCAGGGTTATATTCCGCAGAAGGTAAGTGAGGAAAAGAATGACGGTTTTTTTGCGAGGTTTTCGAACAAAGTTACGGCGAAGCAGAGGATTATTTTTACAAGACAATTCGCAACGTTGATCGGGGCGGGGTTGCCGCTTTCGACAAGCCTTAGGATGGTGGCGGAACAGACGGATGATAAGGCGACTAAGGCGATGGTCGAGGATATTTTGGCGCAAGTGGAGGGAGGTAAAACTCTGCACGATGCGTTTGCGAAACATCCGAAAGTTTTTAATCAGTTGTATTTGGCGCTGATCGCGGCAGGTGAAGCGTCGGGGACTTTGGATAAGTCTTTGCAGCGACTAGCGACGCAGCAGGAAAAAGACGCAAATATGATGTCGAAGATTCGGGGAGCTTTGACGTATCCAGCGATCGTGTTGGTCGTGATCGTGGCGGTGGTGATTTTTATGATGATGGCGGTGGTGCCACAAGTGGATATTTTGTATCGGGATATGGGGGAAGAATTACCAATTTTGACGCAGATTTTGGTGGCGATTTCGAATTTTATTGCGGGATTTTGGTGGTTAATTCTGATTATCGTCGGGGTGATCGTGTGGTTTCTGGCGCAGTTTAGCCGGACGGATCTGGGGCAAAAATGGCTATCGACTTTGAAACTGAATGCGCCGTTTTTTAAGGGACTCTTTTTGCGATTATACAATGCAAGGTTTGCGCGGACGGCGCAGATGTTGCTGTCGGCGGGAGTGCCGATGCTCGATGCGATGAAGATTTCGTCGGAGGCGATTAACAATATTTTGGTGGAAGATCAGATTACACACGCGGCGACGATGGTGCGAAGTGGGAAGCCACTGAGCGTGGCGCTCAAGGGAAGGGATTATATTCTGCCGCTGGTGCCGCAGATGGCGGCGACGGGCGAGCAGTCGGGGAAGATCGATGAGATGCTAGGGAAGGCGGCGCAAGTGTATGAAGATGAGCTTGATGAGCGAATTGCGGCGATTTCGACGGCGATCGAGCCAGTTTTGATGATTATCTTGGCGTTGGCGGCGGGGGGGATTGTGGGGGCGGTGTTGTTCCCGATCTATTCGCTGGTTAGTAAAATTGGGGCGTAGGGAGGTGAGTTCTCTAAACCTTATCCCCAGAAATCCAAATAGTTAATCCGAGGTACGGAGTTCTCTCAGCCCGCCGTCGCGGGTGAGAGCTTCCTCCACCTCGGGCCGTTGCCCTGCGGGAACCCTCGGCTTAACTATTTGGGTTTCTAGGGTAATGTTTGGAGGCTCTTTTATTAGTTTTTGGAGTGGCGGAGGGAGAAGGCGTAGGAGTGGAGGCTGTTGTCTGAGACGAAGATGGTGCTGGGGTCGAAGTCGAAAGCGAAAGTGGAATGGATGCTTTCGGGGAGGGTGGTGGAGGGCCAGAAGTGGCCATTGCTGGCGGCACGCCAGACGGAAGCGAAGGGAAGATTGATATAGCCACTACGGACGAAATACATAGAGAAGCAGTTAAATGAGGAGGGGGAGGCCAGCATAGCGATTGGCGCTGGCGGAAGGGTAGGATGTGGAAGGAGCGTAGTAGGAATAGAAAGCGTTCCGGAGGAGGTCGTCAGGATAGGAGACGGATGACCAGACGTAACCTTCGCGATTTGCGCCCCAGACTGAGCCAAATTGGAGGTTGATATAGCCACTACGGACGAAATACATAGGAGAGCCATCAAGACGAGATGCTGGGGCTATGAGAAAAAATATAGAATAAAAAAGTTATGTTTTGAAAGTATGTGGTATAATAGAATAAACTTAAGTAGCTTATAATTAAAGAGAAAGGAAACTATCGTGGCAACGGCACGGAAAAATATGAAAAAAATGGGTGCAGATGGTGCGCTGGGTGGATTTACGATCATTGAGGTGATTTTGGTTTTGGCGATTGCGGCTTTGATTTTCTTGATGGTGTTTATTGCTTTGCCGACTTTGCAACGTTCGCAAAGGGATACGCAACGAAGGCAAGATATGGCGCGGTTGGCTGATCAGGTGACGCAGTTCCAGACGAATAATAATGGGAAGTTGCCAGGTGATGGAAAGAAAGATCCCGAGGCCGATGTAGAGAAATTGGCGGATTTGTGCCCGACGCCGAGTGCCGTGAATAATAGTGCTAGTAGTCCGGCGAATGCTGAGTGTTTCATTAAGAATTACATGAATGGTGTGAATTCGGTGGAAAATGAATTTACTGATCCGGATGGTTGGGCGTATGGTTTGTATATTTCGAGTGCTAAGAATGGTGGATGGAAAGGAATTTCTGCTGCTGATGGTGGTGGTGAGGAAGGCTCGTTGTTTAACCATGTGATTTATCTCGTGAAGAATGCTAAGTGTAGCGATGAAAATGTGGTTGAGTCTGCAAATTCGCGTGATTATGCGATTACCTACAAACTTGAGGGGAATGGTACGTTCTGTAGCGATAACGGTAGCTAGTAGAAAGTAGCAAAAATGGTAAGAGCTGGTGGTGGGGCTGGCTCTTATTTTTTGTGAAAGATTAACAGAGGTGAGTTATGGTTAGGCGTATTTGGAAAAATATACGTTTAACTGCGGAAAATGTGTTGTAATATGGAAAAGGAATTGGGTGGGAAATTTTGGGATTTGGGATAGTTTTTATGGTATGATGGTAATATGTTAGATACAATGGTGGAAGCTTTGATTTTGGTGATGATGTTTGTGCTGGGGGCGGTGTTTGGGTCGTTTGCGTGTTGTCAAGCGTGGCGCTGGCATTATCAAGTGAAGAAAAAACAGAATTTAGGACAATGGTCGGTATGTATGCACTGCAAAAAGCGGATTAAATGGTATGATAATATTCCGATTGTGTCGTGGTTGGTGCTCAGGGGAAAGTGTCGGAATTGTGGGGAGAAAATCGGAATTGCGGATTTTCTGTCGGAGATTAGTCTCGCGGTGGCGTTTTTGATGTTGTCGTGGGCGTATTTGATTCCGATTTTGGATAATTGGGTGCGACAGCCGGAGGGGTTGGCGTTGCAGCTGGCGATTTTTGTGATTACACTGATACTGCTAGTGGTTTTGATGGTGCTGGCAGTGTATGATGCAAAATGGGGAGAGTTGCCAGTGGTATTGCTAATGCTTGCGATTGTGATTGCGGCGATTATTTGTGTTTTGAAGATGTATATCTTGAGTTTGGAGAGTGGAGAGGCATTGAGGGATGGGCTGCTGAATACGCTGGCGAGCGTGGGGATTTTGGCGGGGACGTGTTTTGTGATTTATAAGTTTTCGAAAGAGAGGCTGATGGGGGCGGGGGATTGGTTGTTGGCGTTGTCGTTGGCGCTCGCGCTGGCGAATTGGTGGTTGGCACTGTGGACGATATTTTTGGCGAATTTGCTGGGGGATTTGATTGCGCTCCCAGGGGCGATTAAGAAGGGGAAGTCGAAGGTGCATTTTGGGCCGTTTTTGGTGGCGGCGTTTGTGATTGTGTTGGTGTTGGGGAATTGTTTGCCGTTGTTGATTCAGGTGGGGATATAGAGCAAAGAGAATAAATACCTGAAGCTTTTTGGTTATCGGGGAGGGGAAAGCCATAATAACGTTGATCATTGCCGGAAACGTGAAAGTTGGTGAGATTGAAATGTAAGTTGAAGCTGTTAGCGGAGCTGGCTGGATAGGCAGTGGAGCTCCAGAGGATACTATAGTGACTGCCACTGCGAACTGAAGCTCCTGGAGGATTGATATAGCCACTACGGACGAAATACATAGGAGAGCCATCAAGATGGAGTGGAGAAGCAAGGGAAAAGGTTGTGCTATAATGAGAATATGGCAAAAATGAGCATTGAAGTGACTGATGAGAATAAGGCTGACTTAGGTGCGGAGATGATTGAGAATGATGAAGGCGAAAAGACGGTGAGTAGCGAAGATGTGGAGAAGGCAGATGATGAAGGCGTGAATAGGGCGGATGATGGAGAGGGGAAGATGCGGGTGGCGGAGTTGATTCAGGACTATGTGGAAAGCTTGGAGGTGGAGCGGGGAAGATCGAAGAAGACTGGGGAGAATTATGGGCGGTATTTGATGCGGTTTTTGGAGATGGCGGGGGAGATTACGGGGAAGGATTATGACCTGGCGCCGGAGGATATTACACGAGAGGTGCTAAGGAAATTTCGGCTAGCGCTGAATCGAGTGGAGGATGAGCGGGGGGCGGGGCTGGAGCCGATTACGCAGGCGTATCATTTGGTGGCACTGCGGGGGTTTTTGAAATATTTGGCGCAGAGAGATATTGAGTCGCTGGATCCGGCGCTGGTGGAACTGCCGCATATTACGCGGAAGCAGGTGACGTTTTTGCATTATGATGAAGTGGAAAGGCTGCTCAAAGAAATTGATTTAGGGACGGAAACAGGGCTTCGGGATCGGGCGATTATTGAATTGCTATTTTCGGGAGGATTGCGGGTGTCGGAGCTGGTGAAACTGAATCGAGATTCGATTAATTTGGAGAGGCGGGAATTTTTGGTGCGAGGGAAGGGGAATAAAGATCGGCCGATTTTTATTTCGCAGGCGGCGGCGGAGCGAGTGCAGGAATATCTCGATGCGCGGACGGATAGTTTGGTGCCGCTGTTTCTGAATAATAGTCGGCATTTGCAGGAAGTGGATACGAGCGGAAATTATCGGCGGCTGACGACGCGGTCGATTGAGCGGATTGTACAGAAATATGCGAAGCTGGCGGGAATTACGAAGCATGTGTCGCCGCATACTTTGAGACATAGTTTCGCGACGGATCTTTTAATGAATGGGGCGGATCTTCGGTCGGTGCAGGCGATGCTGGGGCACGCGGATCTTTCGACGACGCAAATTTATACGCACGTGACGGATGCGCATTTGAAGGAAGTGCATGAGAAATTTCATACGGAGACGGGAGAGTAGAAGTGTCAGGAAATGATTATGAAAAAGTTCAAGGGTTTTATTTTGGGGAGATTCGGTATAATAAAGATAAGGATTTAATATGATACTGAAGACGGAAGAACGATTGGCGTGGGGGCGGAGAATGAAGAAGTTGGGGATGGGTGGATTTTTGATGTTGGGGTTAATCGTTGTGCTATCGTGCGCGTATGGGAATGCAGCGATGAGTCGGGAATTGTATGTGCGAGGTGAGGCGGTAGTCGAGGCGCGAAATGCGGTACGACTGACGGCGGTGAAGTTGGTGGAACTATCGGACGGGGCGACGGAGACGTATGCGCCGAGGGTGGTGGATGATGCGTCGAGTATGTTTGTGAAGTTGCCGGCAGGGGCAAGCGCGATTTATGAACTAACGATTGCGAATGATAGTAGTAAGTATCAGGTATTAACGGAAATTACGAAGCAGGTAGCAGTGGAAGGAGTGAGTTATGAAATTTTGGGGGATAGTCAATATGTCGGGACGGCGGCGGGGAAGACGAAGACATTCCAGATGAAGGTGGCAAATACGACAGCGGGGAATAATGAGGTGGCGCTGATACTAGATTATCAATTTAGTGTGGATGAGGTGACGGCGCCGACGTTAGCGGTGAGTACGACAGCTTGGACGTATAATCCGGTGACAGTGAGTGTGAAAAATGCAGGAACGGCGACAAGTGGGGTGGATCATTATGAATATGAGATGACGACGAATGATGGGGTAGCGACTTCGACAGCGACTGACACGACGACAGGGAATGTGAGTGTAAATAAAAATGGAACGAATACGGTGCGCTATCGGACGGTGTCGAAATACGGGACGAAGTCGGGGTGGAGCGGGAAGGTGACGGCGAAGTATGATGATGTAGTACCGACAGTGTCGATGCTGGCGAATGGGGTATATACAAATAATGATGCAAAGGATTTTGCGTCTGTGACATATGGGGCATCAGGTGGTGCGGTGACTTGTAAAGATAATTATGGTAATGTGGCATCAGAAATGTCGACTTTGCCGGTGTTGGGCGCAGTCACTGTGAAGTGTACGGCAAAAAGTACTGCCGGGAAAAGTAGTGGTGAGGTGAGTGGATCATATACGAGAAATTTGAGTTTTACGGGTGGTGATTCAACTATTCGTTGTATAGATAATACATATTCAAAGGGGTGCCCGCGGTCTGGCGGCGTGATGACTTTGCCTTATGGATATATACAATTTGGACCATATACTAAAACGAGTGTGGGATGTTATTATATACAATAT
The DNA here is from genome assembly GCA_964485445.1 of uncultured Candidatus Saccharibacteria bacterium. GTDB lineage: Bacteria > Patescibacteriota > Saccharimonadia > Saccharimonadales > Saccharimonadaceae > Nanosyncoccus. The sequence goes on along the minus strand of CAZAJJ010000005.1, from coordinate 14,842 downwards.
CGCGGTGCAAATTTTAATACAGCAAATATGAGATTGTCGGCATATTGGTCAAATGTTGCTGGCTATGATGTACGGTCATTAAGTGTTAGTTCTACAAATATTAATTATTATATTTATGTCCCGAGTGTGGCGGATCAGTTGGAGATTACTTTATTGAATGCTGCGAATTCGAATATTATGATTAATTTAGTGAAGATGACGAAAGTGAGTACTTGTCCGGCGAGTTAGGATGATGGTTGATGTTGAATGAGGTTTGGTGCTGAGTTTTTGATGTTGGGGTGTTAGATTTTTGATGTTGAAATAATTAAGGGATGTTAGGGGGAAAAGATTGTTTTTGATGGAGTTTGAGAAAAAATAAGGGAAATGTGTGGGGAATGAAGGAAGGAGGTTTTAGAACATGAAAAGCATTAATATCAAGACTTTTATTTTTTAATTTTTTAGCAGATAATGGAGGTAAGGTAGTTATGCATATTTTGCATGATAAAAAATGTTTTGGGAAAGGAAAATATGCCACAAACAACGAAGTCAAATAAGAATAAGCGAACAACTGTAACTAGGGTGAATAAGAGCCGTAGGATGAATACAATGACAAATAGTCGGAATCAAAGGTTTATGGTGCTGGTCGTGCTGCTGGCGGTGGCTTTGATCGGAACGATTGGAGTAGCGATTGCGGCGTTCTCGACGGATTTATATATTCGAGGAACGGCGACAATGCGTTCGACGGTGTGGGATGTGCATTTTGCGAACTTGCAGGATGTAGTGCTGACCGGGCGGAATGCGAAGGAAATTACGGCGCCGACGATTCAGACGAGCGTGGATGGGAATCCGCTGGCGGCGATTAAGACTTTCGACGTGCAGTTGAAGGATCCGGGGGATGCAGTGGAATATACGTTTGATGTGGTAAATGCGGGAGATTTGGACGCGGAATTGGCGGCGATTACGATTCATACGGGTCCGGCTTTGACTTGTTCATCGGCGGCAGGCCAAGAAGTGGCGGATAGGGTGTGTGCGAAACTGAATTATACTTTGACTTATGCGGACGGAACGGCAGTGGCGGTAGGCGATCAATTGGCGAAAGCGGCAGGTTCGACTGTGACAACGAAGACGATGAAATTGAAGTTACAACTTGATCCGACGATTGATTCAGCGGATTTGCCAACTAAAGATGTGGCGATTAGTAATTTGGTAGTGATTTTGTCGTACGCGCAAGATACTTCAGAAACAGATTAGGCGGTTCCTAGGAAATTTATGAAGCTCTCGACGCGGAAGATTTTGGGGCTGGATGCAGCAGTGCTGGTGCTGATGGCGGTGCTGGTAGTGTTGCCGATTCCGGGAGTTTGGCGAGAGTATTTGCAGATTTTGGTGCTCACGGCGGTGATTGTCGGCGGAGTGGTGCTACTCGGATGGGCGAAGCCGCGAGGACGAGACATAAAAGTCGCGACGATGGTAGTGATACTGGCGGCAGTGGTGTTTCAGGCGGTGATGTTCGTGTTTTTGGGAATACGACTGGGATTTTGGGAAAATACTTATCGATGGAGTCTGGAAAGTATCGGAAAAGTTTTTTTGCCGATGATATTAATTATTGTCGGTGAGGAGATTTTTCGGGGGCAGATGATTGAGAAGGGGAAGGGGAGTGTGGCGGCGGTAATCGTGACGATGGTGGCGCTAGTTGGAGTGGAGATCAGTTTTCAGGCGTCGATGTATAACTGGAGCGAAGCGCAGGCGTGGTTTGATTTTATCGTGGTGTTGGTCGGGCCGACGATACTGAAAAATATTTTTTTGACATACGTAGCATATCAATTTGACTATCGGATTAACATTGGATATAGGCTGGTGATGGAGATGCCGATTTATTTGTTGCCGGTGTGGCCAAATGTGTCGAGATATTTGGCGGTGATTTTTGAGTTATTACTTGTAACATTGCTACTAGGTGGAATGATTAGTTTGAGGCGGCGAAGCGGAGAAATGAAATTGCCGGTCAAAGAAGGGAAACGGAGGCGACAAAAGTCGGATGAAGACATAAAAACATGGATGATAGTTAGGAGAGTGGGGTTTGGGATTCTCGGAGCGGGGTTGGTGATTATGGTGGCTTTGATGAGTGGAATTTTTAAATATTATTTCCTAAGCGTAGGTTCGAATAGTATGAAACCGGTGCTGGGGAGAGGTGATATGGTATTAGTTAAGAAAACAAATAAATGTGAAGAAATGAAGGAAGGTGAGGTTTTAGTATATAGTCATGATGAAGCGACGATTGTGCATAGGATTACCGAAGTGAATGAAGACGCGGGAGAATGTTGGTTCAAAACGAAGGGGGACGCGAATGCGAATGAAGACAGTTGGATTGTTGAGCAAAATAAAGTGATAGGGGTGGCTAAGGGTAGGATAGTGGCGCTCGGATATCCGACGCTATGGTTAAATGAATTATTTAATGGAGGTAAATAAAATGCAGTCGGATATAAAATATGTTAAGGGCGATAAAGTTTATGAAGTTAAGAAGCAGGCGTGGCGACCGCGGAAGGTGAGGACGTGGCTTTTAATACCGCTTTTGATGTTAGTTGTGTTGGGTGGATATGTGATTTTTAGTAGTTTGAGAATGGAAATGCGAGGAGTGACAAAATATGATGTGACGGGGGACGTGGATTATAAAGTTTATCTCAAAGAAAATGATTATTACAAGGAAAAATTTTTGGGAAAGGGGATGAATTATATTGCGAGTTTGATAAATGTCGTGCGGGCGGATTTTCGATATGAACTGGATGCGGACGAAGAAGTGCAGGCGAATTATGAATATAAAATTGTGGCGAAGACGCGAGCGTTTGAACGGGGAGATAAAAGTAAGGTTCTGTATGAACAAGAAAATGTGTTGAAGACGGGGAATGCCGAGCCGGTGGTTGACGGGAAAGTGGAAATTAATGATGCGGTGGATATTGATTATGGAAAATATAATGAATATATGCGGAGTTTTCGGAATGAGTTTGGGGTGAGTGCGGATTGTGTATTAGATTTGTTGATGATCGTGAAAGTGAATGGAGCGATCGAGGCGGAAGATGCGCTAGCGATGGAGATTCCGTTGTCGGAACAAACTCTCGATATTATGATTGATACAAAAGCAATTAATCGGGAGGAAAAAGTTGGGGAAGAACAGAAGGAAATTTATGTGGCGAATTGGCCACTAATGGGAGTGGGGACGGTGATTGTAGTAGTAAGTTTGATTCTGATGGGAATAATTATCTATTATTATGCGACGCGATATAATGATAATTTGTATGAGAAGGCTTTACATAAGATTTTGAAGGAATATGATACATATATTGTCGAGGGGAGTGAGACGATTTATGAGTTAGAAAATGTTGTGCGAGTGGGGAGTTTTAAGGAATTGCTCGATGCACAGGCTTTGGAGAATGCGCCGATCGTGTTTCTAGAAGTGATTCCAGGGGAGAAAGCGTATTTTGTGGTGAATGGAGTGAGTACGACGTATCGATATACGCTGAGTCGAGCATATCAAGATAAATTGGCGAGTGAAGGCGAGCGGGAATTCTAAACTGTTGGCGAAATAGATTCTTCTAGAGAGAATGTGTTATAATATAGGTAGGATAGTCGTGCGTCGAGAGATGCGCGACTATACTGTCCGATGAACTTGCGATTCTAGATCGGAAGCGTTGGGTGGAGGAACTTGACGAGTAGAACATTAACAGGAGGTGGTATGATGAGAGAAGAAACTTTAGAGATGTTGCAGGTGCGAAAGCTGAAAGTGATGGAAGAAATGGAAGACTCTCGGAAGGAACGGGATCGGCTGGAATGGCAGATGGTTTTAGCAAATCAGGAGTATGCAAACGAGGCGACGATTTGTGCGCTACTTAGTAATGAGTGTGCGCAGAAAGTGGCGGAGCAGATGCGACTGATTAAGGAAACGACGCTGCTGTATAAGGAAAAGGAGGGGAGGATGGAGCAGGCGAGAGAAGGATTGAGAAAGTCGCGGTGGGCGAATAATCAAGCTGGAGTGGGGCGCTATATGGCGGAGATTGATGATGCTTGCGAAACGCTGCATGCTTACAAACGGAAGATTGCTGGATGCATGAAGGCGATTGAAGAACAGTGGGCGATTATGGACGCGAGATTAGAGTTTTTGATAGCGAAAGGCGAGATGATAAAAAAGTGGGAGAGGCTTTTGATGGAGACGGAAGAATGGAGCCAAAGGTTAAAAGAAGAACTCGATTTTGTGTCGGTGGGGTGAAGTAGAAAATGCGACAGACGATTATTGTAATTCCAGCGGAAGGTGATGCGCCGGAGACGGAAGAGCGGTATGTGGAAGCGTTGAAGCGACATTTTGAAGAAAAGCGGAAGCAGGCAGTGCGAGTTTTGGTGTTTCGGCATAGGACGGAAGATACTTGTAGCGTGATGGCGAGTACGAAAATAGAAATCTCAGATTTTTTGTGGAGATTTGATTTTGAGAAAGCGGAGATTCATGCGCAAGGTGGGCTGGGAGCGTATGTGGCTTGTGAGTTCTTAAGGGTTTGTCCGGAAAGAATTGCGCGAGTGTTTATGGTTGGCGGAGCGCCTTGTGATGCGATGACGGGGATTGCGAAGTTTTTTCATCGAAAATTCGTGCGGTTTTGGTATCGAATTCAATGGGCGGTGCCGTTTTTTGCGGATGATCCGAACCCGGAAAAGGATGCGATTATCGAAGCGATTAAGGTGTCATCGACGGCGACAATGCAGAGGAATCCGGAACTATATCGAGAACAGTTGTTGCTACTGGGAAGATGGAGATTGCCGGAAGATTGGCAAGCGCCAGAGGGATGCGAAGTGTTTTTTGTGCCAAATGGAGAAGCGGTGAGACTGAAATGGTGGGATAATACTTATAATGATCAAAAAGCAAGAGTGGTTTGGCGAAAACATGGAGCGAGAATTACGGCGCAGCCGGGACGACATTTTAGTTTTTATAGTATGATGCCGGCGGAAGCGTTGTTTGAGGTGATGGATGAGGTGAGATGAAGATTAGTTTTGCGATTTTTGTGTGAATAATGAATACCACTAAAAAAGAAATACCTCCGAGGAATTCGGGGGTATTTTCATATATATTGGTAGGAAAACATTTGCAGAGTGGAGGAATATGGTATAATTGAAAAAAGTAAGGAGTTATATGGGTAAAGAAAAGGATTTAGTAGAACGAAGTTTAGTGGTTTTGAAGCCTGATTCAGTACAGCGGGGGATTGTGGGGGAGATTATTACGCGATTTGAGCGAGTGGGGTTAAAAATCGTGGGGATGAAAATGGTGATGCCGGATGAGGATCAGTATCGGGCGCACTATGAGGATATTGGACAGATGATTACGCGACGGGGCGAGCAAGCGTTTCGGTATAATTTGAATTATATGATGACTGGTCCGGTGATTGCGATGGTGTTAGAAGGAATCGAGGCAGTGCCGTTGGTGCGAAAGATTGTTGGGCCGACTGAGCCGAAATCAGCGGAAATGGGGACGATTCGAGGGGATTATGCGCACATGAGCTTTGGCTATTCGGATTCGAAGGGGATCGGGGTGCCGAACTTGGTGCATGCGAGTGGAAGTAAAGAAGAGGCGAAGAAGGAAATTAAATTGTGGTTCAAGCCGGAGGAATTGTATGATTATTCGGATTTGAATGAGAAATATACTCGGTAGATCTTAGAAAAATCCTGGCTGGGTGGAGCTGGGATTTTTTGTTGGAAACAGATAAAAATGCTACGGATTGGGTGGCGCGTAATTTGGATAAGGGACAGGAGCCTATGAGGTAGGCGAAAAAGGATGAGTGTGATATAATATAGATAGGTTTGGCTCGGTAGCTCAATTGGATAGAGCAGCTCCGTCCTAAGGAGAAGGTTGTGCGTTCGACTCGCGTCCGGGCTACCAAGTTTGGCTTGATAGCGGGGGTTGGTTGTCGGGTTCGCTTTGATATTGATGTTTAAATAGGATAAAATATGGGCGTATTTAAGGAGAAACCAAAAACAGAACGCGAGCGTGTGGAAGAACGTCGCGAGGAAGTTTTGGCGAAGGGGCGAAAATTCAAGTATCCGATGCAATACGCGAAGCATAAGTTGATAATTAATACATTGATTGTGGCAGTGGTGGCGTTGGTTTTGATGGTGGTTGCGGGGTGGGCGATGTTGTATAAAATTCAAGATACGGGTGATATGATTTATCGGGTGACGCAGGTTTTTCCGGTGCCGGTGGCGGAAGTGGATGGTGAAAAAGTGCGGTATAGTGATTATTTGATGATTTACCGGAGTAATTTGGTGGCTTCGGAGCAGCAGGGAGGGCAGTTGGGGGATAGCGAAGACGCGGATTTGGTGCGGTTGAATTATAAGGAAGCGGCGCTGCTTTCGGCAGTGGAATATAGTTATGCGATGAAACTGGGGAAAGAGTTGGGGATCGAGGTGACGGAGCAAGAGATCGATCGCGCGCTGGAGGAACATCGGAAAATGGGGGGAGTGGAGCGAAGTGAGGAAAGTTTTTTGAAGATAGTGCGAGATAATTTTGGGATGAACAAGCGGGAATATCGGCGGATGTTGTATTTGAATTTGATGAAGGCAAAGGTGGCGCAGGCGATCGATACGGCGGCGCAGGAGAAGACGGCGAAAGTGGAACAGCTTTTGGCGGAGAACGGAGGAGATTTAGCGGCAGCAGCTGGAGCGTTGGAATTGATGGACGGATATGAGGAGACAGGGCGACTAGTTGATAATAAGAACGTGGATGGTGGGCGTTCGAATAAAGCTATGACGATGGAAGTGGGGGCAGTGAGTGAGAAGTTTTTGTCGAGCAATGGGGATGGGTATTTTTATGTGAAGCTGATTGAAAAGACGGAGACGGAGGTGAATTATGCGTCGCTGCGGATTGATTTTACGGAGTTTAATCAGAGAGTTTTGAAGTTGTATGAGGAGGGGAAGGTTGAGGAATATATTACTTTGGATGGAGGGGAAGAAGGGAATGGGCGGGGGCTAGGTCAGGATGGAGAGCAGCGGGGGTCGGAGGGCTCTGGGAATTCTGGTGACTCTTAGGGTTTTCGGGGTTTTGAGGTTTTGGGATTTTGGATTTTCGGGGATTCTGGCGAACGAAAATAGAGTACTCGGAGAAAAGTGTGGTATAATGGGGGAGTAAGCGGGTGTCGTATAACGGCTATTATGTATCCTTCCCAAGGATGAAACGAGAGTTCGACTCTCTCCACCCGCACCAGAGAAATTGTTTTGTTGGGTTTTGAAAAAGAAGAGCGCTTGATTTTTGTAAGTGAGTGTGTTATATTGATAGTAATGAGGGGCGACCTGGTTCTTCATTGAGTGAGGCCAACCCTCTTATTTTTTGTTTGAGCTATTTTAGATTGTCAATGTTGCGGTTTGGCTGGGGTGAAATGAAAAATTGATGCTAGGGAGAAAAATGAGTATTTATACTAAGTTGAATAGATTAACCGAATATGTAGAAGAGAATTTGGAGGGTGAGATTGATTATAGAAAAATGGCAGGGATTTTGGGGACGAATGTGGCGACGATGCAGAGGGTGTTTCGGTTGATTGCAGGAATGTCGCTGACGGAATATATTCGGAGGCGGAGATTGTCGCAGGCGGGTTATGATCTATGCGAAGCAAAGATGAAGGTGATGGATGTGGCAATAAAATATCAGTATGAAAATGCGACGGCTTTTGCACGGGTGTTTAGAAAGTTTCATGGAGTGCGGCCGAGTTTAGCAAAGAAGGGGACGAAATTGAGGAATTTTCCAAGGATGGTATGGGATGAAAGGGAAATGGGGGAACGGGAGATTGATTATGAAATTGTGGAATTAGGAAGGTTGGAATTATGGGGAGAGGGAATGGCGACGTGTAATCAAACGATTCAAAAAGATGCGCCAAAGTTTTTTCAGGAGATGAGTGAAAAATGGGATAAGGAAATGGGGGAGGTGGAATATGGGATGGTGACGTATGGGGAGGAGAGAATGAATTGCGCGAAGTACTATTGTTTATGGAAGAAAGAGAAGGCGGGGTTCGAGAAGGTGGTGATACCGGAGGGTCGGTGGTTGAAATTTCGGGTTGGGTCGCAGGATGAGCGAGAAATTCAGGAGATGTCGCAAAGATTTTATGGGGAGTTTTGGCAGTCATGTCGATGCAGAGTGAGTGATTTGCCGGAGTTGGAATGTTATCACGATGGAGTAACGGATTTTTTGGTGCCGATTTGTTAAAAAAGATTTTGGGGTTTGTAATTGGGGCTTGAAAGATGAGATGAAAAACTGACAAAAATGGTGAGGAAAAAGTCAGTTATTTTTTGAGATATTTTGTATATTAGGGGTGAGGTGTTGAAATGAAATATGTGGCAGAAATTTTGTTGGCAAAAAAGAATGTAGGGCGGGAAGAGTGGGCGAAGTTAGTGGAGCGGATTGCTGAATATGTGGGGGAGGGGAGGAAATGGAAATTATTGGTGGCGTGCGATGAAGAAATTAGGTATTTTGTGGAAGTGGGGATGAAATTGCCGATAGTACTCACGGGAGTGGGGGATTTTTGGTTGAAGGAAGTGGAGAATGATGGAGAGCAAATGGGGCGAGGGCGAATTAGAGGGATTTATTGGGGGAGTGTGGAAGAAAATGTGGTACGGATAGCGGAGAAATTGAAGTTGAAAAAAGATGAGACGATGAAGCGAGTGGAGATGGAGATTGGGAGGATGGCGGGGAAGATGTGGGCGTGGGGATGGATGGAAGTGATTAAGGAAGGGAAAAGGAGGAGGCGCGTAGTAATACCGCTAGATGTGGTGGGGATTTTGGCGGTGGATTTTGAGGGGAATAAGAAGTATTTTTATAAAAGTGTGCCAAAGTATTTGGAAATAAAGAAAATATTATCAGGATTAAAACGGGAGGGAGAAGGAGGATTATTAGAAATAGAAACGTTGCCATATCGGCAGGGAAAGTGGTATTTAGGGCAAAATGAGTTTAGTTTTGATAAGCATACGATGGTGTTGGGAGCGTCGGGATGTGGAAAGTCAAAATTTGTATGTAAATTGATTGAGAATGTGAGCAAGAGTGAGGATTTGAAAGAGAAATATAGATTTGTAGTGATTGATCCGCATGCGGCGCTTGTGGAGGAAATTGGTGAGTGGGCGAAAGTGGTGGATTTTGAGACAAGAGAGAGTGGAATGGATTTGTTTGCGGTGGATGATGGAGAAGTGAATTTGACGCTGGAATTATTGATGGAACTTTTTAGGTCGCTACTAGGAAATCAGCACAATGCAAAGTTGGACAGAGTTTTGAGGTTTGCGGTGTGGTTGCTGTTACTAAAAGGAGAGATGAATTTGGGAAATTTGTTGAAAGTAGTGCTGGATTTGGAGTATCGAAATGAAATGATGGAAAGTTTGGGAGAAAAATTGCCGGTGATGGTGGAGGAATTTTTTGCGAGAGATTTTAATGATTTAAAAACGAGATCATATGGAGAGGCAATTGCGCCGATTGTGAGTTTTGTAGATGAGATGGGGATGATCCCGGCGCTGGTAGGTTTTTCAGGGGGAGGCGGAAAAGTGAAAAGTATGGAAGAAATGGTGCAAGAGAATCCTGTGACGCTATTTTCGCTTAACCAAACGAAACTAGGAAAGCAGGGAGTGAAGATGTTGGCGGGGCTTTTGATGCAACAGATTCTGGGAATGGTGATGAGAAGAAATGAGAAGAAAATTATTTTGGTAGTGGATGAAGTGGCAGTAGTGGAAAATGCGATTTTGCAGAGGATTTTGGCGGAGGCGAGGAAGTATAATTTGAGTGTGATTCTCGCGGGGCAGTTTTGGGGGCAGATTACGGAAGAACTTAGGGCGGCGATTTTAGCGAATGTGGTGAATTATTTTGTGTTTAGGGTGTCGAAGATGGATGCGGAAGTTTTGGCGGATGTTCTGGATATGAAAATACCGATTGATGATACGAGAGAACGAAAGGTAAAAATGCTGACGAGTTTGAAGACGCGTGAGTGTGTGATGAGGGTGGAGAGAGATGGTGAGTTGATGACGGCGAAAGGGAGGACATTGGATTTTACAAGTCGGCCAGGGCAAAGAATGAAAGTAAAAATGAAACAAAAAGAGGAAGAGGAGGGGAGGGAGAAAAGGGAATTTAAAGTGGGGAAAGGTTTAAGTTTGATGAAGATGATGCGAGAAAATACAACAAATGATGAGGAGGATTTAGAAAAATGAATGAAGAAATTGCGCTGGAAATTGTAGAAAAGATTTTTGAGAAAGTGTTTAAGGAATGTAATGAGATGACGTTGGAAATGATAAAAGAGAAATTGGCGTTTGATGTGAAATTGCCAAAGCAGGTACAGGATGCGACGACCGGAGAAGTGACTTGGGCGAATTCGGCGCAAAATGAAAAATATATTACGAATGCGAACATGGAAAAATGGGATGAGGAGAAAGGATGGATGTTGCCGAAACAGGAAGTGAAAGATTTGGCGCAGATAGTGGAGATATGGAAAACAATTAACTATACGACGACGGAGAGAGTTTATGATTCGATTGATGTGGCGAAAAGCGATACGACGTATGGGTGTGAAAAAATTTATTATTCGACGGGATGTATGGCAACGAAGAATGCAGTGTTTTCGGATTCGTGTGTGAATAGTGATTTTTTGTTGGCCTCACAAAGGTCGAATCGATGTAACTTTTGTATTCGTACGGATGATTCGAAGGATTGTAGTAATTGTTATAATGTGATTTGTTCGAATAAGATTAGCAATTCATGGTTTGTACAGGATGGGTTTGATTTGCATGAATGTATGTTTTGTGCGCATATTGCATCGAAGCGATTTTGCATTGCGAATATGCAGTTTGAGGAGGATGAGTATAGAAGGATTCGAAAAGTGGTGGAGGAGTGGATTAGGAATGAGTTGAGAGGGTAGGGATTTTTATTGATGATTATGGTAGTGTTTTACGGATTGCATTCTTTTTGGTAGAGTGTGGAGAGTGCATGATTGTATAAAACAAGGTAAAGTGATTATTCCGGCAAATGCTAGACCATGGGCACATGAGGAACGTGTGGCTAAGATTTTGGCACTTGCGGGATATCGAGTTGAGTTTATTCCAGAATCAAGTATAAAAACGCCTGATATTTATTTAGATTGTACGCCGTATGAGATTAAGTCTCCGGTTAGCGGAAAAATAGGTGCTATTGAGCGTAATCTTACAAGAGCATTAGTGAAGTGCCCCAATATTATATTTGATGGTTCGCGAATGAAGGTTAGGGATGATCGGATTATGCGGGAATTAATTAAATGCAGAAGATCTGGTCGAGGTTTAAGGAAGTTACTTTTTGTTAATAAGAGAGGGGCAGTCATTGACATTGAGGGGCTTATTTGATAACATAGAGTTAAAGCAGAGTCCATTGCACGGTGAGTATTCACCTACCGCAGAGGGCTCCCTTTTTATAGATGAGTTTTTGTGTAAATATTAAGTAGGGATTTGGGCGTTGAGGTTTGGGGTGAAATGGAGTAAAATGATGGTAATGGAAGAAGTCGGTGGTGAGAAGCGGGGAGTCTTAAGAGTTTTTGAAGGGTTTGCGGGATATGGGGGTGGAAGTTTTGCGCTAAAGAATTTGCGGAAAAAGTATCCGGAGTTTGAAGCGGAGGTGGTGGCGTATTCGGAAAATAATAAATATGCCGTTGAGATTTTTGATCGGAATCATCGTGATAAAAGTGGAAATATTATTAAAAATTTTCGAGATTTTACGAAAATAGATCCGGAAGATGAGAATTTTCCGGATTTCGATTTGTTTATTGGTGGGTTTCCGAGTCAGGCGTTTTCGACGGTGGGGAGACAGATGGGAAAAGATGATCCGCAAGGAAGGGGGACGCTGTTTGAACATGTGATGCGGATCTGCAAAGTGAAGAAACCGAAGTATGTTTTGATGGAGAATGTGAAGGGGCTATTGTCGAGGAAATTTGATGAGACGAGAAGGCAGATGGAAATGACGCTTCGGGAAATGGGGTACGTAGCAGACCCAGATGATCCGGGAGAGTCGCCGCTCAAGATGGCGGTGTTAAATAGTAAGGATTATGGAATTCCGCAGAATCGGGAACGGGTGTGGATGTTGGCGAGGCGGGGAGGGTTGCCGAAGGATTTTTCGATGACTCCACCGGTGCAACCGAATGAAAAAAGGTTGGGAGATTTTTTGGACCCAGAAGGCTGTGTGCCGGAGGATTTATATTTAACGAAAAAGCAAATTGAACATTTGAAAGAAAAACATGGAATTGAGAGTTTTATAGTGGAGCAGGCGTTGTGTTTTGATGTGTATAATAAGAAGATTAGAACGGATGGATATGCGATGACGATTACGATGCCGGAGCATAATAATTTGAGGGTGATTGAGCCGCATGCGGATCGAGAGGTGGTGCGGAAAATGTCGGCGACGGAGCAATTTAGACTGATGGGGTTGGAAGGTTTGGCGGGAGTGGAGCGAGAAGTGGAGATCGATTTTTGCGGGCATTCTTATACGCAGTTATCGAAGCGGGCGGCGGATGGTTGGGATGTGAATTTGGTGACGATACTGTTTGAGCATATTTTTCGGCAGTTAGAGGAGCTCGATGAGGAAGAGTTTAAGTTTAATATGAAAAGAAAGAAGGTGGAGGTTTAGAAAATGAAGAAAGTTGGAGTAATTACAGGAGTGGTAGTTGCGGGACTGTTGCTCGCTGGAGCGATAGTCGGGCGGGGAGTTTGGGAGATGGGGAAATATCAGGAGGGGCAGGAAAAGATTTTGAGTGAGGCGAAAGAGGAACTTGAGGAATTATATGAAAATGAAGCGGAAGAAGTGCCGCGGAAGAATGTGACGGCGGCGGAAATTGATGCGGTACAACTGAAAGTTTCGAGCGTGGGATGGAAGAAACTGGCGGGTGAGAAGGAAGAGATTTTAGAGAAGCTAGAGCGATTACGAGATTTTGCGGCGACGAGAGAAAAGTTGCGGGGGAATTTTGTGGGTGGAGTTTTGAAAACGGAAGTGACGGAAGCGGGGATTTTGGAAATTGAGAAGAGTTTGGAAAAGTTACCGGAGAGTTATCAAGGGGTTTTGAAGGCAGAGATGGTGGAAATGAAAGAACAATATCAGGCGATTGGTGAATTGAGGATGATGGTGGCGGGATTGTTCAGTGATATGGAAATGACGGAAGTGAAAAAAGATTTGAAGCGAGCAGAATATAATACGGTGATAGAGAAAGCGAAGAATTTGCCGCAGAGAGGAGTGGCGGAGAAGTACAATGAAGTTCTGGCAAGGGCGGATAAGGTTTTGACGCAGAGAGAAAAAGAGGCGGAGGAAGCGCGGCAGAGGGCAATTGAGGCGAGGCGGCGAGCGGAGGAATTGAGACGACAGCAGGAACGTGAAGTGGCGGGGGCGTGGAAGAGCTTGAATGTGCCGTATCATAGTCAGAATTTGCAGAGGATTTATAATGGGTGCGAGGCGGCGTCGCTACTGATGGCGTTGCAATATAAAGGGTATTTAAAGGGGGTGAATTTGGGACAGTATGCGGAGATGATCCCGAAGAGCGATGATCCATATACGGGGTTCGTGTCGTCGATTTATGATTTACAGCCGAAGAGTTTAGTGCATTGGATTGCGCCAGCGCCGCTGGCGAAGTTTGGGCGAGAAAGTTCGGGAAATCCGAATGTGATCGATATAACGGGCGCGAGTTTGGATGATTTGGATAAGGAAGTTGCGGCAGGAAATCCGGTGGTGATTTATGTAACTTTTGTGTTTAAGCCGCTTAAACAGTGGCTGAACGGCGCGCCGAGTAATTTACACGTGGTGCTTTTGACGGGATATAATGAGAAAACGGGCGCGCAGAGATTGACTGATCCATGGACGCAAGCGAACGGTGGGAGAACGTATGATGTACCGAAGGTGGAACTGGAGAAATTATATGATGGGGTGGGAAGGAGAGCGGTGGTGGTGAGATAGAGGAAAATGGTTTTGGTATCTTTTTATTTTGGAAGTTTTGTTGTACAATGAGAGAAATAACAGAAGTGCTGGTGGGGCGGCGGATAAAGTAGGAGGCAAAATGGCTACAAAGTCTCAGTCGAAAACGACGAAAAAGACTACGGCAGCAAAAACTGCAAAATCAACCAAAACGACAAAAAGTGCATCAGCGAGGACATCAAAGTCGGGTGCGCGAGGGAAAAGTGCGCAGGCTGATATGTTGGCACCGATTATGCGACGGATTAAGAGTACGGGATGGCTGGCGATTTTAGAATCGCTGGTGATCGGTGCGCTGGGGATTGCGCTTTTGATTCATCCGAAAGGCGTGGTACAGTTGATTTTCTATGTGGTGGGGATTTTCTTGATGATCAAAGGGGTGTATAAGATTATCAATTATTTTGCGGTGCGGGGTGCGCATGATTTTTATAATAATGATTTGTTGTATGGGATCGTCGCTTTAGTTTTCGGGATCGTAGCGGTCGTGTTGTGGGAGCAACTTGGAGACGTGATTAGTGTGATCGTGGGCGCTTGGATGATTTACGGAGCACTAGTGCGGATGAACACAGCAGTGAAACTGCATGCGGCAGGTGTGAAAGAATGGTTCTATGTGTTGCTGCTTTCGATGGTGATGCTGGCACTGGGGATTTATATGGTGATTAATTACGGCGCGCTGCTCGAGATTGTCGGTTGGGTGATGATTGCGGCTGCGGTGGTCGGAGTTATTGATGATCTGGTGTTTATCCGACATCTAGACGAAATCGCTTAAGAAAAAAGACGGCTGGGTGGGGCCGTTTTTTTGATGGATTCGAGGTGACTAGGGAAAAATTGTGATATAATGAAAGAGTGCCGTTGTAGCTCAGTTGGTAGAGCAGCTCATTCGTAACGAGCAGGTCGCTG
>CAZAJJ010000004.1:0-80594 GCA_964485445.1 uncultured Candidatus Saccharibacteria bacterium | reverse complement strand
TTGTAGCTCAGTTGGTAGAGCAGCTCATTCGTAACGAGCAGGTCGCTGGTTCGAAGCCAGTCAACGGCTCCATTTTTGTGGGAAGTATTTTTGGATGTTGCCACTTGTCGTTATAAAAAACTAACTAAACAGCAATTTAAATGCTTCTCAGACACGTGGATTATCGCCCGCCGTTGCGGGGATAATCCACTTCCCCACTCGCCGTGCGTCGTGGAAGGTCTGAGAAGTATTTAAATTGCTGTTGGCTTATTTTCTCTAATGACGTTCTGCGTGGAGCGTCCAAAAATACTTGCTTGGTGGGTTGGGGGGATTGGAGGGAGAAGCCGTAGAAGCGATTACCGTTATGTGAGGGGAGGGCGGTAGTAGAATTGAAGTTGAGGTAGAAGGCGTCCTGAAAGTTAGCGGGGTAGGCGACGGATGACCAGAAGACGCCAGCGTAGCCTGCGTACCGGAGTGAGCCGTACGGAAGGTGGATAGAGCCACTACGGACGAAATACTAAGGAGGGGTATAATATGATTTATGCTGAGGGAGAAGCCGTCGAAGCGGACATTGCTGTCCGATGTATAAGCACGAGGCGCGCCGAAGAGGAGATAAGATGAGTTGTAGTCGGTGAGCGGAGTGGGCGTAGCAGACCAGAATGTGCCGCTGCCACTGGCGTAGTTGATTGAGGCTTTTGGAAGGTAAATATAGCCACTACGGACGAAATACATAGAAAAGTAATGAAGATATTTTGGGGAAAATTGTGGTTTTGACATAATGTGTGAAAGATGGTTAAAAATGTAAAGTGGGTACAGGGTACCCAGTTTGATGATTTTGCAACAGGGGTGGAGATTTGGAAAAGTGGGTACGCGGTACCCAGTTTGGGGAAATAAGGCGCGGAGGGAATAGCCGAGATAATGATCGTAGGTATTTGATGGAATGATGTTCATGGAATTGAAGTCGTAACCAAAGGTGACTTGGGTGACGGTTGGGTAGGCGGTAGAACTTTGAAATATACCTTCGCCGTTTGCGCCCTGGAGT
The DNA here is from genome assembly GCA_964485445.1 of uncultured Candidatus Saccharibacteria bacterium. Classification (GTDB taxonomy): domain Bacteria; phylum Patescibacteriota; class Saccharimonadia; order Saccharimonadales; family Saccharimonadaceae; genus Nanosyncoccus. The sequence goes on along the minus strand of CAZAJJ010000004.1, from coordinate 79,573 downwards.
GAGCCGTAGGTGAGACTGATATAGCCACTACGGACGAAATATATAGGAGAGTTATAAAAGCGCAGGGAAAAGCCGTAGTAGCGATCGAAATAAGTGGATGGATTGATAATGGTGGGGTTTAGACCGAAGCCGAAGGCATATCGAAAGCTGGCAGGGTAGGGGTTGTTAGCCCAGAAGAATCCGCCGTAGTTTGCGCTGCGGAGCGAGCCGTTCGGAAGATAAATATTGCCACTACGGACGAAATACATAGGAAAGGTCATGAAGATACAGAGGGAGAAACCGTTGTAGCGAAAGTAGTTATAAGAGGGATAGGCGTTAGCAGAATCGAAGCCGAGGCCGAAGGTGCAGCGGATATCGGCAGAGTAGGCGACGGAGGACCAGAAGACGCCATCGTAACCTGCGCTCCAGAGTGAGCCGTGCGGAAGGTTAATATTGCCACTACGGACGAAATACATAGGATGAGGAATCAAGAGGAGGTTTGAGTGAGATTGGAGGAAAATATGATTTTGATATTGACTTTTTGGAGATGTGTGATATAATGGAGTGATAAGGTGGCTGTGGTTAGATTTTTGGACTCAGATATAAAAATGAGTTAAGGGGAAATTTAGCTGAGCTACCGAGGAAATTGAGGTCGGAAGAGGTTCTGACTGGGACATTAAAAGGAAGGTGGTTTTACAATGAGAAACTTGTTGAATGAGGAAGTAATTGCGAAAGGTTTTGAGGCGGTTCTTGAGGAGGCGCAGGCGCGAAAAGCGGCGATTTGGTGCGATTTGTCGAGTGGTTTGAAAGAGCAGAAAACTCTGAGAGCGGATATACAACAGTTGCAGGCGGAGGTGAATGGTGGGACTGAGGCGCTGAGAAATATGCAGTGGAGGATCAAAATCGATGATGACGCTAGGTCGGCTGAGGTGAAGGAGCTTAGGGGGGCGGCAACGCGAAGCGAGAAAATTGCTGAGGCAGTGCAACGTGAAGTTTTTCCGGGCGAAGGCGGATGGCAGAACAGCGGAAGCAGAGGAACTTGACAGAGAGGCGACGCGATTGGCGCAGTGGGTACGGAATTTTGATGAGAAAATTAAGATTGTCACCCGAGAGAAACGGAGGCAGGAAAATGGGATTCAGAAGGCTCAGAAGACTTTGCAGATGCAGGTGGAGAGATTGAAGGGAATGAGAGCGAAGTTGGAGGAGCTGGAGGAATGGACTTTGATTCTGACGGAGGAGAGAGATGCGGTGAATGGGGAGCTGGATCTTTTAAGGGAAATGGAACTGGAGATATTGAAGGTTTCTTGATCGAAAACTACTGAGGTTTCTTGGTTGGAGAACTGCTGAGGAGGTGAGATGGAGTCGCTACGGCGGCTCCGATTTTTGTGTGCGTAAAAGAAGGTTAAGGATAATAGGGGATGTCTTGGGATTAGGTTTGGGAAAAATAGGAGATAATGTTATAATATGGTGATTTTTTGGGGGTTTGTATGAACAATGTATGTACACTGTTCATACAAAATGGGAAATGGGGGTGATTTTGATGGTTGATTTGCTCGGCTTTGAGAATTTTCTTGAATTGACGAGCTGGCTAATTTTGGTAGTTGATTTGTTCGGTTTCGAGGATGGGGAGGCGGGTGAGAGCGGCTGAATCGAGATCGGCGCTGTGGAGTTTGATGGCGGAAATTTGGTGGTTGTTATAGGTAGTGTAGTAAAAAATGGCGTCCTCGAGGTTGTAGCAGGAACTATAGATCGTATATTCGAATTTGTTGTCGCCGAGATCGCAGCAACCGTTGGGTTGTTCAACGGAGTGGAGAATGTGGAAGAATTGGCTGACGCTGGAGAGTTCGTCGTCGGCGGAACGAGAGTGGGCGCGAATAAAGGCGGCTTTGACGAAGCGGGATTTCGAGGAGAGGTCACCAGGGAGGCCGAGGCCACCCATGCCGCGGCTGTAAGTTTTAAGAGGAATTTCGGGAGAGAAAGTGTTGGTAGGGTTTTTGGCGGTGAGGTGCATGTAGTCGTTGAGTCCGAAGAGTTGCTCGTCGAAGGGGGGATTGTTGGTGAGGATGCCGGTGGGGTTGTCGTAGATTTTGAGGCCGTCGGCGACGGATTCGACGACGATGGTTTCAGTTTGATCGTGGATGATCCAATGGAGGTCGGCGGGAGGAAGTTCAGCACTGAAGGCGACGTCGGTGAGGTTAATACGGGCAAGGAGAGCGCGAGCTTCACGGACTGAGCTGCAGCTGCCAAGAATCCAAGGAATGAATTCAAATTGGGCGATGTTGTCGAGATTGGAATCGGTGGTGGGCTGGTGATAGACGGCGTTGCCGACGAAGTTGAGTCCGGCCATACCGAGGCCTTTTTCGTTGATGGCGTCGTAGAGGAGGGGAAAATTATTCGAGACAAAGGCGATGCCAATTATGGCGAAATGAGTGGTGAAGCCGGGGTGATTGCGAAAATTGAAGGGGAAGTTGCGGGGAACGATAACGGCTTCTTCGCCGTAGGAAAAATCGTAGTCAAGGTTGCGTCCGAAATAATGGTTTTTAGTATGATAAGTGGCTGCTGTGCACATGATGCTCCTTTTTGGTTATGTATAATATACATTATACTACCGATGAGGAGAAAAGGAATTATTCGGTATAAGGAGTGAATTCGAAGTCGAAGCCGGTGTATTTAGGAGTTTTGGCGTCGAGGTATTTTTGGACGGCGCGGTTCGTTTGGGTCGAGAGGTCGGTGATACGAGAGGCGGAGACGGAAGCGTCGGGGCTCATGACGAGAGGGACGATGTAGCGGACTTTGGCTTTGGCACCAGTGCAATAGCGGTCTTTTTTGATGGTGGTGCTGTTATAAACGGCGGTAGCGCGTTGGAAGTTACGGAAGGCTTCGCTAATGGTCTTGTCGCCACAGCTGAGAATCCAGTCGATGATTTCACGTTCGTTCATAGTATAGAGGTCGTCGAAGGAGAGATAATCACGAAGTTGCATGGAGCGGATGATGTCGGCGATGAATTGGAGGGTGGCGCGGGCTTTGTCGCTGCTGTATTCGGCAAAGAGAGGGAGGGAAGATTTGACAAAATTTTGACAGATGCTTTCGGTGCGGAAGCCGAGTTCGTCGATGTCGTGTTCGTTCTTGAGGATAGTAATGTCGCTATAGAAAGTTTTAATTTCATCGAAAGTCCAGGTGTCGTAGAGGAAGTAGCCGTTGGATAAAGTATATTCAAGACGATCGGCGGCGAGTCCGGGGAGAGCGTTGTCAGCGATAGGATAGAGGTGGTAGTCGGAGACTTCGCCGGGGAGGATACCGTCTTTTTTGAGTTGGCGGCAGATGACACGGGAATTGCGGATGATTTCGCTGGTGTGTTCTTCGGTGGATTCTTGGGTTTCGGAATCGTTGTTGAGGTAATCAATAGCGTGCTTGAAAGCGGGAGAGGCGATATCGTGGAAGAGTCCAGCGAGAGTGGCTTTTTGGTCGTGAGTGAAGTTCCAGATGATGAGGGCGACGCCAAGGCTGTGTTGGAAGACGGAATTAAAGGCGGGGAAGTTATAGAGGGCGTTGTAATCAACTGTGACCATGCTGACGTCTTTGAGGCGTTGCATTTCGGGGGCAGAGAGGTATTTGAGAAGCCAGGCGGGGAATTCGGGGGAAAGGAGAGTGAGATACTCGCGGGCAGCGGGAGTGAGGGATTTAAGGCAGCGTTTTTTGGAGGTGCGAAGATTGATGAGGCGCTCGGTTTTCTTGAGGGGGCTAGGAAGAAAACTATGGGGAGTGGGGATAACAGGATGGACTTCGGGGTAGGCGGGAGTTTCAGGAAGAGCGGGAGCTGTTTCTTCGGCGACTTCGAGTTTGGGGGTGATGACTTCGGGGGTTTTGAGGGCCTTTTTGCCGGTAGGGCGCTCGTAGAGACTGATCCAACCTTGACCAAGCCAGAAACTAATTTCTTCGTAGCAATTTTGTTCGCTGGAGGGCATTTGGAGGAGATAAATCTCGGTTTTCTTGCCGTGGTTGAGGTTGTTGATGATGACATAAGTGAGTTCGGCGATGGCGCTGGGGCCGATATAGCCGCCGATATCGTTTTTGTCTTCATTCATGAGAAAGAAAACGTCGGCGCGGTCGAGATTTTGGTAAAAAGAAGTATAAATATCGGTGATTTCGGAGGCGTGATCGTCGTCGAAGGGGACTGGGGCGGGGTAGTCGATGACTTCGTAGCCCTGGCCTTCGAAATAGCCGTGCCAATAGTTAATGCGGTCCTGAAGCTTGGAACTGCCTGCAATGATGAGTTTTTTCATGAATTATTCCTTGATTTCCCAATAGTATATTATGGGTAGCATTGTACAACAGATGGGACATTTTGGCTAGACCCTGGGGGTTTGAATATGGTATAATGGGGGCGTGAGTAATGAAGACAAAACGGAAAAAGAACCAAAGTTAGCTTTGAGGGAGACCTGGAATGAGGTAATGCGGAAGCAGCGGGGGTTGATGATGGCGATGGTGGCGCTGTTGGTGCTGAGTGTGATTTTTTTGATTTTTTGTTTGTTTGTAATACGACCGCAAAATAGCGTAGTGATTGTGGGGTATGGGGATGTTTATGGGGAAATTGCGGGACTCTCGGGAGGGTATCGGAGGGATAATTGGCTGAATATGTTGGCTTTTCCGCTACTCGCGGTGATTTTTGGGGTGGTGCATAATGTGTTGGCGCTGCGGATTTATCGGAAGTATGGGAAGAGTATGGCGATGGTGTTTGTGGTGGGGACGATGCTATTACTGATAGGTATTATTGTGACGTTGTTGAGGGTAACAGGCGAATGGTAAAAATGCGAGTTATCTGGGTGAATTACTGCGTTCAAAGCTGCGATTGCTCAGTCGGCGTACGTCTTAGTACGCCTCCTTCCGCTACTCGCTTTCGCCTTGTAATTCATCCCAGATATTCTCGCATTCGAGATTGTGTTTGTTGTGGGGGTGGGGATGAGTAGGGATTTGGAACTGCCGGCGGGGAAGCGGACGAAGTTATATAGGTTTCTGGAGATTTTGCCGGGGGCGTTGAGTTATTTGATGGTAATATTACTGTTTGTGTTGTCGTGGATAAATCCGATGTTGGGGGCGATTTATGTTTTGATTGTGGTGGCGGTGACGTTTGTAAAAGCGATTGCGACGGCGTTTCGAACTATTCAGGGATATCAGGTAGTGCGACGAGCGGAGAGGGTAGATTGGCGGGAAAGGTTGCTGGAACTGGAGAACCCGCATGAGAGTTATGAGAAATTACACGGGCGGCAGGAAGAAAGTTATGATTTTAATGAGCATCTGCAGAATTTGAGAATGCTGTCGGTGGTGGAGGGGAAGAGTGAGCCGAAGCCGAAAGATATTATACACGCAGTGATTATGGTGGCGTATAATGAAGGATTAGAGACTCTGATTCCGTCGGTAGAAGCAGTGCGGGATACGACTTTTCCGAATGAGCAAATTGTTTTTGTATTGGGATATGAGCAGCGGGGTGGGGAAGCGATGGCGGAGAATGCGAAGATTTTGCAGGAGAAGTTTCGGGGAGTGTTTCGGGATTTTTTGATAGTTCAGCATCCGGATAATTTGAGGGGGGAAATTATGGGTAAGGGGCCGAATTTGACGTATGCGGGAGAATATTTGGCGAAGTATGTTGAGAGACAGAGGATTATTAAGGAAAATGTAATTGTAACTTCGCTGGATAGTGATAATCGGATGAGTAAGAAATATTTGGATTATGTGGCGTATGAGTTTATCGTGAGGCCGGATCGACAGCATTATAGTTATCAGCCGATTTCGATTTTTACAAATAATATTTGGGAGGCGGCGGCGCCGATGCGGGTGGTGGCGATGACGAATTCGTTTTTTAATATTGTGAATACAATGCGGCCGCATATGTTGAGAAATTTTGCTTCGCATTCGCAGCCTTTAGCGGCGCTAATTGGAATGGATTTTTGGAGTAAGCGGACGATTGTGGAAGATGGGCATCAATATTGGCGGTCGCTGTTTTATTTTCAGGGGAAATATGATGTAGTGCCGATTCGGGTGCCGATTTATCAGGATGCGGTGATTGCGACGACATTCACGGAAACTTTGAAGGCGCAGTTTGTGCAACTTAGGCGGTGGGATTATGGGGCGAGTGATATTGCTTATGTGGGGGTGAGGTTGTTTAGTAAAAAGCGGGAAGTGCCGTTTTTTCAGCTGTTTCCAAAGTTTGTGAGGTTACTGGATGGGCATGTGACGCTAGCGATTATGGCGCCATTAGTGGCGTTTGGAGGGTGGGTGCCAATGCTTTTGAATTTAGGCTCGCGAGGGGCGGTGGCGTTTAATTTGCCGAATGTGGTAGGGGTTTTGCAGACGATCGCGGCGCTAGGGATTTTTGTGACGATCGTGGTGTCGTTGAAGATTTTGCCAGAAAGACCGAAAAAGTATAATAAGCATAAAACATTTTTGATGGTGGTGCAGTGGGTACTGTCGCCGATAATTGCGATTGTGTATCAGAGTGCAGCGGCGTTTTATGCGCAGACGAGGTTGATGCTGGGGAAGTATATGGAGAGGTTTGATGTTACGAAGAAAGTGGTGAAATCTTAGCGAATATTTTCAATTCTTCTGTATCTAAGACTTTTATAATCGGAGCATCTCACGCCAATATTTCTTCTGAAATTTTCCTTTTAGGACGCAAAAGTTCCGCGGAACGTGGCTGTGCTGACTTTGTTAAAGTTTTTCGGGTTTGGATGTTTGATTGATTTTGGTGAATGATTATTGTATCAGATATGTGATACAATGGTAATATGACAATTAAACTAGAAAATCTTAATAAGAGTTACGGTAAGAAGCCAGTACTCTTTGATATTAACCTGGAAATCCCGACAGGCAGTTTCACAATGCTTCGCGGCGTCAGCGGCTCCGGAAAATCTACTCTACTTAGTATTATTGGTGGAATAGAACCAATAACAAGTGGCAAAGTATTAATTGATGGGCAAGATGTAAATAAACTTAAAGGTAAAGCGCGGGCAGATTTCTATCGTCATAAAATCGGCTTTATTTTTCAGGGTTTTTACTTACAGCCGCAACTGACGATTGGGGAAAATATCGCCCTGATGGGGACTTTCGTCGGGATATCAAAGAAGGAACGCGAAGCGAGGGCGAATGAGCTCGCGAAGGAACTCGGTATTGTTGAAGTTTTAGGCCAATTACCGGCAGAAGTATCCGGTGGGCAAGCAGAAAGAGCTTGTGCGGCGCGGGCGATGTTTATGAACCCGGAGATTATCCTAGCGGACGAGCCCACGAACAACCTTGACCCAGAAAATGCGAAGAATGTGATAGAGATGTTGAAAAAGATTCAACAAGATACCAGCGCGACTATGATTGTGGCAAGTCATGATCCAATGGTGGAGAAATTTGCGACGCAGGTTATCGGTATCAAAGATGGTCGAGCGACAGAGGAGAAATAGATATGGGATTAAAATTATCTGACGCATTTAGGCTTAGTTGGAGTAATATCGCACAACATAAAAAACGCAGTGCGATCATTGTCCTGACGATTTCTTTGCTCTTTGGGGTGATTATGGCTTTCAATTTTATGCTAGAAGGTTTACGCGGGACAATCCTCGATGCGGCATTACAAGCAAATGATGGGAAAGTTTATTTAGAAACTGGATATCAAAATATTAGTTCTATTAACGAAGGCAGTTTTACTCAGGTTGCGGATTTAGGGGCTGCGCAGAAAATAGTGCGTGATACTGTTACGGATTATCACGGTAAAATTGTTGGTGAAATTACTTTATATCAAATAGGAAATACGCGATGGGTAATTAATCAGGCGGTGGCAGATGTTGTTGGAAAATTGGACGTAGGACTTGATGAACTGGAGCAAGATCAAGTTCCATTCCTTGCGCCAGAGTTTGAAAGTGAGTATTTTCAGGCGTATCTTTGGAACAACGGTGAAAAGGATAGGCACTTAGTCGAAGTGGGGACGTATCCTTCTACGCAACAAGGTAGCCCGACTTTACCAGGGCTTAATCCGGCTAATTTATTACTCGGTATGGTTTATGGTTCTAGCACTGCTGCTTCACCGCTTATTATTGACGATGGTTCTGGAAAAGTTGCTGAATATATTAATTCTATGGCGCAGGTAAAAGTAGAAAATGGCAGATATGAAAATGTTGCGCAAGTGCTTGAAGCTTGGCTGCCAGAAATGCGTTATATCGCGGTTTTTGATAATTATGACGACGCCATCGCTTATTATGATAATGCTTATGGAAATAATTCTCCTAAATACATACAGATTGATGGGAAGAAATATGCTATATTGAACTTGGACATTTTTGGGCGAGTGATTTATCTGGAGTTTGATTTTGACAATTTGCAGCTTATGCTGACGGCAATTGAGGTATTGTTTATCGTGATTGCGATTTTGATTGCGACCTTTACTTTTGCGCATCTAATCGATCAAGACGCGGCGACAATAGCACTGTATCGTTCGCTCGGGGCAAGCACCGGGAGCATCTATTTGATTTACTTCCTATATTTGGTTGAACTATGTTTATTAGCAGTTCTATCTTGTATTTTGATAGCATTTATAATTGTTGGAGTGATGTGGCTATGTAATACGGGAGCGCTAGCCGAAAGACTGAAAGAGTATTATATTCTGAAAGATTTGCCAAAGGTAAACTTGTTTGGGTTTAATGGAATGTTTTTCTGGACTATCGGAGCGATTATGATTGTTGCGCCAATTTCTCTAGTGCTGACAATGCGCCGCTTCTCAGCCAAGCACATCGCCAAGAAACTGAAAGAAGATTAAATGAGAATTATTGATTATCTTAGACTGGGCTTTGCCGGAGTCAAAGCCCACAAGAAGCGCGCGTTCACGGTCGTAATTATCGTCGGGTTGCTCTTTAGTGTGGTGACGGCTGGAGTGTTTATACTGCAAGGATTAGAAAATGCGACACTCACGGAAATGCTGGAGCCGACAGACGGCAAAGTACTAGTTATAAGTAGTGTCGATACGAAAGCCTGTAGAGAGAACTGCGATATTGCGGCGGAAGTAGCGGAAGTTAAGCGGAATGTTAAGCGATATGGTGGGGAGATAATCCCGGTGGAGATTAGCCAAACGGCGGACGGAATGTTCTATAGACTGAAAGAAAATGTGTTTGTCGGAGCGCAGAGTGGGGGCGATGGCGATGTAACTGAGGTAGTTGTACCGCTCGAGATGGCGGCAAATCTCGTTGATATAGAAATGCCAGAGCGCGACGCGGAAGTGACGGAGCAGTTGGATGCCGTTAAAGAAGTGAGGGAGAAAACATTTGGTAAAGTAATAGAAAAAGAAGCTGGCGAGAAATACTATATTGCTGAGATTTTGCCGGGTGGAGTGTATGCGAGTAGCCTGTCACTAGCGAGCATTGAACAAGGCGGTAATCCTTTAGATTTAATTTTAGGGCAGATAAATACAGGTATGAGCCAAAACTTCGTGATTAAGTCCGCCGCAGTGGAGCAGGCGGTAGGTAGTGATAATGTAGAGCAACCTTCTGGATTTATAGCGATGGAAGATATGGACGCGGAAGAAATGGGTATAGTATTTGCGCAGTTTGGGAATATAGAAGCGGCCTATAAATACTATCAAGATAAAGTAAATTATTGCTCGGAAACCGACCGGATCTTTAACATGTGCGGCAAGGATTATAAGTATCAGGTGGTTTCGGCGGTGTCCAACCCACTGACAACCTATGAGAACTTACAAAATGTCTGGCTGGTGTTTAAGATTGTCGCGGCGGTGCTCGTGGTGATCGCGGTGATTATTGCGCTGAGCACCTATGCGAGGTTAATTGGTAAAGACCTGAAGATTATCTCACTCTATCATGCGCTGGGCGCCACTAAGGGGCAGATACGGGTGGTTTATGTCGTATATTTGCTAATGCTGAGTGTGATGGCGGTAGGGTTTGCGGTGATTGCAGGGCTGATACTGGCGGCAGTGTTAAGTATGATAAATATGGAAGCACTGGGGCAGGTATGGTCACTAGCATTTGGAGCGGAAGCTGGAGCGATTTGGCTAATAGGGTGGAATAACTTGATTTGGTGGCTAACTGGAGCAATGCTACTAACGGCGGTGGTAGCGGTGATACTAGGTAACGGGAACTTTACTAGTAAAGAACTGGCGAAGAAAATGAAATAGTGGGCGAAAAGTCGCTAGACCTTATTATATATTCTTTAATCGAAAAAGAATCGTGTCATGCTTATAATATGAATAACAAAATAAACAGAAACACATCAGCTTCTAATGGTGAAAGTAACAGGGAAAGTGATTTTGCTGCGCTCGATGACGAACCTGGGCTCGAATCATGACTTTTCTGGCGGAAGCGAGAGGATCGGAATTGCTGGCGCAATTCCTTGACCGCAGTCGTAGCGTCGAAAAAGCGAGCAAGCTCCCTTTTTGACTACGGCCACTCCTGCGGAACGAACCTTGCTTATGGCGTCGGTTCTAGTCCTCTCGCTATCTATATAACTTAGTATAAAAACAAGCCTTATTTGCATTCGGCTTGTGTTTATACTAAGTTGGCGGAAGCGAGAGGATTCGAACCTCCGGAACGGTTGCCCGCTCACACGCTTTCCAAGCGTGCTCCTTAAACCACTCGGACACACTTCCACTGTCTGCATTATAACATGTTTGGCTGAAATAGAGAAGATTAAACGAGAATGTGGGGAATTTTTGGTAAAGCTGAGAAACTATGCTATAATGGTAGTGCATCACTTTTATCAATTTAATGGCCACTAGTTTGGGTTGCGTTTTTTGTAGCTATAGAAGGGCACCGGGAGTACCCTTGGAGGCTATAAGCGTAAGCAAGTGGCTGTTGATAAGAGTGATGCACCTCGCGGTGCCCTTTTTGTTGGGAAGGGTGCGGAATATTAGTAACCAACAAGGAGGCAATATGAATAATGGAGTTAAATCGGCGACAACGGCGGGGTTGCTGGGGATTTTTCTGGGGTCGGTGGGAGCGCATTGGTGGTATTTAGGGGATAAGAAGAAAGCGATGATTCATGTGGGGCTGCTGGCTGGGGCGGTGGTTTTGATGCTAATTGGGGATATGATTTTGCCGATGACGATGTCGTATTTGACGTTATATCGAATGGCGGGGATGTTGGCGTTATTGAATGGGGTGGCGGGGATTGTGATGTCGGCGAATGGGATTTGGGGACTGGTGGAAGGGATTACGATTTTGACGCAAGGCGATGAGGGACTGGCGAGAAAAGGGTATCGGGTGGCGCAGATGAATGGTGGGAATGGGTATCCAATGAATGGTTATAATAATATGAATGGCGGACAGATGAATGGAGGCTATAACGGAATGAATGATGGGCAGGGGAATGGAATGGGATATGAGTGGCAGAATAATCGGAATGGAAATCAGGGGGCGCAAGGGGGAGTGAAGCAGAATAACGGACGAAGGAATTAAACGATGGAGGGAGATGGTCAGGCGGGAGGAATGATGAATGGGATGCCGGCGGGGATGGGGGAGATGAATCAGGGGTGGATGGATCAAGAGGCAATGAATCAGGGGACGATGGGGCAGGGGCAGATGAATATGGGGATGAATGGGGGAATGGGGCAGCCAATGAGGAAAAAGATGGATTCGAAAAAGAAGAAACGGATTATAATGGGGGTGGTTTTGGGGATAATTGCGGTGATTGCGGTGGTGGTTGCGACGGTGGTGATTATGCTGGTGAGTAAGGTGGATTATGGTGAGGCGTATCGAGAAGTGAAGGGGTCGCTGGGGACGATGGCGGATTTGTCGAGTAACACAGGGTGTTCGGCGGCAGTGAATTATGTGAAAGATGAGTATGTGACGATTGATAAATATAGGGAATATGTTGAACTGTGTCGAAAGGCGGGAGAGGGGGTGGATGAAGTAGTAGAGAAGTTGGCGCAGACGGCGGCAGTGAAGCGAGACGCGGAAGTGAAAACGCAGTTTGAAAGGTTTCAGAATGCGGTGAATGAGGCGAAGGTGAATCGGGAGATGATTGACTCGACGCTGGATTTATATGAAACGTGGCATGAATTTATAGTGAATGTGGAAGAACTGGAATGGACGTCGGCGGATGCGGAGTTTCAGACGGCGGCGAGGCCATTGATTCAGTCGGGGAATGAGAAGTTGAAGGTATATGGGGAAGGATGGCTGGAGAAGACGTTAGAGACTGCGCATCTTTATCAACAGAGACAGAGGACGTCGTACTTTGATGCGAATCGCGATACGATAGATCGGCAGTATAATGACGCGTTAGAGGAACGGGGAACGTGGATTACGGCGAATAAGCCGGATGTGCTAGCGATGGGGGCGATTGATACGGCGAAAATGAAAAAAGTGTATGAGGAATATGCGAATTTGTATAGGTTGATGATAGAGAAATATGAGCAGAATTATAATTCGGGGAGTGGGGATTGTTTGGAAGCGTTTGGGATGGTGAATTGTGAGTAGGGATTAGGGATTGGAGATGAAGTTTAGGTTTTAGGATTTGAGTTTTTGAGGTTTGGTGGGGATGAAGAAGGCCCCGCGAATGCGGGGCCGGCAGGGTGGCCATTCAGGTTTAGAACTCGTAGGGCGCAGGGTTAGCGACGTTCTGTCTGAGTTTGGCGCTGAGTTCGACGTAGAGCTGCTGGGTCAGAAGAGCGAGTTTATCTTTGAGCTCACGATGAGCTGAATCTCCGACGAGATCGGCTGCCATGAAGCCCTGGAGCCAGAAAATGAAGTCAATATCGGATTTACCGGGGTGAAAAGGACTGTGATACTCTGGATCGTGGTCAACGGGGGAGAGGTGACGCAAGAGGAAGGAGTACAGATATTGAGGAGCGGCGGCATGGGCTAAAATGTAGGCGGTTTTGATGACGTAATCAACGGGGAGGTAGCAATAATGAGAGGGGAGTTGGGTTTCGAAGAACTTGACGAAAGTAGCTAATTCGAAGCCGTAGGCGGGGTTTGGTTCGGAGGTGTCATAGGAACAGGCGAGATGTACGATTCGCTCAACGGTTCTTCTGAGTACCGTTTTGTCATCAAGGTGGATGTGGGTCGGATGTTCGGGCTGAGACTTAGTAAGTGAATCGAGGTCGGTTTTAAGCTCTTCCTGTAATAATTGCCAGACTTCCTGACGGATAGTGGCGGGGAATTTACTTTGTTCGTAGTTGAGAAGATACAGATAAATATTGACGCGTTCGCAGGGTTTTAGGTGGGCGGACAGATGTTTTTCGTGCTGCCAGATTTGATTAGCCTCAGCTGTAGGCAGGAAGGGAATAGAAAAAATCAAGACTTCGAGATAACATGTAAAGTCAAGAGGGTCGGGACGTTTATCACTGTTCTTAGGAATTACGATTATCTCTTGATCGAGGAGATAGAGGAGTTCTGAAGAGAATTCCTGTAGCAATTTCGGACGATTGATGAAGTTTTGACGGAGAGTCCCGCCGAGTCCTTCTTCGTTATCGTTAAGGAAAACTATGCGAAAGGTGTGGTCGAAAGTACGATGGCAGACGCGGGATGAGTCGCAACCACCCTGACGGAGAAGGTCGCGGAGCATAAGCTGGCGAATGGGGTTGGGGTTATTTTCATTGAGCCAATAGTAGAACATGTCGTCAAAGTTGAGGTCTTTGACAGTGGTTTGGTAGGCTTCGAAATCAGGTTCGGAAAACTTAATCGGTCCGTCTGCGTTGAATGGTTTAGGGTTTTTAAGGTTCATGCTAAATCCTCCTTTTTGAAATTTTGCGAAAAAATCGCGATTTTAGCAAGATACTTGATTATTTTATTATGGAATATGGTTTTTGTCAAGTTGAAAAGGTAGAGGTAATGCTATGAACGCAGATTTTTGTCAAGTTGAAAGGGTGGGTGAAAATGGTTGAGGCAGAAAATGAAAATAAGAAAAGTCGAGACTGGGCGGGGGAATATGCTTGTGTTATGATAGGGGTAGTAGTGTGGGCAGGTAAGTAATGATAAAGGAGGGTTGCCCAATGAAGAAAGATAAACAGAAAAAATGCAAATATATTTTCGTAACAGGGGGAGTTTTGTCGGGGGTGGGGAAGGGGATTACGGCGGCGTCGATTGGGGCGATTCTGAAAGCGAAGGGGTATAAAGTTTCGATTCAGAAGTGTGATCCGTATTTGAATGTCGATGCCGGGTTGCTGAATCCGGTGGAGCACGGGGAATGTTTTGTGACGGCGGATGGAAAGGAGACGGATCTGGACTTAGGGCACTATGAGCGGTTTTTGGATTTTGAGACGAGTAGGTTTTCGTCGGTGCTGTCGGGGGCACTGTATCAAGAGTTGATCGAGAAAGAGCGAAGTGGAGGGTTTCACGGGAAGACGGTGCAGATGATTCCGCATTTTACGGGACTGGTGCAGGAGAAAATTGAGAAGGCAAGCGAGGGGTCGGATATTCATATTGTGGAGATTGGGGGAACAGTGGGGGATTATGAGGGGTTAAGTTTTATTGAGGCGATTAGGCTGTTCGCGAATCGAGTGGGGCGGGAGAATTGTTTATATGTGCATGTGGTGTATGTGCCGTGGATCAATACTTCTAAGGAGCTAAAGACAAAACCAGCGCAGAATGCTTTGAAGGATCTTAGAGGGTTTGGAATTATTCCGGATGTGGTGGTTTGTCGGACGGAGAAGCCGGCGACGCGAGCGATTTGTGAGAAGATCGCGGGGTTTTCGGGGATTGATAAGGATGCGGTTTTGAATTTGCCGGATATTGAAAGTGTGTATGATGTGCCGTTTAATGTTTTGAAATCGGGGGTGCTTCAGATTCTGAATCGGTTTGTCGGGGATGAGAAGGAGCCGGATATGAGCCGGTGGCAGGAGTTTTCGCGGCTGCGGGGAAAGAAATGGGCGAAGACGGCGAAGGTAGCACTCGTTGCGAAGTATGTGGGGAATGAGGATGCGTATATTTGTGTGACGGAGGCGTTGAAAGCAGCGGCGGCGTGGGAGAAAACTAACTTAGACATTGTATGGGTTAATGCGGAGGACTTGTTCTCGGAGCGAATTGCGGCGTCAGATCCTGCACTGCTCAGTCGCCGCACCACTGAGTGTGCCTCCTTCCGCGGTTCGGATCTTCCTGGCACTTCATCTCCGATAACTGCGTCCTCTTCGGTTTCTAGTGAAGATGAGGAGCGAGGACGAGCGGCTTGGAAGATTTTGGAGGAAGTGGATGGGATTGTGGTGCCAGGGGGGTTTGGTGATCGTGGTGTCGAGGGGAAGATCGCGGCGGCGGAGTATGCGTTAGAGAACAATGTGCCGTATTTGGGGTTGTGTTTGGGGATGCAGGTGGCGTGTATTGCGGCGGCGCGGAGAGGGGCGTCTGCGTCATCTTCGATAGCTTCGCCTCGAGAATTGTTTAATTCGGAGGAGTTTGGGGCGACGGAGAAGGATGGGAATAATGTAATTTATATTATGGAGGGGCAAGCGGGTAAGGAATCGACTGGAGGGACGATGCGGCTAGGAGATTATCCGGCGAAGTTAGTGAAGGGGAGTAAGGCGGCGGAAGTTTATGGAAAAACGGAGATTGTGGAGCGGCATCGACATCGTTATGAGGTAAATCAGAAGTTTTTGCTGGAAATTGAGAAGGGGGGGTTGGTGGTTTCGGGGACGTCGCCGGACGGGAAGTTGGTGGAGTTTGTTGAAAGTCCAGAGAAGAAGTTCTTCGTGGCGACGCAGGCGCATCCAGAGTTTCGGTCGAGACCGTTAAACGTGCATCCGCTGTTTCGGGAGTTTGTGAAGAGTTTGAAGTGATGGGATTGGAAAAAGGCGGGGATGCTGATGAAATAGTGGAAAAAGGGGGATTTTAGGGATAAAAGTATTGACTTTTTTGGTAAAGTGTGCTACAATGGAAGTATAAGCGTCTTCTGAAGTTGGGAGAAGGAACAGAGGTGGATGTGAAGTAGGATAGTGCTGTTTTTTTGATGGGAGAGGCTTGGTAAATTAGTAATTTGTCAATTAAAATGCAATGATTTACCGGATTTTGAGGCTTGTCGGTTGTTGATTTTGGATTTGGTTTCTGATTTTTGGTTGGGAATTGAATCTTGATTTTTCGATTTATGAGTTGGATTTTGAACTGTGAGTTGGTTTTTGGGATATTATTTTTTGATTCTTGATTTGGTTGTTGGTTTGAGATTTCTTGACTTTTGGATTTTGGTTTGGGGTTTGTAGGCAGCGATAGAGGTTGAGGTGCCTCTGTTGCTGTCTATGAGGGTGGTTCAATAGGGAACTGCGGGGGCGGCCAAAAAGAAAAGGAGGAAAAGATATGAGTGAAATAATGATGATGGGCGTAGCAACGAACAAGGAACTGGAGGCACTGTTGAGTTGGGAGGCTCACGACGCAGAAATCGGGCGGTTTTATGTTGATCCGGAGGAAGCGTTTCCGGGATATATCCTGGAGATGGATCGGAAGATGCCGGTGGTGGGGAACGGAGAATTCTATTGCCCGCTGCTGAAACCGTTTGAAATGACTGGTGAGGCCTTGAGAGCGATTACAGGAGTTTATTTTAAGGCGTTTTCTGTGAGACTACTTTACGGGCGGAGGTTTGCCGACAGGAAGTTGGCGACGGATGTCAAGAAAACATTCTATATCGACCAGGATCCGAAAAATGCGGATGAAGTGGTCGTGATGGTGCCGTCATATGGCATTAGTGGAAAGGCTGTGCGGGGGAAATGTTCCGCCGAAAAGATGGGAGCGTGCGATTTTAGGACTGCTCAGGATGGGACGGAAATTTATTTTTTCGCTTTGAATGAGAAGTGGAATACGCTGAGAATGAATTCAGCGGCGGAGTTTCAGAATCGGATGGAGGCCGGGAAGGCTGAAAACGACGCTTATCAGGCTGAGAAAGAGACCGTGAGAAAGAAAATGGAAGCGATCGTGCAGCATGCGGCGGAGGAGATTGAACTGGATGGGGCGCGGCGCGATAGGCTTGGATTCAAGTTTGAGGAGAATTATGTAATACTGCACTGGGAAGATTCGGAGGAGAGTGCTGATGTCGAGGCGCGCTATACAGAGAGGCAGCTTTTAGCCGTAATGGCATTCATCATAGACATTACGATGAAGCGGGCCGATACGTTTGAAGGCGAGCGAGGAGCGTTCGAGTTCGAGTTTGGCGGAGAAGTAGAGGCGTTGCCGTATTGGCGGCAGGCAATGAAATCGGCGTTTGATTGACAAAGGGATTCCCCGGGCTGGATTTGGTCCGGGGAGTTTTTGTTGGGTTGAGCTTTGGTTATTGTGAGTTTTGGGTTTCGGAGTTTCTTGGATTTTCTGAGGTTTTTGGTTTTTTGGGTTTCTTGGGTTTTTGAGTTTTTCTTGATTTTTTGGAGTTTTTTCTGAGGTGAAAAAGGTTATGATTTACAAGTGAAAATGATGTGTATATAATGGAAGTAAGATTAAGAATTGAAATTATACAATAATTACCGAAAGGGAGGAAGATGAAGAAAGTTAGTACGGGGCTGTGGGGAGTGGTCTTGATCGCGCTAGGGGTGATTTTGGGGCTGAATGCGCTAGGGGTGGTAGATGTGAATATTTTCTTTCCGGGGTGGTGGACGCTGTTTATTATAGTGCCGTGTTTTATTGGTTTATTTGATGGGTCGGATAGAACGGCGGATTTGATCGGATTAATTATTGGGGTGGCGCTACTATTGGCGTGTCAAGGGGTGTTGAGGTTTGATTTGATCTGGAAATTGTTTATTCCGGTGATTTTGGTGATTATCGGGTTGTCGATGTTGCTTAAGGATAGTTTGAAGAAGGCGACGAAGAAAAGGGTGGCAGCGATTCATGAGAAAAGTGGGAAGCATGAGCAGTATTATGCGACTTTTGGGAGTCAGAAATTGAATTTTGCGGGGAAGGATTTTAAAGGATGCTCACTAGAGGCGATTTTTGGGGGAGTGAAGTGCGATGTCAGGAAGGCGAAGATTACGGAGGATGTGGTGATTGAGGCGACGAGTGTTTTCGGGGGAGTGACGATTTTGGTGCCAGAGGATGTGAATGTTGAGGTCGTGTCAGCGGCGATGTTTGGTGGAGTAGAGGATAAGTCTAAGGATAAGCGAAAAGAAGTGCAAGAGGATGAGGAAGGGGAGACTAAAAAGAAGCCGACGATTTATATTGATGCGACATGTTTGTTTGGTGGCGTAGAGGTTCGCTAGATGGAGACGTTACGGAGTATTGCGAAGATTTTTGCGGTGGCGTTGGCGGCTTTGATAGTGGGGTCGATAACGATGGCGTTAGTGGGAAGTTTTTGGCTGGTTGGGAATATTTTTGGAGTTTTTGATAATTGGCGTACTGATGAGGAAGTGGTGGTGTCTGAGGAAGTGCTTGAGGAGGAAGAGGTGCGGGAATTAGATATAGATCTTAAGATGGCGAATTTGTGGATTAGACCGGGAGCGGAGTTAAAAGTAGAGGTAAGGCACGAAACGATTAAGCAGTGGCGAGATGGTGAGAAATTGATTATTAAAGATGAAGGCGTGAGACTGGGTGGGGATGGAGAAGCGGATGTTGTGATCGAGGTGCCGGAAGGGATGGAGTTTAGGGAGGTGAAGATTTCGGCGGGGGCGGGGAAGATGAAGATCGAGGGATTGAGAGCGAAGCAAGTGAATTTAGGGCTCGGAGCGGGGAAGGTAGAGATTGATGGTCTCGAGGCGGAGGATCTTGCGAAAATTGATGGTGGGGCAGGGATGCTTGATGTGAAGAATGGGAAAATGGGGCGGCTGGTGTTTGATATGGGGGCGGGAAGCGCGGAGATTCAGGCGGAAATTATGCGTAGTGCGGATATTGAGGCTGGGGTGGGGAGATTGGAGCTGGGGTTAGTCGGGGGAGAAGATGATTATAGGGTGTTGTTTGATCAGGGGATTGGAAAATTGGAGCTAGAGAACATTGGGTTGGAGAATTCGAGGGGGGAGAGGGTGATCGATATTGATGGTGGGGTGGGGCTGGTGAAGGTGAAGAGGGTGGAGAAGTGATTATTTGAATATTGTTCCGGTTGTGGAGGGAGAATCCGTATGGACGATAGTCGTTATGTGATGGGCGTACTTCGTTGGGTTGGAGATTAAGGTCGAAGGCATATTGGTAGTTAGTGGAGTGAGCGGTGGATGACCAAAGACTGCCAAATCCGCTGGCGCCGCGAAGCGAGCCGATGGGAAGGGTAATATCGCCACTACGGACGAAATACATAGGTAAGTAATAAAGAAGGGTATGAATGTGGGTAAATCTTAGTTTTATGCTCATCGTTGCCCGCGTCGTCTTGAAAAAGTCAGGGTAAGCTCTGCCTTTTTCTTGTCTTCTATGTAGTTCGGCGTGGAAAGTTTAAGAACTAAGACATTCTTGAGGGAAGATGGTTTTGATAGCTCCGTCAGAAAAAAGGTGAAAGATACAAAGTGGGTCACGATGACTTAGTTTGACTTTTTGTAACAGGGGTGGAAAAATGTAAAAGCGGGTCACGGTGCCCTAGTTTGAAAAGTTAGGGCGTGGAGGGAGGATCCGAGGAAGCGATGGTCGCTACTTGATGGGAAAACTTTGGAGCCGAAGTTGAGGTCGAAGGCGTGTTCGAGGCTGGCTCGGTAGGCTGTGGAGTTCCAGGAGACACATTCTTCGCCGGCTCCTCGGAGCGAGCCATATGAAGGAGTGATATAGCCACTACGGACGAAATACATAGGAGTGGTATGAAGACAAGTTCTGAGAGAAGGTGGAAGATGTTTAAAATGCAAAGTGGATATGATGCGCTTAGTTTGGGGAAATAAGACGGAGGGAATAGGCGTAGGCGCGACTGGTGTTGTCTGAAGGGTAGAGAGTGGATTTAGGATAGACGGCAAGGTCGAAGGCGGAAGAAGGGTTGGCTGGGCCGGAAGTGGAAGACCAGAAAAGACCGTGGCTATCAGCGAAGCGAATTGAGCCATATTGAAGATTAATAATGCCACTACGGACGAAATACATGAAAGAGTGATGAAAATGGGATTGGAGGGAGAAACCGAAGAAGCGTGAGTTGGAGTCTGACGGTTGAATATTTGTAGAGCTGAAGATGGAGTGAAAGGCGAAGTTGATATTGGCTGGTTGAGCGGTGGATCCCCATGTGTAATTGCTGCCACTTCCTCCCATGAGTGATGCGCGGATAGGGTCAATCCAGCCACTACGGACGAAATACATAGAAAAGCTATAGAGATGAGCGGCGAAGGGAAAAACCGTTGGAGCGGTGATTGTAATCTGATGGATTGGTGTTAGTGGGGTGAAAATATAGATTAAAGGTGTGTTGGAGGCTGGTTGGGTATGCGACGGCGGTCCAGAGATAGCTATCGGCGCCAGCGATCCAGACTGAACCATATGGAAGGTACATATGGCCACTACGGACGAAATACAGAAGAGAGACATAAGAGATATAGGAATGAGATTGTGGAGGGAATGACCGAGCCAGCGTGAGTTGAGGTTTGAGGGGACGATGGCGGTGGCGTCGAAGTGGAAACTGAAGGTATGCTGGGTACTAGAGGGATAGGCGGTGGATGACCAAGTGTAACTATTAGTACCGGCGAGATCAAGGGTGGCGTGGAGAAGATGGGTAACGCCACTACGGACGAAATACATGGAAGAGATATGAAGATGAGTTGGAGGGGAAAGCCGCCGAAATGATAATTGCCATCCGATAGATAGGTAATTGAAGTGGGGAAGTACAGGGCGAAGGTACTCTGGGCTGCAACGGTATCGGCAGTAGAAGACCAGAGGTTGCCGGCGTAGCCAGCATACCAGAGTGGGCCGGTTGGGAGATAAATAGTGCCACTACGGACGAAATACATGAGAGAGTCATTTTGAGGAGGGGGAATCCGTTGTGGCGGTTGTCACTGTATGATGGGTAGGTGATGGTGGTAAAAGCGAGATAGAAAATGTTGTGGTTGTTAATTGGATGAATTGAAGAGGACCAGGTGTTGCTGGCGGCGCTTGCGAACCGAATGGACCCGGTAGGAAGAAAGATATTGCCACTACGGACGAAATACATGAGAGAGGAATAAAGATGTTTTTGGGGAGAAAATGGTGATTTTGACAAGATTAGTGAAAAATGATTAAAAATGCAAAGTGGGTCACGGTGACCCAGTTTGGTAATTTTGTAACAGGGGTGGGAAAATGTAAAAGTAGGTCAGGGTGACCCAGTTTGGGAAAATTGGGGCGCGAAGGGAGAGGCCATAGTAGTGATCGGTGGTATGTGAGGAGAGGGTGGTATTAGAAGTGAGGCCGAGGTTGGAGGCGTAGAGGTCGTTGGTGGGCGAGGCGGTGGAAGACCAGAGGTAACCGTGGTTACTTGTGCGTCGGAGCGAGGCGTATGGAGGATCAATAATGCCACTACGGACGAAATATAGAAGAGAGCAATTACAGCGGAGGGAGAAGCCGCCGTAGCGAAGGTAGCTATTCGAGGGGTAGGCGATAGTAGAATCGAAGGCGAGGTAGAAGGCGCTCTGAGAGGTAGCGGGGTAGGCGACTGAGGACCAGAAGAGGCCATTGTAGCCTGCGTCTCGGATTGAGCCGCGCAGGAAGCTGATATCGCCACTATGGACGAAATACTAAGGAGAGACATTTTTAGAGTGGAGGGCGAAGCTGGCGTGACGATTGTCGCTATATGACGGGTAGATAGTGGTAGGATTGAAGAGAAGACGAGAGGCGTAGCGGATGTCGGCGGGATGGGCGGTTGATCCCCAGAAATACCCGCTGGCGCCTGCGTCTCGGAGTGATCTGGTTGGGAGGTAGATACTGCCACTACGGACGAAATACATAGGCTAGTCATTAAGATTGGAGGGGAAATCCGTAGCTACGGACGCCACTGTCTGATGAGTAGGCGTCGATTATGCTGATGGAGGCGTGAGAAGCGTAGCGAGTGTCGGCTGGGTGGGCGGTGGAGGACCAGAGGTGCCCATAATGATTGGAGGCTCGGAGTGAGCCGGCCGGAAGGTTGATATAGCCACTACGGACGAAATACATTTGAGAGACATGAAGATGGAGTTATGGAGGGAGAAGCCGCCGAAGCGGCCACCACTGCTGGATGTATATAGGTCGGGTAGATAGGAATAAAGAACAAAAGCATCGCGTTGGTGGTTAGGGAGCGCAGTGGGCGACCAGAGCATCATATATTCGCTGGCGTGGCGAAGGCTACCTACGGGGAGATCAATATTGCCACTACGGACGAAATACTAAGGAGAGATATTGTGATGCTGAGGGGGAAGCCGTAGTAGCGATGGGAGTTATATGAAGGGGAAACGGAGTCGTTTTGGAGGCCGAAGCGATAAGAGGACTCGAGGTCGGCAGGGAAGGCGGTGGAGACCCAGAAGTAACTGTCAATGCCGGCGTGGCGGAGTAAGCCCCAGGCGGGATAGATATTGCCACTACGGACGAAATACATATGGGAGTCATGAGGAGGGGGTAACCGTAATGACGTGTTGAGCCATATGAGGCGTAACTTTGTAATTTAGTGAAGAGAAGGTAGAGGGCGGTGATAGTGTTGGCGGGGTGGGCGGTTGATGCCCATGTGTAGCTACCATAACAGGCGGTGCGGAGAGAGCCTGTAGTGAGTTCGATATTGCCACTACGGACGAAAACTCAAGATTCTGAGAGAAGAAGGAACTTGTTCATTCTTCCGAAGAATCGCAGAGGTTTCTAGCGCCGGAGGCGCGAGAAATACATAGGAGGGATATGAAGATAAATTGGGGAGGTGAGGTGAGGTATGGTATAATATATGCATGGGAAAAATCAAGAAGGGTTTAGAGGAAGTTATTCGACGGATTTTTGGGGTGGAGGAAACGGTTGAACTGGTGGTGGCGCCGGAGGAGACGGGGGCGGACTATGCGAGTAATGTGGCAATGAAGTTGGCTAAGCAAGCACGGAAGAGTCCGATGGCGATTGCGGAGGAGATTAAGGCGGCGATGGATGCGGAAGAAATGGGGGTGGAGATTATGATTGCAACGCCGGGGTTCTTGAACTTTAGGCTAACTGATGAGTGGTTCAAGGGGCAGGTGGAGAAGATGGCGTGGGGGCTGACGGAGATGATACCGAGAGAACTCGAGGGGGAGACAATGGTGGTGGAGTTTTCGGATCCGAATCCGTTTAAGGTTCTACATGTGGGGCATTTATATACGTCGATTGTGGGGGATAGCATTTCGCGGCTGTTGGAGGCGGCGGGGGCGAAGGTAGTGCGGGCGAATTTTGGGGGGGATGTGGGATTACATGTAGCCAAAACTATCTGGGCGCTTCTGTCAGAGATGCCTGCTTTATCTCCGCGACTCACTGCGTCAGGGACTGCGGTTGCTCCCTCGTCGTATGTCAAATACGACTCGGTCCGCTACTCGCCTCTTCCTTGTGATTCATCGAAGATAAAGCAGGATTCTCACGATGAGAAGAATGTTGTTGTGGATGGGGGCCTGACGATTGAGAAAATTGCGGCTTGTTATGTGCGGGGGACGCAGGCGTATGAAGAGGATGAGGCGGCGAAAAAGGAGATTACGCGGCTGAATAAGGTGATTTATGCGCTGGCGGAACTAGGAGAAGGGCGGAAGGACGAGCGATTGGCGCTGGAGGCGATTGCGGAGGATTATGGGTATGCGACGATGGAAGTGGCACGGATTGCGGACCTATATTGGCGGGGACGGACGCTGAGTTATGATTATTTTAAGGATTTTTATGCGAAAATTGGAATAAAGTTTGATAAATTTTATCCGGAGTCAAGCGTGGTGGATTTAGGGGTGAAAGAAGTGCGTGGGCATGTGGGGGAGGTTTATGAAGAGAGTGAGGGGGCGATTGTGTATCGGGGAGAGAAGGTGGGGCTGCATACGCGAGTGTTCATCAATGCGCAAGGGGTGCCGACATATGAGACGAAAGATGTGGGGTTGATTTTTACGAAATGGGAGGATTGGCATTTTGATAAGTCGGTGGTGATTACGGGGAATGAGCAGACGGATTATATGAAAGTGGTGTTGGCGAGTGTGCGGGAATATGCGCCGGAGTTGGTGGGGCGGACGGAGCATTTGACGCATGGATTAGTGAAGTTGCAAGGAAACGTGAAGATGTCGTCGAGGAAGGGGAATTTTCTCAAAGCGGTAGATGTGATAGAAATGGTAGAGACTTCATTGTTGGAGAGTTCAGTGTCTGGGGGTGAGGTTGAGCCGGCTTCTGGGAGAGATGAGGATAAGATGAAGGTGGTGCTGGCGGCGATTAAATATGCGTTTTTGAAGTATCGGATGGGTGGGGATATTGTGTTTGATCCGAAGACTTCGGTGGCGGCGACGGGAAATTCGGGGGTATATTTGGCGTATGCGGTGGTGCGAGCAAAGAAAGTTTTGACGAAGATGGCAGAGAAAAGAAAATTAGGTGAGGAAGTGAATAAAAAATTTGTTCAACCTGTGGAAAACTCTGTGGAAAACTCCGAAAAACGGCAAAAAGAGCGGATTTTTGAGCGAAAATTGAACAAAAAAATTGTTCAATATCTCGAGGTACTAGAGGAGGCGGTGCGAGATTTGGCGCCGTATAAGGTTTGTGGTTATTTGTATGAACTGGCGCAGGAGTTTTCGAGGTTTTATGAGAATGTGCAGGTGGTGGGGAATGAGAGGGAGGAGGAATTAGAGATTGTGGTGAGGGCGTATCTTGGGGTGATGGAACATGGGATGGAGAGTATATTAGGCATTAAATTGCCGAATGAAATGTAACACCGAAAAACTGCTAGATAGTAGCACTAGTATTTCTCAGACACGTGGATTATCGCCCGCCGTTGCGGGGATAATCCACTCCCCCACTCGCCGTTCTTCGTGGAAGGTCTGAGAAATACTAGTGCTACTATTCAGTGGCTCTTTGCGTCGTTCTTGTGAAATGCCTAAAAAGATGTCTATTAGTTGATATCCTCTGGTGTTCAGCGCGGAAAGTCCTAATGCTTATTACTATATCTCTAGTCTATGGTTTAGTATTTATTATTCTTGCAGGAGTTCCGGAATCTTAATGCCTAGGTTTGGTTGGAGTAGTGTGTAGGGGTGATAGAGTGTGGTATAATGTGAGGTATGAATAGAGAGAAGAAGGCGAAATTGTTGTGGGTGGATTTGGAGATGACTGGGTTGGAGCCGGGGAAGGATCGGATTTTGGAGGTGGCGGCGATAGCGACGGATTGGGATTTTGAGCCGGTGGCGGAGATGACGGCGGTGGTGAAGGTGTCGGAGGCGTTGATGAAAGAACGGATGGTGGGGGAGTTTTGGGAAAAGAATGACGAATCGCGGAAGGCGCTTTGGAAACAGAATGCGGAGGGGGAGTCAGCTGAGGAAGTGGAGAAGAAATTACTGAAATTTATCCAGGAGAATTTTGCGGAGGGGGAGCCAGTGATTTTGGCGGGGAATTCGATTCATCAGGATCGGAAGTTTATTGACCGGGAATGGCCGAAACTCTCGAAGAAGTTGCATTATCGGATGCTCGATGTGAGCGCTTGGAAGGTAGTGTTTGAGGGGAAATATGGGAAGAAGTTTATGAAGCGGGAGGCGCATCGGGCGCTGGATGATATTCGAGGGTCGATGGAGGAGTTGAAATGGTATCTCGGGATGTTGAATGAGAAAATGCGGATGACTGGGGGTGAGGGTGAAGAGGAAGTGGCTGAGGAGGAATGATGGATCTTGAGAAGATTTCGGGGATTGGAGAGTGGCAGGAGAGTAAGCACGGAGAAAAAGGGGAGGATAAGGTGTATAGTGTGCCAGGAGGGAAGGTGTTTTTAGTGGTGCGGCCGAAGACGATTGAGGTACGATGTGAGCGGAATTTGGGACAGAAATTGATTGAAGATTATGAGAGCGTGATGGAGAGCCGGTATTTTGGGCGGGGAGGGGTAGAAATTGTGCCAAGTGGGCAGCTCGAAGAGGGGGAGATTGAAGATTTGGTGAGATTGAGTTATAATTTGACGATGGAAATGATGAAGGAGAGGGATGACTAAGCGGAGCGCGACAGGGGAGCGGGAACTTTCGCAGAAGCGGAAGATGATGTGGGGAGCGCTGGGGGTGTTTTTGGGGGTGTCGGCGGTGATTGTGATCGTGAATAGTCTGCTAAGGGGATTTATGAGTCGATATACGATTAGTCGGTACGTGGGGCTGGAGACATGGAGCGCGGTGGTGTTTTTGGTGGCGAATTTTATAGTAATGGGGTTGATGGCGGAATATTTATATATGATGGGGCGGCGTTGGGGAATGAAGAAGATGTATTTTTGGATGGTAGTGGTAATGGGGATGATGCTGATTGTCTTGTCGGCATTTCCGGTGGGGTATTTTGATGTTGGTGGGGTGAAGAGTGTGCCGAGTCGGGTGCATGAGACGGCGGCGAGGTTGATGTTTGCGATTATGATGGTGATTGCAGTGATGCTGGCGGTGAGTAAGCAGGCGACGCGGAGGACGAGGGTGTTGGCAGGAGTGTTTGTAATATATGGGTTAGTCTGTGCGGTGGCGAATTTTGGAGAGTGGGTGTGGTTTATGCAGGGGCTGTTGATTTTTGAGTCGATATATCTTTTGGGATTTATGGGATTTTGTGCGATGATTCAAGAGAAAACTGAGGTGGGAGAAAGGAAGAAATAATGGCAGTAGAAAAAAAGGTAGTGAAGGAGCTGGTAAAGGGTTCGGCGAAAAGTGGGGCGAAAGAATCGGTGAAAGAGGAAAAGGTTGATCCGGCGAGGTTGGTGAAGGCGGTGACGGAGAGTTCGTTTATTAAGGAATTTAAGGAGTTTATCAATCGGGGGAATGTGGTGGATCTGGCGATTGGTGTGGCGGTGGGTGGTGCTTTTACGGCGATCGTGAAGTCGCTGGTGGATGATATTATTATGCCGATTACGAGTTTGCTCGCGGGTGGGGTGGATTTTTCGAAGTTGGCGATTGATATTCCGAATATTTTTGGGGCGGATACGACGGCGCATATTGCGTATGGGAATTTTTTGCAGAATGTGGTGAATTTTTTAATTGTGGCATTTACGATTTTTATTGTCGTGAAGGCGATGAATAGGATGAATACGGCGAAGGAAGAAGCAGAGAAGAAAAAATAATATTAATAATATATTAAATAACAGTATTAGCATTTCTTGGACACGTGGATTATTGCCCGTTGTCATAAAATATAAATCAGCAGTAAAATAAGTATTTTTGGACACGCTCATTGTCGCCCGCCGTCGCGGGGACAATTCGCTTCGCCACTTGACGTTCCGCGTGGAGAGTCCAAAGAATACTTATTTTACTGCTGGCTAATATTTTTTGACGTTCTTCGTGGGGGTCCAAGAAATACTCACACTGTTATTTAGCGATCCTTGATATTATTTTTATGGGGGATTTAAGAAATGTGGCCTGTTTTTTCTCTGTATGCGGGATAAATAAGGACTGCCTGCGATAGGATTTGAGAATTATAGTTTTATTTTTTCTTCTCTGCTTCTTTGCGTCATTGTGGAGTGTTGGGTGGGGTTAGGTGTTGCTTTCGTAGGCGGAGAGACGTTCGTCAATGGTGCTGAGGTTGGAATAATAGGAAGAGAGAATGCTGGCGAGTTTGGGGTCTTTGTTGCGGGCGGCGAGGTTGGAGGTGAGGGAGAGGAGAAGGGAAACTTGGAGGCTGACTTGGTTGTGCCAGTTGCGATCAAGGATGCCGTTGAGTTTGGCGTTGGTGAGGCTGGTGTTTAGTTCGTTAATGAGGGCGGATTCAGAAGTGGCGGTTTTTTCGTCGGGGATGAGAGCGGATTTGTCGTCGCCGGAGGTTTCGGTGATGTAGGCGGAAAGTTCGCGAGAGGCGTTGGTGAGAACGGAGGAGACGGAGGCGTTGATAGCGCGGAGTTGGGAGGATTTAAGGGAAGAACCGTAGGGTTCGAGAGTGCTTTGGACGTTGCTAGTGCGGACGTAGAGTTGTTTGATGAGATCAGTGGGTTTTTTGTTGAGGTTGCCGAGGAGGATGCCAAGAGCCATCAAAAAGAAGAAAATAACCACGCCGCCGATGATGATCTTGAGGAGAGGAGTGTCGCGAAAGAGATGGGATTTGGTGGCTCGGGGTTTGACGGGGTGGTTTGATTGGGAGATTTGGTTCAAGTACTCGAAGTTATCCATAAGGACATTATAACATAATTATAAACCAGCATTGAAATAAGTACTTTTAATACGTCTTTTTATACCTGTCGTAGTGAGACTTTTTTAGGTATGCTTGTGACGCCTGTCTTCCTGCTGATGCGTATTTTGCTAGTTTTGGGGAGAGTCCAGAAAATCTTATTCTCGTTGTTATGATGGTTTTTGAAGCTTTTGTATGAACAGTGTATGCACAATGTTCATACGTTGTTCATACAAAGTATGCAGCAGAGGGGGAAGCCGGGCCAATGACTACTGCGGTCAGATGGATGTATGGCAATGGGTGAGAAATAAAGAGTGTAGGCAAAAGTAATATCGGCAGGGTAAGCAGTGGATGCCCAAAAATAGCTAGCAAAGTTAGCGTAGCGAAGAGTGCCGAAATCGAAGTTAATATTGCCACTACGGACGAAATACATAGGATGAGGCATGGAGATACTGTTAAGGAATTGCAGAGTTTCTAGCGCCGGAGGCGCGAGAAATGCATGAGAGGGTGGTGGAAATGATTGGGGGAGGGGAAATATAGAGGGGGTCTCTGGAGGTGTGATATACTGGAGGTATGGAGGATGCGAAGGAAGAGATTCGGGCGCGGCTTCCCGTGGAGGATGTGGTGGGGCAGTATATTGAACTGAAGCGGGCGGGGCGGAGCCTCAAGGGGCGGTCGCCGTGGGGCGTGGATAAAACGCCATCTTTTATGGTGTCGCCGGAAAAGGGGATTTGGCATGATTTTTCTTCGAATAAGGGCGGGGATATCTTTTCGTTTATTATGGAGGTGGAGGGGATTTCGTTTCGGGAGGCGCTGGAGAAGTTGGCGGCGCAGGCTGGAGTGGAACTGCAGAAGTATGGTGGGGGAGATAAGGCTTTGGCGGAACGGAAGCGAAGGATGAAGGAAATTCTGGAACTGTCTTGTCGGTATTATCAGTTTTGTTTGACTAAGAATGAAAAAGTTTGTCAATACGCGTTCGAGAAGCGGGGAATGACGAAGGGGACGGTGCAGGAGTTTCGGATCGGGTATTCACCGAATCAGGGGAAGGCA
Organism: uncultured Candidatus Saccharibacteria bacterium; assembly: GCA_964485445.1. Classification (GTDB taxonomy): domain Bacteria; phylum Patescibacteriota; class Saccharimonadia; order Saccharimonadales; family Saccharimonadaceae; genus Nanosyncoccus. Next base: position 50,489 of record CAZAJJ010000004.1, on the reverse strand, counting down.
CTGGTGCAGTTTTTGACGAAAAAAGGCTATAAAATGCCGGAAATGGAGGCGGCGGGGGTTTTGAACCGGTTCGGAGGGGATTTGTTTCGGGGAAGGATGATGGTGCCGTTTATTGATACGGGAGGGGTGATTGGTTATACGGCGCGGATTTTGGAGGAGGGGGAACCGAAATATTTGAATACGCCGGAGACGCTGCTTTTTAATAAAGGGCGGTTTGTGTTTGGGCTGGCGCAGGCGAAAGAGCGGATTCGGCAGAATGGGTTTGTGGTGATCGTCGAGGGGAACATGGATGTGATTTCTTCGCATCAGGCTGGGGTGCGGGAGGCGGTAGCGACGAGTGGGACGGCGATGACTGAGAATCATTTGAAAATTTTGTCAAGGATGACGGAAGATGTGCGACTGGCGTATGACGGAGACGCGGCAGGGGTAAAGGCGACGGAGCGGGCGATTATGTTAGCGGGGGATTTGGGGATTAATTTGAGTGTGATTTCGGATTATCACGGGGCGAAGGATCCAGATGAGTTGATCCAGAAAGATCCAAAATTGTGGCAGGAGGCAGTGAAGAATTATCGGCCGGCGGTGGAGTGGTTGCTGGATAAGTATAAGGAGAATTTGGACCTAAATTCGGGGGTGGGGAAGCGGGAATATTCGGATGTGGCGATGAAGATTTTGAAGTATGTGAGCGATCCGGTGGAGCGGAAGCATTATGAGAAGATGGTGGCGAGGAGGCTGGACTGCGATGTCGAGGATTTGCTGGCGAAAGAGCGGCGAATTAAGACATTTGGTGATGAGTCAAAGCGGCTGAAAAAGGTTGAGGCGAAGCCGGAGAGTGATGCGCTTTTAGGAGTGCGGAATAATTTGCAGGCGATCGTGATGTATGGGGGCGTGGAGGAAATTCACGGGGTGGAGTTGCCGGAGGACGACGTGAAAAAGGGAGAACTGAAGATGGTGTTTGAGGCGCGATATCAGGGGTGGGAAAGAGGCGCCTTGGCGCGGGAGGCGAAGGAGCTTTTGGCGAGGTATAATGCGGAGATGGTGAAGAGGAAAGTAGAGGAACTGACACGGGAACTGGATGAACTGCCGGAAGAGGAAGAGGGGCGGCAAGGGGAGATTTTGCGGCAGATTATGGAGTTGAAGAGGCGGGGATAAAGGATTTTCGGGAAAATGCTTGCGCTTCTAAAAAGTGTGGTATAATGGAGATGTCGAGCAATAAATTCGTGACCAGTTTTTGGTAGTATATTTACCATGTAATCGAGCACTCATGCAACTGAGAGTTTTTTGAATGCACTTAAGCGGCATCGCATAAGTACTTCATTCAAAGGCTTTCATGCTATGAGTGCAGGTTACGAATGGCTCGACACCTTGCGGTGTCGCTTTTTGTGGCAAGACCAGGGAATTAGCATAATACTATAACAACTCTAGCTACACCCAGCTAGATATGCCTTCGACCTGGAGATTGTCACGGAAACGCCGTGGTATTAGCCTTATACTGTAACAAATAATTCTACTACCCAGTGAGAGCGACACCTCCAAAAACAAAACCTATAACGGAGGTAAAAATGCAAAAAACGCAAAAAATAATTAGTACAGTAGGTTGGGGAAGTTTGGTGGGATTGGCGCTACTGCTTTTCGTCACGATTGTGCCGGTGGCGAGTAAGTCTTCGTCGGCGATTTCAATGGTTAATGATTCCGTGACTACGGATGTAAATGTAGTAGCGGCGCCGTATCTGGCGCTTGCGGCGAGTCCGAATGTGACGATTGATGTGCAAAGTATGGGGAATTTGGTGACGAGCGTGGCGAATGTGGCGGTTTCTACGAACAGTCGGGAAGGATATTCGCTGTATCTTTCGACAACGGGGAGTGATAATAATTTGCGGCCGCTGGGAGCGGGTAATCCAAAAGTGATTGCGCCGGTCTCGAAAGGCGTGACTGCGGCGAACTTCGAGGTAAATAGTTGGGGCTATAAATTGGCGAAGGCGGGGAACGCGGGAGCGGATCTTTATAACCCGATTCCGGCGCAAGTGGCGACGGAGAGCCCGGTGGCATCGACGGAGAATAATGCAGTGACGAACTATGATTTGACTTTTGCGACGAAGATTGATGCGAATTTACCAGCGGATACGTATTCTAACTCAGTGTTGATTTCTGCGATTGCGAATCCAGTCGTCGCGACGAGCTTGAATGAGCTAGTTTATATGCAGGACATGAAAACGGAGATTTGCGAGAATACGGCGGAATACCAGGATATTGACCATTATGTCGAGAGGAAGCTAATTGATATGCGGGACGGGAAGAGCTATTATGTCGCGAAACTGGCAGACGGGAATTGTTGGATGACGCAGAATTTGGCGTTGGACATCGACCCGGAGACGCCGCTGACGCAGGAATTGTCGGATATTACAGGGGAGAGGGTAGTGGATATGCTGAAGACGGCGACGGAGAATTATCCGGCGGAGACGGGGCTGAGCGGGACGACGACGGGATCGTTTAATTTGGGGAATTATGTTTTGAGGGCGCCGACGGCATATCAAGAATGTAGGATAGGGTCTTTGACGGTGAATGCACTAGATGCTTGTCGGGCGAATGTAGTATATAATGTGACGGGAGATGCTTGGAAGGAAGTGAATGAACCGATTATTGGGAATTTCGATGCAGGGGACGGAGCGCGAGAGCAGGTTCTAGGGATTGATTATGAGGCGAAAACTTATGATGCGCATTATGCGATTGGCAATTATTATCAGTTTAATGCGGCGGCTGCAAGAACTGGTGGTGTCGGGGTGGTTAATACGACGACAACGGATGGCGTGTGCCCGAAAGGATGGAAGTTGCCGCTGGGCGGTTCGGGATTTGCGGAGACGAAGGGGAGTTATCAGTATTTGATGAAGCAATATGGGATTACGAGTGTGGTAGGGGGAACTACGACGTATGATGATAATGCGCAGGGGTATAATATAGCGAAGAAACCATTATATATTGCTATGAGTGGGAATATAAGTGTGACGCCGGGAGCGAGTACGCAGAGTGCTGTAGTGGGTAATATGATGAGTTACTGGACGTCATATGCGAGAGGGGTGTTGGGTGGTAGCGAGACTTTGCCGAATTATCTGGGAGCGATTTTTGGAGTAAATAAGAATGGATTGGCTCCTTCTGATGAGAATGCTTCGAGATGGCATGGACGGAATGTGAGGTGCTTGGCGAGGTAGGGGATATATAATATATGGTATATGGGGGGGGCGGTGTGGCGCGCAGAGATGCGGGCTACATTGGATTTTGAGTGTTGTGAAAATGACAGGTTTTGGTATAATATGATGTAATGGAAAATGACGAAGAGATTTTGAAAGACAAAAATGCGATTTTGGACTTGGGGGAGCCGGCTGAGGATGATTTGGTGGGTGAAGATGAGTTGTCGGATGAAGAACTCGCAATTACGGCGGATAATGTCGATGCGTTTGCGGACGACTCGGTGCGGATGTATCTCCGGGAGATCGGGAAGATTCCGCTGCTTTCGCAAGAAGAGGAATTAGAATTGGCAAATCGGGCGATGAAGGGGGATAAAAAGGCAAAAGATAAGTTGGCTGAGGCGAACATGCGGCTAGTCGTAAGTATTGCGAAGCGGTACGGGGGGCGAGGGTTGGACTTTTTGGATTTGATTCAAGAGGGGAATACGGGACTGCTCAGGGCGGTGGAGAAGTTTGATCCGGATAAAGGGTTTAAGTTTTCGACATATGCGACGTGGTGGATTCGGCAGGCGATTACGCGGGCAATCGCGGATCAGGCACGAACGATTCGGATTCCGGTGCATATGGTGGAGACGATCAATAAGGTACTCAGGACGACGCGGAGACTGACGCAAGAACTGAACCGGGAGCCGACGAACGAGGAGATTGCGGAGGCGATGGGGATGGATGTTGAGAAGATTGAATACGTAGTGCGAATTAAGCAAGATATTGCGAGTCTAGACGCGAGTGTGGGGCGGGATGGGGATGATGAAGAGTCGGTACTCGGAGATTTTGTCGAGGATTCGGAACGAGACTCGCCAGAGGACGCGACGGCGAATCAGATTTTGAAGGAGCAAATTGCGGAGATTTTGACGACACTGTCAGAGCGAGAGCAGAAGATTATTCGACTGAGGTTTGGGATTGGTGGGGGAAGGTCGCATACGCTGGAGGAAGTGGGAAATGAATTTTCGGTGACGCGAGAGAGGATTCGCCAGATTGAGGCGAAGGCTTTGTCGAAACTGCGTAAGCATAAGCAGACGAAAAAACTGCATGGATACTTGAAATAGGAGAAATATGATAGACTGGTTGAACCTGAAAGCGATGCAACTGATGGCGGTGGAGACGAATGTGCTGCCGGATATGGATATTAAGGGATTGCTGAACTTAGTGTTTAAGATCTTGATTTATGGGCTGGGGGCGGCGGCAACGATTGGGGTGGTGATTGCGGGGATTTTGTATTTGACGGCGCGAGATAATGAGAATCAGGTAATTGCGGCGAAGAAGCGGTTGTTTGATGTGGCGCTGGGACTTTTAGTGTGGGCTCTGATGTGGACTTTGCTAAATTGGCTGGTGCCAGGAGCGGTGCAGGTCGATTGGTAGGGGATTATGCTGAAAAAACTCGTGATCGTGTATAATGCGCAGGCGTCGAAGCAGGCGGTAGTGCAGCGTGAGGTTTTGGCGCCAGCGCGGAAGTTGCAGGGGTGCCTAGTCGGGAAATATGCTATAAAAGCGGGTGGAGTGCAAAAGAATATTGAGAACTTGGCGAAGATTATTGAAGAAGGGGATTTAGTTGTCGCGGTAGGCGGGGATGGAACGGCGATGGTGGCGGCAAATGCGATTTTAAGGTCAGAGAAGAAAGCGGTGTTTGCGGCGCTGGGGTATGGGAATTTGAATGATGTCGCGAGGAGTTTGAAAGCGAAGCGAGCAGTGGAATATGGTGGAGAGTTTGTTGGGGGGATTACGGAGATCGTGCGAGCGTGGAATGAGGGAAGAAAGGAGAAGTTTTATCCTCTGGAGGTGAAGGTGGATGGGGAAGTTTGGCGATACGGTTTGAATTATGTGACGATCGGGATGCTCGCGGCGGCGACTGAGGTTTTTGATGAGGAAAGAGTGCGGAAAAAGTTGCAAAAGGGGAAGAAGGGGGTGATTTTTTCGATAGGGCAGGCGGTGAGGTGGTATTTGGGGCGGAATACGGAGAAGGGGCGGGAGTTGCCGGCGGGGGAGTTTTTGCAGAATGTGCAGGAAAATGCAGGAAAGAAGCGGGAACTAACAAGGGAGGGGTTAGAGATTATGATCGACGGGGCGGGGAGATTTCCAACGGGGACGACGGATTATGTGGCGGTGAATGGGCCGAGGGTGGCGAGGATTTTGCGGGGGAGAAAATGGTACAGGGAAGCGAAGGAGTTTCAGAGTGGAATGTTTAGATTGGGAAGGCTTTGGGGGATGATGGGGTTTGCGATCAGAGGAATATTTTGGCGGGTGCCGGGGAAGAGGACGAAGAAGGATGTAATAGAATTTCGGGAGCCGAGTGAGGTAATAATGCAGGCGGAGGGGGAGGCGGAGAAACTGGAGAAGGTAAGGAAGGTTGAGATTAGTAAAGGGGAAAAGGTGATGGAGGTGGTGAGTTTTGCAGTTAAGAAGGGGTAGGGGGAGATTGTACTTTTTTTGATAAATATATAAATATGCAATGTAATTATTTGCCTTAGCCCGATATAGTCATTAAATACATTTGTAGGAGTTATTATTCTCTTTTCTCAATGCCCACTCGTCCGCCCGTCCGCACGGGGGACTCGTTCTGAAAGTCCTCAGCTTGAGGACTTTCTTTAGCATCTCGAAAAGAGAATAATAACTCCTTCAGATGTCTTTCATGATTTCAACATATCGGGCTAAGGCGAATAATCATCTAGCTTTTACTTGTTTTAAGATTGAGGAAGTACAATCTCCCCCTACCCCTTCTTAACTGTTTGGTGTTATTGATTTATTTTGCAGATTTGTGGGGTTAGGTGAGGAGGGGGAAGGCGTAGAAGCGTTGCCCGTAGTATGATGGGCTGATTATGTTATTACTGAAGGAGAAATCGTAGGAGTAAATTGTGGAGGAGGGTTGGGCGGTGGAGGACCAGTAGTAATTGTGCGCATCGGTGCCATGGAGTGTGCCATTGGGAAGATAGATAAAGCCACTACGGACGAAATACATAGGATGAGGAATAAAGATGTGGAGGGAGAAGCCGTAGTAATGATCGTCACTACCTGATAGATAGACATTAAGTGAGTCGAAGGCGAGATAGAAAGATTCATGCGTGTCGGCGGGGGATGTGGTGGATGACCAAGAATATATGCTAGTGCCGATACCGCGGAGGAAATCGTTGGTAATATCGATATAGTCACTACGGACGAAATACTAAGGAGAGGGATGATGGAGGGAATAGCCGGAGTGGCGGTTATTTAGGTCTGATGGATAGAAATTGTCGTTGCTGGAGTAGGCTTCTAGGGATTCGCTGAGATTGGCGGGTGGGGCGGTTGAAGACCAGAGAAAATTAAGAGATCCGGCGGTTCGGACTGAGCCGTAAGGGATATGGATATAGCCACTACGGATGAAATACAATGGAGAGTGATAAAAACGATTCTTGGGAAATAAAGTGGATATGGTGGGTTAGATACGGAGGGGGAGGCCGGAATAGCTCATGGCGTTTTCGGATGTGGAGATGACGAATTCGTTGATATAGAAGAAATATATTCTGATTCTGGCGGGGTCGGGATAGAGTGTGGAACTGATGGCGTAGCCGTGACTGCCGGCGGCGGAAAGTACGCCGAGTGAAACGCTGATATAGCCACTACGGACGAAATACAGAAGAGAGTAATAAAAATGAGGCGCGTTTTGTGATTCTGGGTCGTGGTTTTTTGTGACGCAAAGGGAAAAGCCAAGATAGTTATAGCTGCTGTTGGATGGGTTGAGATTGGCGTTGGCGAAGTATAAATTAGAGGCAAAAGAGGAATTTGTGGGGTCGTTAGCGGAAGCCCAGGAGAGATTATAATATCCGGCATCGCGCAATGAACTAAGCGGAAGATAGATAACGCCACTACGGACGAAATACATGGAAGAGGAATGAAGACTGGTGTAGGGAGAAGCCATAATAGCGAGCGACGCTATTTGAGGAGTGGGTGGTAGTAGAATCGAGACTGAGGTAGGAGGCGTAACGGATATCAGCGACGTAGGCGGCGGAGGACCAGACATGACCATAGTAGCCTGCAATTCGGAGTGAGCTATTTGGAAGATCGATATAGCCACTACGGACGAAATACATAGGAAGGGTATGAAGGAAATTCTGGAAAAATGATGGTTTTGACAAAAATTGTAAAAAGTGGTTAAAAATGCAAAGTGGGTACAGTGTACCCAGTTTGAGGATTTCGTAACAGGGGTGGGAAAATACAAAAGTGGGTACAGGGTACCCAGTTTGGGAAAAGGAAGGTGAAGCCGTTGCTGCGATAAGTGTTGTATGTTGGGTAGGCAATTCCTGAGGTGATGCCAAGGTTGGAGGCGAAGCGAAGGTTGCTAGGGAAGGCTGTGGGTGACCAGGCGAGGCTATTGCTGCCGGCGTAGATGAGTGAGGCGTGTTGGGGATGGATATAGCCACTACGGACGAAATACATGAGAGAGCAATGAAGACGAAGGGGGAGACCGTATGAGCGACCATTGTTGCTTGAGGCGTGGGTGCTAGCGGAGCGGAAATGGAGGCTGAAGGTATCTTGAGTGATAGCGGGGTAGGCGCTGGAGCTCCAGGAGAAATTATCGCTGCCTGCGCTGTTGAGTGAGCCAAAGGGAGGATAGATACGGCCACTACGGACGAAATACATATGAGAGGTATGAGGATGAGATTGCTGAGGGGGAAGCCGTCGTAATGTCCGCCGTTTGCGGAGGCGAAGAAAGTGGAGGAGCGGAAATAGAAAGCGAAAGCATGATTTAGGAGGGCGGGAAAAGCAGTGGCGGATTGGGCGTTACTGTCGATTCCGGCGTACATGAGTGAGCCATTGCGAAGACTAATATTGCCACTACGGACGAAATACAATGGAGAGACATAAAGAGAAATATTGGTAAAAGCGGAGGGAGAAACCGCCGTAGATGTCGGTGCTATGTGATGGATAGGCGTTATCGGGAAAGAGGCGGAGATAGGAGGCGGTTTTGGCTTCGATAGGGAAAGTAGTGGAACTCCAGGAGAGGTCGTTGTAATTGGCGTAACGGAGTGCGCCGCTGAGTAGTTCGATATAGCCACTACGGACGAAATGCTAAGGAGAGGCATAATGAGGATTTTTGCCGAGGGAGAAGCCGTAGTAGCGATTGCTGTCATGGGATATGTAGTTAATGGTGTCGTCGAAATTGAAGTTGAAGGCATATCGGGTATTGGTAGGGGAGGCTGTGGAAGACCAGAAGTAATTGAGATGGCCGGCGTGACGAAGGGAACCGTTTGGGAAAGTGATAAAGCCACTACGGACGAAATGCTAAGGAGAGTTATAAAAATGGAGGGAATATCCGTAGTAGCGGTCGTCGCTGTGTGATGGGTATGCGTTCCCGGAAAAGAAGCGAAGATTAGAGGCGCGTTGGGTGTTGGCGGGGTCGGCGCTTGATCCCCAAGTGAAGTTGCTGCCGCCGCTGTATCGGAGTGTGCCGTAGAGAGTAATGATATAGCCACTACGGACGAAATATATGGAAGAGATATGGAGATAAAATCGCGGAGGGAATAACCGTAATAGCGAATGTCGTTGGATGATAGATAGAAACTAACATGGTTGAAATAGAGGTTAAGAGAGTTTTGGATATTGGCGGGGTAAGTAGTGGATGACCAGATTGTACTGTCGCGGGTTGCGTCTCGAAGCGAGCCATACGTCAGGAGAATATAGCCACTACGGACGAAATAAGTAGGAGAGAAATGAGAAGAATATGGCGTGGCTGAGGGAGAGGCCAGAATAGCGGAGACGTTCGTTTGAAGGGTGGGTGCTGGAATAATCGGAGCGGAGATTGAAGTCGTAGGCGTAGCGGTTGTCGGTGGGGTAGGCGACGGGTGACCAGTAGTAACCGGTGTCGCTGGCGCGGCGCATGGATCCGTCGAGGAGGTTGATATAGCCACTACGGACGAAATACTAGGGTGAGCAATAAACCTGCATGGTAACAACTTTAGCGTGCTAAAAAAGCCAACTAAAATGCTTGCCATAACCATTTTTGTAAGGTACAATTAAGTTAGGTAGTAAAGATGTTACTTTTTATCGATATTGATGACGATAAAAGTAACATTTTTTGTTGAGTGGTCATCGGAATGATTGCCGAGTAACTTCAACAAGAAACGAATGAAGACTTTTGTCATACAGTGCCTTTCCTCCTAAATAAATGTCCCACAACTCTACCTTTCAAAATAGCAAGCGATTTATTGCTCAGTTTTTAGTTTATGGCAAAAGATGAGAAAAGTACAAACATAAGTTCGATGTTTTGGGAAAAATGGGAGGAGGAAGCCGGAATAGCGGATGCTACTGAAGGAGATGTAGATGACTGGTGTGTGGAAGAGGAGAATGAAAGCGTCTGTGGTGGCAGGGACGGAAGAGGAGGACCAGTAGTAACTGTTGGCGCTGGCGAGTTGGAGTGCGCCGTATCGAAGGTCAATAAGGCCACTACGGACGAAATACATGGAAGAGTAATAGGGGTTATTGATTGGGGTGTTTTGATGATATAATGTAGGCCATGAATAGACAGAAGAAATCGCAGATAATTATCCCTGCTGGCATGCGTCCGTGGCCACATGAGTTGCGGGTGGCTGATATTCTGGCTTTGGCTGGGCATGTGGTGGAGTTTTTGCCGACTAGGAGCCAGAAAACGGCTGATATTTTGCTGGATGGAATTGAATATGAGATTAAGTCGCCGCTGACGGATAATCCCAAGAAAATTATTCGCAATGTTAAGCGTGCCCTTCAGCAATCTCGAAATGTTATTATTGATTCGTCTAGAATTAGGGGAATGCGCGACGATACTTTGCGTAAATTATTGGTTAGTCGGGCTAAAGATCAAAAAACATTAAAGCGATTATTGCTTATTACAAAATGGGGACAAATCATTGACATTAAGGGTTTAGTTTGATATATTTAGGTTGTCGAAGTCTTGCACGGGGTGTAATGCTCCTACCGCAGGGCTTCTTTTTTGATGAATTTAGTGGAAGATATTTTGGGAAAATAGTGATTTTGATAAGATTTGTTAAAGATGGTGAAAAATGAAAAGTGGGTACCGGGTACCCAGTTTGGTGATCTCGTAACAGGGGTTGGAAAATGTAAAAGTGGGTATCGAGTACCCAGTTTGGGGAAATGAGGGATGGAGGGAGAAGCCGAGGAAACGATCGTCATTTGCTGAGGTGCTGGTATTGTTGGAAACGAAACTGAGATTTGAAGCGTATCGAGTACTATTAGGAAAAGCGCTCATGGACCAGAAATAGTTAGAGTTACCTGCGGTTCGGAGCGGGCCAACAAAGAGACTAATATAGCCACTACGGACGAAATGTATGGGAGAGGAATAAATTTATTTTATGGGTTTTGCTGAGGGAAAAGCCATAGTAGCGAGTGCTATTGTCGCTGGGGCGGATGGCTTCGTTGCTGTAGTTGAGGCTGGAGGCAAGTGAGTCGATCGCAGGGATGGCAGTGGAAGACCATAAGAAGAGATTGCGGCCAGAATAGCGAAGTGCGCCGTAGGTGAGATAGGTAACGCCACTACGGACGAAATACATAGGAGAGTAATAAAGAGGACGGGATTTTAGAAGTCGATTTTATTGAGGATGGATTTGAGTTCAGATTCGAGGTACTCGGGGGTTTGGTCGTTTTGGATGTAGAAATCGGCCATGGCGATGGGACCGCCTTTTTCCATTTTTTCGATTTCGCCGTAGTCGCGGAGGCGGATGGCTTCAGCGTCAAAGGGGCGGTCGGGGCGCTTGGCGACGCGTTCGTAGCGCAGGGCGCGAGGTACGACAATGGCGATGCAAGTTAGGCTGCCTGGGAAGGCGGATTTGATAGCTTTGTACTCGGTCCAGGAATAGAGGCCGTCAAGGACGATGCGTTTTTGGCCAGCGCCGACGAGGTCTTTGATTTCGGTGATGGCTTGGCGGGCGACCCAATCTTGACCTTCCGTCTCGCGGATCATTTCGCGGAAAGCTTTTTCGGCTTTGCCATCGGGGGTGCGTTCGATGCCGCGCTTGGCCATTTCTTGGTAGATCATGTTGCCGAGATGGACCTTAGGGATGCCTTTTTTCGTGAGATAATCAACGGCGACGGATTTGCCGCTACCGCTCATGCCGAGGATGGCGACGATTTTGAGATCTGAGGTGTTTTTCATACTTAGGCTATTGTAGCATAGTGGAAAAAGGAGGGCAAACATAAGCGGAATTGAGAGAAAACAGGAGGAGATTAAGGAGTTTATGGTTGATTTTTAGGAGATGAGTTAAATTGCTATTGACTTTTATAACTATGTGTGCTATAATGAGGGGAGAAGGGGTGTGAAGGACTCCTTAGTTACTGAAATTAAAAATTCTATCAATAATCAATAGTAGGGAGGGGATATTATGTTTAGGTTTAACATGGTTAGCGATGAGGAGTTGGCATGGAAAGGTTATGAGAACGAGTGGGATTACCAGAAACTAACTCGACATGCTCGGGAAGTAGTCGATGCCGTGAATGAGATGCTAGTATGGGATGCTTTCCTGAGATGGTATGATAACTTTTCGGTACGAGTGGAGTATAGTCTGCGGCGAGATGCCAATAGGCAGCAGATTCCGGAGGAGATTATGTTCTGGACGGATGTAAGCGGATTGCCGCATTGTGACTTTAGGATTGATCATCGTTGGTCGGTTGAGCAGAGTAAAAAGATGATGGACTGGGAACGAGAGTGGGCGATGGAATCAGATTTAGAGATCGCACGGATTGCTCGTCAGCTGAAGAGAATTTTAAGGGAGCAGGTTTTGGCTGGAGTGGATTCGAAGGTGCGGTTGGAAGGATATCTAACCGGAGATTACCTCTGTGCCCCGTTTAACAATGAAGTTCATAAGTTCAAGTTGGCGCCGATTTGGAAAGCGGATGCTGTGATGATGCGGCTCCACTATAAGAAGTATCATAATGGTAGCGGTGCTTCAGTGTGGGCTTTCTCGAAAAAGAAGGCGGATTCGGGTCGGCAGGTATATTGTTTGCCGGAGAGTATGGAAGAGTTCAACGCGGCTTTGAAGCAACATCTGGAAGAAAAACTGGATGACTGGTGGTACTATGAGAGTTATATTTTAGTACCGAAGGCGGTGTTGCCGAAAGAGTTTATTGAGCTTCAGCGGAAACTGGATAATATGATTTTTCCGCCGAGGAAGAAGGCTGCCGGCTGATTGTAAGAAATGACTAAGGGAATGAGGTGATAGGATTTTTAGGAAAGCCGTCCTGGCTAGGCTGGGGCGGTTTTTGATTTGGGGAGGGATGTGGTATAATGAGGAGAATATAGAGGTAGGAGGTTTATGAAACGGCTGGTGATTATTGACGGAAAATCGGTGTTTTATCGGGGGTATTATGCGATGGGGGCGCTATCGACGAGTGACGGGACGCCGACGGGCGGGGTGTATGGGTTTGCGGCGATAGCGATGGAGATCGTGCGGAAATTGCAGCCGACGAAGGTGGCGGTGGCATGGGATTCGAGGAGTTCGACAGCGAAACGAAAAGCGCTGTATCCGGAGTATAAGGCAGGGAGAAAGAAGCCGGATGAGGATTTTTATGCGCAGATTCCGCTTTTGGAGGAGTTAGTGAGGGCGCTGGGGTGGGGGTTCGTGGAGGTGCCGGAATACGAGGCAGACGATATTATTGGAACACTAGCCTATCAGGCGGATGAAATAACCGCTAAGTATGTATCATCTTCGGACCGGATGTCGCGCCAGCCCGCCGTCGCGGGTGTCGCGCATCCTACGCTCTCGGCCGTAGCCTCCGAGAGTTCCTCAGATAATACATCCTCAGCGGCCATGTATCGATCTGATAGCTCATGTTCCGATGGGAAATTTGCCTCATGTTCGCGACCTGCCGAGGAGGATTGCTTAGATGGCGTATCTAGCGGTGATTTGGATGAGTGGGAGACGTATATTGTTTCGTCGGATTTGGATATGTTGCAGATTGTGGATGAAAACACGCGGATGTATCGGATTTTGAAGGGCTTTACGGATCTGGAAGAGTTGGATGTGGCGGCGGTAGAGAAAAAATACGGAATTCGGAAGGCGCAGTTTTTGGACTTGAAGGCACTGAAGGGGGATGCGTCGGATAATATTCCGGGGGTGCCGGGGGTGGGGGAGAAGACAGCGGTGAAACTTTTGAATGAGTTTGGGACGCTTGAAGAGGTGTATGAGAATCTTGAGAAGGTGCCGGCAGCGGTGCGGAAGAAGTTGGAGGCGGGGAAGGAAAGTGCGTTTATGTCGTATCGACTCGCGAAGATTATGACGGATGCGCCGGTCGCGCTCGCGGAAGTGCCGGATTTGGTGATTAACGAGGAGCGGATCGTAGCGGCGCTGAAAAAGTTGGAGTTTCGGTTGCTGGTGGCGAGATTTTTGAAGGCGCAAGGGGGAGAGGCGGAAAAGGCCGCTGGAGGCGCTGAGAGGGCGAAAGAGGGTAGGAAAAACACAAGTGGCTTAGATACCGCGGAACGGGCGGAAAAGGTCGGAAATGGGCGGAAAATGGCCTCTCAGAGCGTTTTGGGCGGGGGAACGAGGGCTTCTGGGATTTCTAGGACTGCTGGTATGAAAAAGCGGGGGAAGAGTGGGGAAATGGACTTATTTTCGGGACAACAGAGTTTTGGGCTTTTGACAAGATTGCCGGATGGGCGGATTTTGGCTTGGGATGTGAAGGATTTGATGCACAAGAATTCAGAGGTGGCGAAGGAGATTTTAGAGGGACAGAAGTTTTGGGATTTGGGGCAGGCGGCGTTTCTTTTGAATCCGCTGGAGCGGGGAGTGGAATGGACGGAGGAAAAGGCGGAGTATGAGAGGCAACAGAGAGAATTGGCGGAGAGGCCGGAGCTTTTGAAGGTGTATGAGGAGTTGGATTTGCCACTGATTCCGATTTTGTATAAGATGGAAGAATATGGAATGCTGATTGACAGGAAATATTTTGCGGGTTTGAAGGAGGAATTTGAGGGGGAGGCGCGGGGGCTGGAGGAGAAGATTTGGGTAGCAGCGGGGACGCAGTTTAATGTGAATTCGCCGGTGCAATTGGCAGACGTATTGTTTAATCGACTGAAGTTGCCGACGAAGGGAATTAAGAAGACGGCGCGGGGTTATTCGACGGGGGTGAAGGAACTGGATAAGTTGGAGGGGCAACATGAGATTATTGGGCTAGTCAAGGAATATCGGGAGACGGCGAAACTGCTTTCGACGTATATTGGGCCGCTGCCGGAGTTGGCGGATGCGCAGGGGCGGGTGCACACGACGTTTAATCAAAACGTGACGGCGACGGGGAGGCTATCATCGACGAACCCGAATATGCAAAATATTCCGGTCAGGACTGAGGTGGGGAAGCGGATTCGGGAGGGGTTTGTGGCGCCGGAGGGGAGAGTGCTGGTCAGTGCTGATTATGCGCAGTTTGAACTGAGACTGGCGGCAGTGCTGGCGGGGGACGAGGCGTTGATACAGGATTTTAATGATGATGTGGATATTCATACGAAGACGGCGAGTGAGGCTTTTGGGGTGCCGATGAATGAGGTAACGAAGGCGCAGAGGCGGGCGGCGAAGGTGATTAACTTTGGGATTTTGTATGGGATGAGTGTGCGGGGGTTGGCTGAGGCGGCGGATATGGGGTATGCGGAGGCGAAGCAGTTTATTGAGCATTATTTTGAGCTACGGAAGCCGATTAAGGAGTATTTGGAAGGGATTTTGCGACAGGCACGCGAGAAGGGGTATGTTGAGACGATGATGGGGCGGAGGCGTCCGACGCCTGACGTTAAGTCAAGCAACTTTATCGTGCGAACAGGGGCAGAACGGGCGGCGCAAAATATGCCGATTCAGGGGACGGAGGCGGATTTGATGAAACGGGCGATGAAACGGATCGATGAGAAACTGGAACAGGAGTTTGACAAGGGGGCGGCGAATATGGTGATGCAGGTACATGATTCGGTGATTGTCGAGTGTGATGAGGGGGTGGAAGAGAAAGTGGGGAAGGTTTTGCAGGAAGTGATGGAGGGGGTGGCGCCGGAGCTGGCGGTGAAGTTGGCGGTGGAAGTGTCATACGGGAAAAATTGGGGCGAGCTATAAGAGATAAGCAGTGAAATAAGTATTTTTGGACACGCTCATTGTCGCCCGCCGTCGCGGGTGAATCTGCGCTTCGCCACGGCGCCGTCCTTGTGGAGAGTCCAAAAAATACTATTCTGCTGTTGATTCGTAGTGTCTTATATTATTCTTGCGGAGAGTCTGGCTCCTATTCCTTTCGTTTCCGGTAAGTCTGAGTATGGCGGAGGGAGAAACCGACGAAACGAGAATTGCTGCTTGATGGGTAGAGACTATCGGAAATGAAATAGTTGTTGAGGGAATATTGGTTGTCGGCAGGGTAGGCGGTGGAGGACCAGAGAACGCTGGTTTGATTGGCGTAGTTGAGTGAGCCTTGTGGAAGGCTAATATAGCCACTACGGACGAAATACATAGGAGAGCCATCAAGATTTGTTTTGGGGTTTGTATGAACAATGTATGAACAATGTGCGTACATTGTTCATACAGATGGGATATTTTTGGAAAAATGGGTGATATGTGGTATAATGTATGGTGTAACTAGAAAAACTGGACGGGCTAAAAAAGACGTGCAGTTGGAGTTAGGTGGCGCGGGAAGCGCAGAACATTAACAGGAGGCTTAGAATGAGCGAAGAAGGAAGACGAAATGTTTATCAATCACCTTTGACGGAGCGGTATGCGAGTAAGGAGATGAGCTATATTTTCTCCGAGGAACGGAAGTTCCAGACTTGGCGGCAGTTGTGGATTGCTCTGGCGGAAGCGGAGCGGCAGCTGGGGGTGAAGACTGCGACTGGTGAGCCGATTACAGAAGAACAGATTGACGAGATGTATGCGCATATGACGGACGTGAATTATGAAGTTGCGAAAGCGCGGGAAAAGGTGGTGCGGCATGATGTGATGGCGCATGTGTATGCTTATGGACAGCAGTGTCCGACAGCGGCAGGGATCATCCATCTTGGTGCAACAAGCTGCTATGTGACCGATAACACTGATTTGAAAAATCTGAAAGATGCGCTGGAGCTGGTGGAGAAGAAACTGTTGGGCGTGATGAAACTGCTGGCGGATTTTGCGGAGTATTATGAAGCGACGCCAATCCTGGGCTTGACGCATGGTCAGCCGGCGGCGGTGGTGACTGTGGGAAAACGGGCAACGCTGTGGCTGGAGGGGTTCGAAATAGCGTACAATCAGCTGAGGTCGGCGGAAGCAAGTATTCAGATGCTGGGCTGTCGGGGGGCGACGGGAACGGCAGATACGTTTTTGAAACTTTTCAAAGGAGATGCTGATAAAGTTGATCTAATGGAGGGGGTCATTGCGGAAAAGATGGGCTTTAAGGATGTCGGAGTGTTTGCGGTGTCAGGGCAAACTTACCCGAGAATTCTCGATACGGTGATTGTGTCAGCGTTGGCGCTGGTTGCGACGGCGGCTTATAAAATGGCGAATGATATCAGATTTTTGCAGAGTAGGAAAGAGATAGAGGAGCCGTTTGAGGAGAGTCAGATTGGTTCGTCGGCGATGCCGTATAAGCGGAATCCGATGCGGTCGGAGCGAATTTGTAGTTTGGCGGATTATGTGATGGCGCAGCCGAATGTGATGATGAAGGTTGCGGCGACGCAGTGGATGGAGCGGACGCTGGATGATTCGGCGGCGCGGAGGATTGTGCTGCCGGAGACGTTTTTGGCGACGGACGGAATTTTAAGGTTGTGCGCGAATGTGATCGATGGGCTGGTCGTGAATGAGGCGGTGATTGATCGGTATCTGCAGGAGGAATTGCCGTTTATTGCGGAAGAAACGATGTTGATGAAGATGGTCGAGAGGGGAATGAGTCGTCAGGAAGCGCATGAGCGGCTGCGGAAGTATTCGATGGAAGCGGGGTACCGGGTGAAGCGGCTGGGGCTGGATAATGGCTTGTTGGAAAAAGTGGCAGAAGATAAGGAAATTCCGCTGACCTTGACGGAGTTGAAGGAGATGATGGATCCGAGGAAGATGACTGGCTGTTGTGAGCGGCAGGTGATGAGTTATGTTGAGCGGGTGCGTTGCAATTACTTATACTCGGACTTTTTGATTGATAAAGAAGTAGAAGTGTAATAAGGACGCGAGTTTTGAGCTAAAGGAGGTGAGATTATGATGGCAAGGATGAGGGAAATTGTACGCCAGATGTCAGACAGGGTGGAGGCGCGGATGATTTCGGAGAAGTTGAAGGAAGTGTCGGCGCTGTCAGGGCGGGAGGATATTGCGGAGATGATTATGCGATATCTGCCGGCGATGGCGGTGGAGACGTTGATCGAGCAGTTGGATTCCGGGGTGGCAGATTTGACGATTCTGGATTTGAGGAATCGGAGAGGATACGACCGGAAGGCGGTTAAGGATCTATTGACGATCGTCTTGGAGTCTTCGAAAGAGACATCGGAAGAAGAGCATCTGAAAACGCATATGTTTCTTGAAGCGGAGTACGCGTCGCCGGGAGTGCGGATTGGCGTCGTCGATCGAGGCGTCAGGATTATTGGTACGCGCTCGGCGGACGTGGAACCTGCAAGTGTGCGGGAACCGGTGGCAGATAGCGAAAATGGATTTGCGTTTGCGAGCATTGTGACGGATGTGTTCAATGATTGCTTGGCGACACGAAAGCGGTTGTGTCGGATAGTGGTATATTGATTTTGTCTTTATCGTTGTCTTTGGTTCTATTAGAGATAGTTTTATCAGAAAGTAGCCCTCGGACTTAGGTCTGGGGGCTGTTTATTTTATGGGATGGGGATTTTTGGTTTTGGGATTAGAAAACGGTTGTGGGTTTAGGGAGTGGGGATGAGAAAGTCGGTGTAGATGAGGCTGACGCCGAGGTTTCTGAGGCGGGATTCTTCGGTGGCGTCGTTGATAGTGTGGGCGGCGATTTTAAGGTTGGCGGAAGTGAAGAGATTGGCGATTTCTGGGGTGAGCCAGGAGCCCCAGATAGTGATGAGTTGGACGCCAGAAGATTCAGCGAAGGCGACGACGTTTTCTGGGGTCCAGTCGGGGTCGGAATAAAGAGTGTAGATGATGGATTTCCAAGGGTGGATTTGCATAATCCAGTCGAGCATGGGCTGGTTGTAGATTTGGATGATGAGGCGGTCAAGGACTTCGGGGTGGTTAATGGAATTTGCGTAGTTGATGAGTTCGGTGAGTTGATGGGTGGCGTCGGTTTGGTTGGTATTGCCGGAGTCGGTGATGAGGTAGGCGTCGGGGAACTGGACGAGGAGGTTGATGAGCCCGCGGTAGTCAAGGAGGTGATAACGGCCGTCGAAAAGATAGGTTTTGGCGCTGGCGGAAGTGAAGGGAGTGTCGGGGCTGGGGGCGACGTAGCGATAGAAGAGATTAGAACCGTGGGAGGCAATAGTGACGCCGTCGTCGGTGGTTGTGAGATCGACTTCAAAAACGCGATGACCGAGAGAATAATTGAGAAGGAAGGCTTCGTAGGAGTTAGTATAGGAGGTGCCAAAGATGCCGCCAAGGGCGTGGGCGACGTAGGGGTGCTTGGTCCAGGAGTAGTCGAAAGTATAGCGAGTGGCGTCTGATTCAGAGGTCGGGGTTTGAGTGTCTTCTGGGGTTGAGGAGTCGTCTTGGGTTATGGAATCGAGAGATTTTTGGTAGTTGGAGAGGGAGAGGATGATGACAAGGATGATGACAGCGAGGGCGAGCAGGAGGCTGAGGCCGATGAGGAAGAAGGTGGCTTTGGAGGGTTTAGGAGAATTGGAACTCATATATTTATTTTAGCATAAAAGGGAAGGACGGTGGGGCTGAGATTAGACTTTGAAGAGTGGAAGATGGGAATTTGGGGAGCTGAATGGAGTGGGGATAGGGTGTGGTGGGGCCTTGCCATATTTTAATAAAACTGATAGAATGGGAATGCAAAGTTAAATTAATTACCTACGCTTCTTGGCGCGGGTAATTTTTACTGAAGGAATAAATCTGACCTGGAATGGCCAAATTCGAATCGATAAGTAAAGACTTAGCCGCAAGCGACCGATGTCAATCGTCATAAGCACTCTCCTTTCTCCCCACTCGCAATTTTAAAGCAACGCCCCATGACCCCAGTATATAGCAAATTTTTAGAGAAGTACAAGCATAAGTTTGATAGAAAATGGATTTTATGAGTTGAAACGGGTTGGAATTGGCGTAATTAAGGGATTTTGAAATTGGGGGTTTGGTGGGAAAATTTTGATGAGGAAGTGGGAGATGGTATAATAGAGGGGTTATGCCAGAGTTGCCAGAGGTTGAGACGATTAGGAGGGGATTAGGGGAGTTTATTTTGAATAAAAAAATTGTTCGAGTGGAAGTGCGAGAGGGAAAGAGTTTTATTGGGGAGAAGGGGCAAGTGGAGGGGGCGAAGGTGGTGGGGCTAGGAAGGAGGGGGAAAGCGCTGTTGATCGAACTAAGCAGCGGAGTGACTTTGATGATACATTTACGGATGACCGGCCAAATCATATGGAGGGGCTCGTTCTCTGAGCGAACTACTGCGTCGAATCTTCCAGTGCGCGGGAGCAGTACTTTAAGTACAGCTCCCTTGCGCGCTTCAGATTCTCCTTGTATTTCATCTCAGATAACTTCGCCCCTCGGGGATGCTTCCTCGCATAATCTCGCTACTAGCGCATCTCTTGAAGCTAGCTCTGAGATAACTTCGCTCCATGCTCCCTTGTGCGCTTCAGATTCTCCTGGTATTTCATCTCAGATAACTTCGCCCCGAGAGGATGTTGATGTGCGGGGTTATGCTGACGGTGCGACTCTTGACGCGGCGGAGTTGGTGGGGCAGTTTGCGGCTGGGCATCCGAGTCGGAATTTTTTGGAGAAGTTGCCGAATAAGCAGACGCGAGTGATTTTTGAGTTTGAGGATGGGAA
This sequence comes from uncultured Candidatus Saccharibacteria bacterium, assembly GCA_964485445.1. GTDB lineage: Bacteria > Patescibacteriota > Saccharimonadia > Saccharimonadales > Saccharimonadaceae > Nanosyncoccus. Next base: position 30,373 of record CAZAJJ010000004.1, on the reverse strand, counting down.
GATGTTTTTTAACGATCAGAGGAAGTTTGGGTTTATTAAGGTAATACCGACGGAGAAGGTTGAGGAGGAGAAATTTATTCGGGAATTGGGGAAAGAGCCTTGGGAAATGGAAGCGGGGGAACTGTGGCGGAGCTTGCAAAGGCATGGGAAGGCGCCGGTGAAGGCGGTGCTCCTAGATCAGAAGGTGATTGCGGGACTAGGGAATATTTATGCGGATGAATCGTTGTTTTATGCGAAGATTCATCCGACGGAGCCGGCGGGGAATTTGACAGAGGCGGACGCGGCGAGGATTCTAGAAGGGGCGAGGAAAATTATGGAAACGTCGATTGAGTCGGGTGGATCGACGATGGCGACGTATTTGAAGCCGGATGGGACGACAGGGGATTACTTAGAGAAGTTTGCGAAGGTGTATGGGCGGGTGAATAAAAAATGTGTTCAGTGTGGAACAGAGATAGAGAAGATCAGATGTGCGGGGAGAGGAACACATTTTTGTCCAAAATGCCAGAAATTGAAGGGTGAAAATGAAAAAGAGGGGCGAGGAGCAGAAAAAGATGATTAACAGGGGTGGGGGAATGAGTACAAAAATTGTTCAGGGTGGTATAGGGCAAAAAGATGGGATTAGGAAGCGTCTGGAGGCTCAAAAAGGCTTATGATTAGAGTTTTTTGGGGTGAGGATCGTCTCGAGGCGGAAAAGGCCGTAAAACGGCTTCTAGGCGTGGATTATGAGGTATTTGAAGGGGAGAACCTGAGCCCGCAGGATTTGCCGAGCGTGTTTCAGGGGACTTCTTTGTTTGGAACTGGGGTGAGGAAGATTTTGTTGAAGGATTTAACGGAGAATACGGCGGTTTGGGAGAAAGTGGGGGATTATCTGGAGACTGAACATGAGGTGGTGATTTGGGAAAAGAAGGTGGATAAGCGGTCGGTGGTGTATAAAAAAATGGTGGCAGCAGGGGTGGAGATGCAAGAGTTTGCGGAGAAGAAGGGGGCGGATACGAGGGTGGTGTTTGGGATTTTGGAGACGGCGCTTAGGGATGGAGTGAGGGCGGTGAAGATGGTGGAGCAAATTGAGATGATGCAGGATCCGTATATGTTTTTCGGGCTGATGGTGACGCAGGCGCTGAAGAGGTTTGAGGCGAAACCAGGGGTGAAGGAAAAGCGAATTTTGAAGCGGTTGGCGAAACTGGATATGCAGATGAAGACGACGGGGATGGAGCCGTGGATGTTGATTAGGGTGTTTTTGATGGAAGTGGGGAGATTGTAGAGGGAAGGTTGTTGGAACGATTGGGCTGAGAGTCGGGGAATTGAGGTGGATTTGATGCGGCCAGGTGACAGGACGGATTGGACGGAAGGGGTTTGCTGCGATGGGGTGGATTAGGGGAAATGGGGAGAGTATGTTATAATAGGGTTAAGTGGGCTACGGCTCCTTAAAATCTTAGGGAAGGAGGGATTTTGATGAAAGAATCCCCTCAGAGTAACTTGTTGTATGGCGTATCGGAGCATCCGCCGATGAAAAAGAAAATACCTCTGGCGTTGCAGCATGTGTTTGCGATGTTTGGAGCGACGGTTTTAGTACCGATTCTCGTGAATCAGTTGGCGGGAACTGAGGTGCTATCGACTCCGGTGGCGATTATGATGTCGGGCGTAGGAACGTTGATTTATCAGATTTGTACAGGAGGAACGTCGCCGGTTTATCTGGGTAGTTCGTTTGCGTTTATATCGCCGATTGCGTTGGCGTATCAGGCGGGCGGAATGGCTGGAGCGATGACCGGACTCGTGCTGGTCGGGTTAATCTATATAATTTTTGCTGGGGCAGTTGCGCTAGCAGGGAAGGATTGGATTGACCGGTTGTTGCCACATGTGGTGGTAGGGCCGACGATTTTGATTATTGGCTTGAACTTAGCGCCGTCGGCGATTGGACAGATTGGTATCAGTAGCGGAATGGAGACAGATTGGCGGAACCTGGTAGTGGCGTTGGTGACACTGGGGTCGGCGATTGTTTTTATGGTGTTCGCAAAAGGATTTCTTAACATCATTCCGTTTTTGATGGCGATCGTGATGGGGTATCTCGCGGCGATTATGCTGAGGATGGTGGATTTTACCCCGGTGAAGGAGGCGGCGTGGTTTAGTATTCCGAAGTTTCAGGTGATGTTTTGGGATTATCGGCCGGATTTGATGGTGGCGATTCAATTAGCACCGGTGGCGCTGGTGACGATTCCGGAGCATATCGGGGATCATAAGGCGTTGAGTACAATTATTGATCAGGACCTTTTGAAGGATCCAGGACTGGCGCGGACGCTACTGGGAGACGGTCTTGCGACTCTGGTGGCAGCGCTGGTGGGTGCTCCGGCGAATACGACGTATGGAGAAAATACGGCAGTGGTCGGGATGACGAAGATTGCGTCGGTGGCAGTGCTGAGACTGGCGGCGATTATGGCAATTTGTATGGCTTTCCTGGGGAAGGTGATGGCGCTGATCTCGACGATTCCGAATCCGGTGTTGGGCGGGGTTTCGGTGCTGCTGTACGGATTTATCGGGCTGAATGGTGTGAAAGTTTGGATCGAGCATCGGCTGGATCTCGGGTTTGCGCGGAATATTGTGATCGCTTCGGTTATGCTGGTGTTTGGACTGGGCGGAGCGGCGATTTCTCGGCAATTCGGAAGCGTAACTTTTGCGCTGTCGGGGATGAGCCTCGCGGTCGTGCTGGGGATTATTCTGAATCAGATTTTGCCGGTAACTCAAGAGGAAAAAGAACAGCAGGCGACTTGGGAAAAAGACCGGGTGCGGCTGAAATTCTTGCATGAGAATCCGGAATATATGGAATATGTCGATCAGCAGATGGTGGAAGTGCCGGTCGGAACGCAGGAGGGGGAATGATTTTAGGATTTTGGAGCGATTAGTGGAACTTTAGTTTAAGGCCTTACATGACAAAAAGGGCGTTGTCGAGTGACGACGCCCAGATTTTTTTGGGGGGGGCTTATCGGTTTTAGTCTTAAGCTTTGTTCGCGGCAGTCTTGGCGAATTTGGCGGCGCTAGCCTTGCGGCGAGAAGCGGTGTTTTTCTTGAGTAAGCCTTTTTTGACGGCTTTGTCGTATTCGGACTGGAGTTTGGAAAGATTCTCAGCAACTGGGTTAGCCTTGAGCTCTTTGAGAGCGGCTTTGATAGATTTCTTGATTTGTTGGTTGTTGAGAGTGCGCTTCTCGGCTTGGCGCGCGGCCTTTTTTGCAGATTTGATAATCGGCATGTAATTTTCCTCGGAATTAATTGATATATAACTTTAGTTCATTATAACTGATTTTATTGAGATAGTCAATTGTGATTTTTGGGGAATTTGGAGGTGGAAAATTTGAGCAAAAATAGTGAGTTTGATAAGATGGGCAAAAGATGGTTAAAAATGAAAAGTGGGTACCGGGTACCCAGTTTGGTGATTTGGTAATAGGGGTGGGGATTTGCAAAAGTGGGTACGCGGTACCCAGTTTGGGTTTTGTTCGGGTTTTATTTTGGATGGATTTGGGGGTGATTCGATTTGTTTGACCATTGTATAAGTATTTTATGCATAAAATACTTATACAATGGTGGGTCGCGAGGGAAGGACGCGATTTTCTTTAGAAAATCGCTATTTGCGGGGCGTCGCCTCTGAACAATGAATAAATTCATTGTTCGCTCGGCTTCTACCGCAAGCGAACCCAATGTTGATTCAATCCACCTGACCACTATATAGATATTCTATATCTATAGAATATCTATATAGTGGTGGGTCGCGAGGGGCTCGAACCCCCGACCTCCTCGGTGTAAACGAGGCGCTCTAGCCAGCTGAGCTAGCGACCCGAATGATGTTATCTGAGCTAGTGCCAGGGAATTGTTAATGTTTGGGTTGCTGGCTAGAGGTCTCGTTGCGAGACACGATCATTGATTTTCTTAGGCGACAAGCGCCTTCGACATCCAACTGAGTTAGCGACCCGAATACTATATATTATAGCATAGATATTGCGAAAAAGGGGAATAAGAATGAAGGGGTGGTGTGGTATAATGAGGTTATTCCTGGGAGGAAGTTCTTTAGAGTAGAAAATGCTACTTGGAGCAATGAATTTAGAGAGGGGGAGAGCGGATGTTGCCAAATATGATGGATGAAGGGTGCGCGGGGAGGATTTTTCCGGCGGACAAGATGTATGTTCATGTCAATGGCGTGGCGATAGGGGCGAAGATGTATGAGAGTTTGAGGGCGCTGCCGTATATGCGAAATGCGCACGAAGGGCAAACGCGGAGCGATGGACAGAGGTATGAGGTGCATCCGCTAAGTATGGCGTGCTATGCGCTGTCGTTGATGCCGATGTCGATGATCGATGGAAAGACGGCGTGTATCAATGACGTGACGATTGCAACGATTCTGCTACATGATGTGTCGGAGGAGACGAGGATTCCGGTGGAGAGTATGCCGTTCTCGGATGAAGTGCTGCACGCGGTGAAATATATGACGATCTCGGAGAGATTCCCGGGGGAAACGAAATTTGAACTGAAGCGGCGGTATGCGAATGAGTTACTCGAGGATCCGCACGCGGTGATTTGTAAGGCGATTGATATATACTATAATCTTTCGACGATGATACCGACGTTTTCGGAGGAGAAGATTCGGAAGAATATTGTCGAGACAGACCTCTTGAGAATGCCGGTTTTGAAGCAGGCGAAGAAAAAATATTCGACGATGAGGCCGCTGCTGTGGATTCTGAGAGAGAATATCACGATGCAACTTTATCCGCTGGCTTTGCAATATGGGGTGAAATTGACGAGTGATAATTTTCAGAATGCGCCGGACGCGAAAGACTATTCTTATTTGGTTACAGATGAGGAATCGAGTGAATAAGTATTATAAATAAACTCCCAGGGGAGGCCACCGAGATAGAGGGTGGCTTTTTTATGGAGTGGTGAGGAATGGTTCTGTTTTTTAGGTTTTGGGCTTTTACGATTTTGGGCTTTGGTAGAGGTGAAAATGGTTACAGTTAAAAAGATTATTGGGGTGAGAGACGGTTATGATTAAAAAAGTTATACGATGGGGAGGAGTGTTGTATAATAAAATATATGGAACTGAGCGCTATGTATATCTGGTCACAAATTTTAACCATAATCGAATATGGGTTACTGGGGGCTTCGTATCTAGCGAAGAAGCGGAAGGCAATTGTAGTTCTAGACATTTTGTCGATGGCGACGGGGATTATAGCATTTATTTTACTTGGGGCGGACCTCGGGATGGCGATGTCGGTGGTGATTTTGCTCGCGAATTTTTATTACCTCTGGGATGAGAATGAGCAAGGGAAGCATAATAAATTAACATTAAGGGATTATATAGTGCTAGCGATCGTGTTGGTCGTGATTGCGGTGCTGGCGGTGATGACGTATGATGGGCCGCTAAGTCTGCTTTCGGTGGCGGCGACGGTGTTATATGAGATTTCGATTTTTTGGCAGGGAAATACGCGGGTGTATAAACTTTTGGGGGTGCCTGTGGCGTTTTGTTGGATGACGTATAATGGATTTATTGGGTCGATTTTTGGGGTGATCTGTGAGATGGTGATGTTTATTACTTCGATTGTGGGGTATGTGAGAGAGGTGAAGGCGGGGAAGAAGAAGCGGGGGCGGAGGAAGAAATAGTTGGTTATGATGGGTTTGGAATTGGCGGAGCGGGGTAAATAGTGTGATATGATGATGGTTTTGGTTGCGTTTGAGGTTTTTCTGAAGTCTATGGTATAATTAAGGGGTGAATAAAAATCCAGAGATGGAAGAAAGGATAAAGCTATGGAAGCTTCAGGCGAGAAAGTAGAGAAAATGCGACATACCCTGAGTCATGTTTTGGCGGCAGCGGCGCAGGAGCTTTATCCGACAACAACTTTTGGGGTGGGACCGGCAATTCAGAATGGTTTTTATTATGATATTGATTTTGGGGATGAGAAGGTCACTGATGAGGATCTAAAGAAGATCGAGAAGAAGATGCGGGGGTTGATTCAGCGGAAGTTGGAGATGCGACGGCGGGAAGTATCTCGAGAGGAAGCCTTGAAGTGGGCGAAAGAGAATGGGCAAAAATACAAGACTGAACTAATCGAGGAGAAGCCGGCGGATGAGGTGATTAGTTTTTATGATCTGGTCGATCCGCGAAGTGGGGAAGTGGTTTTTACAGATTTATGCAAGGGGCCGCATATTGAGAATTTGGGGGAGGTGGGGGCGTGGAAGCTGGAGCGGATGGCGGGGGCGTATTGGCGGGGAGATGAGAAACGGGAGATGCTGACGCGGATTTATGGGGTGGCGTTTGAGACGGAAGAGGAACTGAACAAATATTTTGAACAGCAGGAAGAAGCGAAAAAACGGGACCATCGGAAACTGGGGAAGGAACTGGAACTGTTTTGTTTCTCGGATCTCGTAGGGTCGGGGTTGCCGTTATTTACCCCGAGAGGGACGATTCTACGAGATATGCTGAATGAACTGGCGCAAGGTTATCGGGTGCGGGCGGGGTATTGTAAAGTTTGTATTCCGCATATTGCGAATGTGGAGTTGTATAAAAAAAGTGGTCACTATCAGAAGTTTCCGGAACTGTTGAAATTTTTGAGTACAGAAAGTGGAGATGAGTTGGCGCTGAAACCGGTGAATTGTCCGCATCATAGTCAGATTTTTGCGAGTGTGCCGCGGTCGTATAAAGAGTTGCCGGTGAAATATCTCGAGACGACGATGGTGTATCGGGATGAGCGAAAGGGGGAACTGGGCGGGCTTTCGCGGGTGCGGGCGATTACGCAGGATGATTCACATGTGTTTTGTACGGAAGATCAAGTCGAGGGGGTGTTTGGGGAGTTGATCGAGAGTGCAAAAGATTTATACAGGCGAGTGGGGATGAAATTGACGCTTCGACTAAGCTTCCGAGATGATGGAGACGGGTATATTGGAGATGAGAAGATGTGGGAGAAGGCGCAGGAAGCGATAGAGCGGATGGCGAAGAAGTTTGAGATGGATTATTTCATTGGGGTGGGGGAGGCGGCGATGTATGGGCCGAAGATGGATTTCATGGCGACGGATGCTTTGGGGCGGGAATGGCAACTGGCGACTGTGCAACTGGATTATGCGATGCCGGAGCGGTTTGGACTAGAATATACAGATAAGGATGGTTCGAAGAAGACGCCGATTATGGTGCATTGTGCTTTGATTGGGTCGATCGAGCGGTTTATGAGCGTGTTTATTGAGCATACGGCGGGGTGGTTCCCGCTGTGGTGTGCGCCGGAGATGGTAAGGATGATTGTTTTGCCGGGGGCGGAGGAATATGCGAAAGAGGTGGAAGGGGTGCTAAAGGGAGTGGTGCTCGAGGAGCCGGTGAAAGGGAATCAGTTGCGGTATGAAATAGATTGGAGTGATGATAGTCTCGGGAAGAAGATTAAGAAGGCGACAGAGTTGAAGATTCCGGCGATTTTGATTATTGGGGCGAAAGACGCGGAGGCGCGCGAGGTGAGCGTCAGGACGCGGGAGGGGGAAGAGAAGGTGAAGATCGAAAAGCTAGCGAAGTGGATCGAGGGGAGAGGGGAGAAGTGAGGTGAGTGGGGGATGGAAGAGTTTTTTGAGATTTGTAAGGGGATAAGGTATGGATGGACGGATGATGGGGGTAAGTACTTTGAGGAGCCGGATTATCGACGATATAGATTGCAGGCGCCAGATGAGACTTTGAGAAAGAAAACTGGGATCTGTTGGGATTTGACAGAGTTAGAGCGGGAATGGTTTGAGAAACAGGGGTATGAAATAAAAACCTTTTTGATATATTATTATGTGCGAGATGATTATTGCCCGTCGCATTCGGTGTTGGCGTTTCGGGAGAAGGAGGGGTGGGGATGGTTTGAGCCGATGTTTCGAGAAACGAAAGTGAAGAATTGTGGAATATATTATTTTGAGACTTTGGAGGAATTGCTGAGGTGGGCGCGGGAGAGATTTGGGGAAGTGGCGAAAGCGGAGGGGTTGTTGTCGGGAGAGCTAGAGGAGAGAAAATGGTGTATTTATGAATACGGAAAACCGCGGATTGGGATGAGAGATGCGGAGTTTTATGAGTTTTGTCGAAAGGGGAAGAGGTGGGAAGTTTAGGGGGTGGGCATAAATTTTAGGCTGTGGAATTGAATAGGGTTGTTGTAAATTTTACAACAATTTTTTTGGTTGCAGATAAGCATGAGTATGATACAATAAAAGTGTCTAGTTTATATTGCATCCAGTTTTTGGTAGTATATATTACCATTGTGGCCAGAGTTTGATTTCAGTTTTTAAGGAAACTAAGCGGCACCGCAAAAGTAATCCTTAAAGCTGTTTTCGGCTCAGGTTGCAATGGACTAGACACCCTGCGGTGTCGCTTTTTGTTGTTGCGGTTATTTTTCACCTCTTAGAATTAGCCTTGTTAAGATGTTGGAAGAAGAGCGTATGACGGAGGCGGCTCCGGGGTGGCCATAATAAAAAAATGAGGCGAGTTGATTTAGTTGGCCGTAAATCGCGTCTTGGAGGTAGAAATGGGGCGAAAACTAAGGAAAATGAATTATTTAAGCTGGGTCGGGTGGATTTCCAGTGGATTATTAGGGTTATTAATAATGGTTATGGTTGGGGCTCCGACGATTACGCATGCAGAAGCAGCGGAGATACAGCCTTTTTCGGCGGATATAAATACAAAGACGTCGGTTTATGTACGGTCGAGTATTGCTGTTAGTATGTCGGATCAGGCAATGATGGATTTGACGCCGAAATCGACAGGCGAATTTAAGGAGAGTTCGGAGGTGCAATTATCTGTAACAACGAATAATACAACGGGGTATGCAATTTATTTGACAACGGGCGATAATTCGAGTTCGCTTTTGCAACGGAATGCCCTGGATGAGCCAGCAAAAATTGGGGCGGTGAATGGAGAACTGACAGCGGAGAATTTTCGAGACCATTTGAATTCTTGGGGATTTGATCTGAGACGCGATGACGAAACGGCTGAAGGAAAGTATATCGCTTTGCCGAAAAACGGGGATGCGCCTGTGGTTCAGACTGGCGAGACTGCAAATAAGGATGATTATGTTTTGCGTTTTGGGGCGGCAGTGGCAACTGATTTACCTTCAGGAGTCTATAGCAATACTGTTGTAGCGTCAGTAGTGGCGAACCCGATAGAGGTGCGAGCAATTACGGATATTCTGACTATGCAGGAAATGACGAGTGATATTTGTAAAGTGTCGATGGAGAACGAAACGGCTAGATTAACGGATACGAGGGATGGGAAGAGCTATTGGGTGGCAAAACTGAAGGACGGAAGGTGTTGGATGACGCAGGATCTTGGTTTGAAAATTACGGAAGAAATGATTAATAATGGGGAAATTAATCCGAATAATTCAGATGTGAGTCGAGCGTGGGTAAGCGACCCAGGGGAAGGATGGTCGAAGGAACAGATAGTCGCTAGCGAACGGCCGTACTGGGCGTATCGGAATTCAAGTTTGACGGGGGATAATATGTATTATCCGCCGACTGCAACTGAGGAGATGGAGGTTGATATAAAATCGGAGCTTGAGCAGAACACGACATTTTCTTGGGATATGGGAGAATGGGTGTGGGCGACACCGTTAGTCACATATGAGAAAGCTGGCCATGAGACGATAACCGGAGAAAAGGATGGGTTAAGGATAAGAGAGGATGGGGAAGTAAGCGGTTTTGTGAATGTGAGCGATAGTAGTAAATGGAAGGCAACTTGGCAGGCGCAGAATGGGGAATTGCTTGGGAAAGAAGTCTATACGGCGATAAATTGTAAGGTTTGGGATGGTACAACTTGTACTGAGGGAGAGTATGACGCGCATTATTTGGTGGGGAATTATTATCATTTTAATACGGCGACGGCGGGGACGGGATCTACTTATTATATAAATGCGGAGGCTCCGAGTAGTATTTGTCCAAAAGGTTGGGAGTTGCCAACGATTGGGGATGAGTCTAATATCTCGAAGTCGGGTAGTTTTTATACTCTGTTGGATAAATATGGTGTTACTAGTACTGCGGGAGGAGAAACGGCGAAGGATGTGAATGTGCTAGGGTATAATTTAACGTTGGAGCCATTGTATTTTGTGCGAGGAGGATATTTTGATACGAGATTTGATGCGACATGGTATAAAGAAAATGAAATAATATATTGGTCTTCAACGATGTCTAGTAGTCCAAAGACGGCTCGGATGCTACATGGTCGCGGTAACTCTGTTTTTATGGCTAGCGACTCGAGTGATTCTAGCGGTGTTCGTTGTATTGGGCGACCGGTGCGATGTGTAAATGCTGAATAGGGATATGGTGGGCTTGACATTTGTGGAAAAGTGTGCTAGGATAGGGGTATGAGCTTGAGATAGCTCCGTGTTGGATTGTCTTAAAAAACGAAATAGAGCGATTTGATGGTCTATTTGGGATTTTGGGACGATGCGACGGGGTGAATCAGCTTAGAAATTTAAGGTCAAGATTCTGGAAAGGAATGGTGAAAAAAAGTTGCTCAAAGTAGGTGCAGAGAAAACGACGGAAGACATGAGTAAGGAAATGGAACAGGTGTTGAACAAAGGAGTTGAACAGGCGCTCAGTCCAGAGGTGAAAGCGGCGCTGGAGCGGATGCGGAGGTTGCTGGATGGTGAAGATGTGGAGGATGAGGATAATGAAACGGAGTGATGGGGAAGATGGTGAGATGCTCACGATTTTACTGAGATTTTGACCAGGATTGATATTATCCCTCGATGATGCGGAAGCGGAGTCGGGGGAGGTTTTTACTCGAGGTTTGAGTGATTTGGGGTTGTATGGTATAATTATGGTGATATGTCAAAAAGATTTGAGAAAACGGTAGTGATTTGTGGACCGACGGCGTCGGGGAAGACGGGGGTGGCGATTGAGATTGCGAAGGAGATTGAGCGAAGAGCAAAAGAGGCGCCGGAAGGGAAGTTTGCGGGATTTACTGGGGTGGAGGTGATTTCGGCGGATTCGCGGGCGATTTATCGGGGACTGGATATTGGGACGGCGAAGCCAAGCGCGGAGGAGCAAGATGGAGTGCGGCACTGGGGAATTGACTTAGTGAATCCGGATGAGCGTTTTACGGTGGCGGATTGGAAGAAGTATGCAGAGGAAAAAATACGGGAGATTCGGGAAAGAGGAAAGTTGTCGATTATAGCAGGGGGGACGGGGCTATATATTGATGCACTGGTGTATGATTATAGTTTTACGGAGGAGGGGAAACTCGAACAAAAAGATCGACAGGGGGACTGTGCAAATTATTTAATCATAGGCATTAAGTGGGGGCCGGAAGAACTTAGAAAAAGGATTGCGGCGCGAGCGGATAAATTATTTATTCAGGAATTGTTCGATGAGACGAAGAAAGCGGTTGAATTGTATAATTGGAATACTCAGGCGATGAAAAGTAATATATATCAGTTTGCTTGGGCGTATATGCAGGGGGAATATAATTTGGACAGAGCGAAAGAATTGTTCATTTATGATGACTGGCATTTGGCGAAGCGACAAATGACGTGGTTCAAACGGAATAAAAAAATTAACTGGTTAAACCTTGATGAAATTTGTGCGTATGTGTTAAAATGTATGCAGGATGAGTAAAGAAGATAACGCACCAATTGAAAAATTGTTCGGATCGAAGACTCGAGCGAAACTTTTGGACTTATTCTTTTCGGATGTGAATAAATCTTATTATGTGCGGGAAATTACGCGGGTAATTGAAGAACAAATTAATTCAGTGCGGCGGGAACTTTTGAATCTAGAGGGGGTGGGGATTGTAAAAAGTGAGACGTATGATAACAAAGTTTATTATTCAGCGAATATGAAAAGTCCGTATGCGCATGCGTTTCAGGAGATTTTTACGCCGCGGAAGCCAGGAGTGGTGGGGGCGATGCCGGTGGAGATTCATCGGGTGGTGCGACGGAATAACTGGGAGGATGCGGTGAAGCCGGTGGAGAAAAATTTGGCGCTCCTTATTGTGACGAATCGATTGCCGACGCAGGAGGGGATTGATATGTTGATTGTGGGGGATGATTATGCGAAGAGGTTGTCGAGGTGGGCGGAGGTGATTGAGAAGCGACAGGGGCGACCGATGAATTATGTGATCATGAGTAAAGATGATTTCTTGTACAGGCGGAGTGTTCGTGATAAATTTATTACAGAGGTTTTGGAGATGAATATGACGGAGGTTTATGATCCGAGCGGGCTGCTCGAGGAAGTTAAGAAGTAAGAAACGGAGGAAAAATGTTTGAGATTGAGAGTAAAAATCCGGACGAAATCAGTTTAACGATGAAAGGTGGGCGGACGATTCGGATTGATGTGGCGCGAGAGACGATTGAAGCGGATCTTGAGGTGGGGCCGCTAGTTGGACCGGGGGAGTTTGAGATTGGCGATGCGGCGATTCGGGGAATTCAGGCGGGTGAAAAACAGACGATTTATGATGTGAATATTAATAATATACATGTGGGAATTTTGGGGGCATGTGAGGAAGCGACGGCGCTGGATGAACTGGGGATAGCGGATGTGCTATGTACGAGTTCGGTGCGGGCGGTACGGGAGATTGATCCGAAGATTGTGGTGGCGATGGGGAATATTGACGGGATGGTGACGGAGTTGAAGTTGTCGGCGAGGACGGAGAAGAAGTTGAAACTTAAAAACCGAGAGGGGCTGCCGGCGGCGTTAGAGGTTGTTGTCTTGATGTAGAGGGCTAGTTCTCTTCGCGGATTGCTGCGTCAGAGATTCCGGTACGCACTCATCGTATGTTAAATACGACTCGCTTGCGTTCCTCATCTCTTCCTTGCACTCCATCGAAGATAACGTCGCCCCAAGCCTGGTCGTTATGGCAGCTCGAAGATAATCTTACCCTAGAGTACTTTAGATACTAGGTGGCGACGCTCTTTCTTGTACTTTATCGAAGGGACGTTGCTCCAGGGTTGGCGGTTATGCTGGTTTTAGCGTCGCCACTGAGATTTCTATAGAACAGGATGTTTTAAGAAGGAGGAAAATGAATTACTTACTTACAATGCTGGTGGCGTTTGGGGTGATTTTGGTGTCGATGATGCTGCATGAGTTAGCGCATGGGGTAGTGGCGTATTGGTTGGGGGATGATACGGCGAAAAATGAGGGGAGATTGACGCTGAATCCGCTGAAACATCTAGATCCGGTATTGTCGGTGGCAATGCCGCTATTTATGTTTTTGTCGGGCGGGCCGATTTTTGGCGGGGCAAAGCCGGTACCGATTAATACGCGAAATTTGAAATTTGGAGCTTGGGGGATGGCGCTGGTAGCGGTGGCGGGGCCGGTAACGAACTTTTTGATTGCATTTTTGATGTTTGTGATCGGATATTTCACTGGGTGGCTGATGGATCCGGGGTGGCTGGGACTGGTTTTTAGTTATTTTGTGGTGATTAATTTGGGGTTTGGGGTGTTCAATTTGATTCCGATACCGCCGCTCGATGGGTCGAGAGTGTTGTATGCGGTGGCGCCGGATCCGGTGCGGAATGTGATGGAGGGGATGGAGAGGTGGGGGATTATGATCGTGCTTTTGATCGTAATTTTGGCGCCAGGGGTGGTGGGGAATTTGATGTCGGGGGTGACGAATGGGATTTTGGCGGTGTTTGAGTGGTTTGTGAGGTTGTTTTAGGATTTGGGCGGGTAGGTATGTTATAATAGAATTAATCCTGATGGCGGCATGATTTTCCTGAATAATCATGTTTAGGGATTTCGTGGCTTGTCTCTTGGGGCAACGCATAAGATTTTACCCACCTTGTATATATTGCAGGGAAAAACATCGCCATCGGGAGGAACAGGAAATTTTACATGCGGTTGGGGTTGTCAGTTGGCGCGAACTGGGGAATATGAGATTAGTTTATAATGAATACATTTTTATAAAATGAAGAAATAAAAAGGAAAAAGATGAAGCAGCGAATTCGAGTGGTGGGGATGGTGCGGAGAGATGACGGGATTTTGATCGCGAAGAAAAAACAGGGGCGACTAGATGGAGAGCCGGTGTGGGAACTTTTGACGGGAAAGATTAAATTTGGAGAACAGCCGGAAGAGGCGATGGATCGGGTGCTGGAGGAATATTTGGGGGTTGAGGTAACAAAGCAGACGAAACTACATGATGTGGTGACTTTTATGGCGCCATTTTCGTCGGCACTAGGGGCGAGTCAGCTGAGTAATTTATATATTGTGTATAATATTATTTTGAATGAGGGGATGAAACTTGAGGCGAAAGAAAGATATTCGGCGTATAAATTTATTAAGCCGGAAGAGGCGGCGAACTATCGCTTGGATGAGGCGAGCCTGATCGTACTAGAGATGGAGGAGCGAGTGGGGGCGCAGACGAATTATAAAGACGTGGCGAATAGTGCGACGGTGTATGTGGATGGGAGTAGTCGAGGAAATCCGGGTCCGTCGGGGATTGGGTATCGAATTGTGGGGGAGCACGGGCAAGTTCTGGAAGAAGGTGGGGAATTTATTGGGTTTGCGACGGCGCGGATGGCGGAATATTATGCGCTGAAGAGAGGGTGCGAAAGGGCACTGGGGTTGGGGTTGAAAAATGTGCGGTTTGTGGGGGATAATCTGATGATGATTAATCAGATGAAGGGAATTTATAAGGTAAAAAATCGAGATATTTTGCCGATTTATGATGATATTCGGGAAATGTTGCAAAATTTTGAGGCTTGCGCTTTTATGCATGTGGCGAGAGAGCAGAATATGGCGGCGGATCGGCAGGCGAATTTAGCGATCGATCGGCAGTTTGGGGAAGAGAATTAGGAGTTTGTTGAGATGATTTGAGATTTTAGCACTCGGATTAGGTGAGTGCTAGTTTTTGGGCTCTAGTTTTGTATGCGGAAAAAGGTTGTTTTTGCTTGCGTAATTTTTGTCTTTCGTGGGTCCGGAAATGGTTATTTTTGCGAAAAATTGGTTTTCATGATAAAATGAGGGTGAGTCTGAAAGACGGCCGCTTGTTAACAAGAGGAAAGTCCGGGCAGCGTTGGGTGCGATAGTTGCTAACGGCAACCGCCCGTAAGGGTAGGGAAAGTACCACAGAAACTAAACCGCCCGACATCCTATAATCGCCAATCTTGCAGTTTTTTCTCTTTTGCTCGTCGATGAGGACGCGCAGCAAGAGAAGAAAACTACAATCTTGACGATTCTAGGGTGCCGGGTAAGGGTGAAAAGAGTGGGGTAAGAGCCCACAGCGACTCATGGTGACATGGGTCGGAGGCAAACCCTATCGGCTGCAAGGAGTGCTAGGAAACCCTGACCCGGGGATGCACGCTCACCGCTAGAGCCTTGGAGCAATTCAAAGCCTAGATAGATGGTCGTCGGTTCTCTCTAGCGAGAGGATTACAGAACCCGGCTTATTGATGACTCAAAAAGACCACCGAAAGGTGGTCTTTTAGGTAATCCGTCAAAATTAGGATTATTTGATAAGCCCTTTTTTCTTGAGGGTGCGCAAAGTTGAAGTCGCAACGTTGAGTTTAACTTTTTTGCCGTCAATGGTTAAGGTCTTTTTATGGACATTGGGTTTGAAGACTTTACGGGTTTTGTGTTGGGAGAAGGAAACGTTGTGTCCGTACATCTTGCCCTTGCCGCTGATTTCACAAACTGCCATTATTTAGTCTCCTTGATTGAATTAACGATAGTCGCGAAGGCTTGGGGTTCTTTGACGGCGAGTTCAGCGAGAATTTTGCGATCAATAGCAATATTATTCTTTTTGAGGCCGGCGATGAGTTGGGAATAAGAAACTCCAAGTTCGCGGGAAGCGTTATTGATACGAGTAATCCAGATGGAGCGAAGGTCGCGCTTGCGGTTGCGACGATCGCGGTAGCTATAACGCAGGGCTTTAATTACGCCTTGTTTGGCAAGACGAAAACTACGGGTGCGGTAATGTTGCATCCCCTTGGCTGCGTTTAAAATCTTCTTGTGTTTTGCTCGAGCGGGTACGCCACGTTTAACTCTCATGATTAAACTCCTAATGCAGTTTTAACATTTTTAGCAATCTTGCCATTAACGAAAGCGGCAGTTTTCATGTTGCGCTTGCGAGATTTAGATTTTTTGGCAAGGATGTGGTTGCCGAAGGCGCGCTCGCGGACGAGTTTGCCGGAACCGGTGACTTTGATACGCTTGGCGGTACCTTTGTGAGTCTTAAGTTTTGGCATATTTTTCCTTTATGTAGGCGAGAAAAACTCGCGGTTAATAATATTAGTAGTTTTGAGTGGGCGCTTTGATGATTATAATCTTGCGATTATGATATTTAGGCGCTCATAATTTTTGAATATTTTTTGGGTAGGTGCGACTAGGGAACCATGGAAGTAGGAAAATACTTCTTCTGTATTCGGTCTAGTAGGCTGGTTAGGTTCGTCTTGGACAGGTTAATCTTTACGTTCGAGGCGACTGATATTAAACTATTTGCGACGAATACTAACAGATAAGTTGCGTCCGGCAAATTGAGGTTTGCCCTCGATGACGATTTCGGTATTTTCGGAGATAAGATTGGTGATTTTATCAACCATGGTTTGACCGAGCTCTTTGTGGGCCATTTCGCGGCCACGGAAGATAACCATAATTTTAACTCGGTCTCCGTCTTCGAGAAAACTTTTAATTTTGCGGACTTTGATGTTAAGGTCGTTGTCGCTGATTTTGAGGCCGATTTTCATAATTTTAAGCTCGGATTGTTTTTCGCGGGCTTTTTTACGATTTTTGGCCTCTTCTTTCATCTTTTGGTATTGATATTTACCCCAATCGATGATTTTGACAACTGGTGGGTCGGCATTGCTGGCAATTTCGACCAGATCAACGCCTTGTTCTTGAGCGAGGGCTTGTGCTTCGCGGCTAGACATAATGCCAAGTTGCTCTCCATTAGATCCGATAACGCGGACTGAGGGGTAACGAATTTCTCCGTTGAGTTTCGTGCGTGATGTTCTACTAATGGTTTCTTCCTTTCGCTTATATTGAACTATGGTTAATTATAGCAAAAATACTCTAGAAAAACAAGGGGTAAAAAAGGGGGAGAATTAATACTGGTTTGAGGCTGAGTTAGAAGATATATGATGATATTTTTGTTGATTTTATTGTTGTTAGGGTCGCTTTGGGGCTGGATGGAAAATGTATGCAATGATGGTTTCTGTTAGTTTTCGCGCTATTGAGAATGTTTTTGGGATGGGGCAGAAAAATGGATGTTTTTGTGGGCTATATCGCTGTCGATGTTGTTTTGAGGCGGGATGGAAAAATGTATGCAAGGATGGGCGGAGAGTGGAGGAAAATGGATGTGAGTATTAAAATTTGTGTTCAGTGAATAAAATATTTGTTCGATAAAAACTGGGATTAATGTTTGGATGGGGGTGAATGATGGGGGAATTGCAGGGGTTTGGCAATTGGTGTGAGTAAGTGCTAATAACTATTGGTTTGTCGGGTGAGGCTGGTGGCGGGACTAGCAGATGATTAATGGAAGTGCTAATGGTTAGAGGTGTGGGGCGCGGTAACTAAGGGCTTCGGCGATGTGTTCGCTGGTGACTTCTGGGGAGGAGGCGAGGTCGGCAATGGTGCGGGAGATTTTGAGGATCTTGAAGTAACTGCGAGCGGAAAGGTTGAGTTTAGAGGTGGCAGTGGTGAGGAAGGATTTAGTTTTTGGGGTGAGGTAGAGATAATCAAGGATTTCAGAGGAGGTGAGGATGCTGTTGGTTTGGTCGGGACTGGGGTGGCGAAGGGATTGGAAATGGCGGGCGGTGAGGATGAGTTTTCTAGCCTGGTCATGCTCGGAGGGATTAGAGAGTTTTGAGGAGGAATTTTTCTCTGTTTGAGTATTTTTTACAACGATTTTAGAGAGGAGATCTTGGTTGGAAACGGGTTTGAGGTTAAGGATGAGGTCAATACGATCGAGAATGGGGCCGGAAAGGCGTTTGCGATAGGCTTGGATTTGAGTGGGGGTGCAAGTACAGGGATGGTAGGGGTCGTGGAGATGGCCGCAGGGGCAGGGATTCATAGTAGCAATGAGCATGAAATTGGCGGGGAAGGAGGTGGTGGTTTTGGCACGAGAAATGGTGATTTGGCGATCTTCAAGGGGTTGGCGGAGAGCTTCGATGATGTTGCGAGAGAATTCGGGAAATTCGTCAAGAAAGAGGATGCCGCGGTGGGCGAGGGAAATTTCGCCGGGGCGGAGGTAAGGACCGCCGCCGAGCATGGCGGAGACGCTGGCGCTGTGGTGGGGATGGCGGAAGGGTCGGGAGATGGTGATGTGGCCTGGGGGTTGGACGAGGGAATGGAGTTTAGCAATTTCGATTTGCTCGGTGGGGCTGGGTGGAGGGAGAAGGTTTGCGGCAACTTCGGCGAGGAGAGTTTTGCCGGCGCCAGGCGGTCCAGAGAGGAGAAGGTTATGATGTCCAGCGAGGGCGATGATAAGGGCGCGTTTGGCGATGGATTGGCCTTGGACCTGATCGAGGAGAGGGAGGTGAGAAGTTGAAGTATCGGAAGGTGAAAGAGGAGGAGTAGGGCTGAAATCAGGGGTTGAGATGGTTGGATTTGATGTATTAGGGTTTAGGGCGGGGGGATTGGAGTCTGGGGTGCCGGAATTTGAAGGGGCGAGGTTTGGAATGGGGCGATTAGGATCTGAAGTTAGAGAGGGGAAATTTGAGTCAATTAGAGGTGTATTGTCTGTTTGAGTAATTTTGACAACATTTGAAGTGAGGGAGTGGGGAAGGGGAAGTTTCTTGAGGCGGCAGAAGACTTCGGTGAGATGGGAAACGGGGGTGATCTTGAGGTTGCGGATGAGCATAGCCTCGGGAAGGTTGGCGGCGGGGAGGTAGATTGCTTGAAAATGGCGTTTTTTGGCAATTTCTAGGATGTTGATAATACCGCGGACGGGGCGAATTTCGCCAGTGAGGGAGAGTTCGCCGACGAAGAAGCAATGTTCAAGATCGGCGGGGCGGAGTTGCTTCGCAAGGGCGAGGATGGCGACGGCGATGGGGAGATCGAGATGAGTGCCATCTTTGTGGAGGGCGGCAGGAGCGAGGTTGATGGTGACCTTGCGGGCAGGGAAGATGAAATTGGAGTTGGTGATGGCGGAACGGACGCGTTCTCGGGATTCTGTGATGGTTTTGGCGGCCATGCCGACAATAGTGAAACAGGGGAGGCCGCGGTTTGTGTCGCCTTCAATCTCAATAAGGTGGCTGGTGTAGCCTTCGGGGATGGCTGAATATACTTTTGTGATCATAACTCTATATAAGTCTGTTTTTGTAATTTTGACAACCCTCTAACCTAGATAGAAAATAAAAATATGATGTTGTATAGAAAAGTGGGAAAATTTGGTGTGTTGTAGAAAATAAGTTAATTGGGGTAGGAACCTGTATAATTATTTTGTACAGCGATTTTAGGGAAAACCTCTTGTGTTTGGGGCGGAGGTGTGATAGGATGAAAGTATTGGGGCTGACAAAGCTTAGACGAATTATTAACAGATATCAGGCACGTCGATTGATACCGTAAGTATTATAAATAAGTGCAAAGAACACTACTAAGCATGTGCTTTACGCACCTGCATTTGCTTAAGATATAGAACTTAAGCTGGTCTGAGGCTGAGTTGCCGTAAGCCGAGGATTATCAGATTACGGTAATAGGGCAAGAGAGATGATCGAACTTAAGCTCAACAATTATAGATCAAGGTACTAACAGTTTTGTAACTTGCAGCTGCTAGGTCATACCGACGAAACAAGTTACTAAGCGTGTAGAATGATATTATGGCGATTTTTCGGACCCGGAGGCAGTATCCGGCAGCTCCACCAGGGGATTGGATTTGAAGAAGAGTCAAGAAGGCTCTTTTTTGATGGGGATTGAGTGATGCGGGAATTTTTGTTTTTTGGAGGGTTGATAGGGCCAGGTTTAGATTTTTGGTTCAGTGGGCGGGGTTAGGAGGAGATCGTGAATTATATGGGGTAGGAAGCGCTAGGAGCGCGAAATTGGGGTTGGAAAATTTTGGATGGGTGAATAGTCATCTTTGAACGGGAAGGGTGGGATTTTGGGTAAATAGAGGCCTATTTTAAGAATGAGATATTGTGGAGTGGAGGAGAGTAAGGATTAGATTAAATATGGGATTGAGCGTGAGCGGGTTTTGAGCTACCTAGCTATAATGGTCGATTTTAGGTATTTTTGGTGTAGATTGGGTGTGTGTGGTCTTTGGAGGGGATTAAGAAGATGAAATTGGGTAATAGGGTATAAAAATGTGTTCAACTATTTCCTGTGGAAAACTCTGAAAAAAATATAAAAAAATTATTCAAAAAAGCATTGACTTAAGCAATTTGGTGCCATATAATAGGGATAGTTCCTGAATACAAAAATTATTCAAGAACCAAAAATAAACATCTTTTCGAAAAAATCCAAAATAAAATAAATAACTCCACACTCTACAAAAGACCGGTTTTCCTCGCAGTTACCGGTCTTTTTCTTGGTTTGAAGAGGAAATAAGGGCGGGGATTTTTTGATGGGCGAGAGGGGAATTGAGAAGAAAGAGGTTTCTGGGGAGGGAAGAGTAAATGTTGTATATTCAACAACACTTAGAAATGAAGGAATAACAGAGATGGATCAGTGAATGTTGTGCAAAATACAACAGATTTTTGAGGAAAAGTATTGCATTTTTAGTTAAAGCGTGATAGACTAAGGATAGTCCAAGGAAAAATAAACACGGACAACAAAAAAGTACCTTATAAAGTAAAAGCGCAAACAGGCTGTAGTATTCCACGAGCAAGAAGGTAATTTCTAGCCATAAATTACACTCTTAGGAATTACCTATAGCTTGCGGAACCACTCATGGTGGTTTTAGTGCGAGCACTTGAGAAGGCGATGGGCTTATCCCCATTGACTTCACTTGGGCGATTGTCAAGCCATCCTATCTTACTCTCTGAGTTTGAGAATAGAGGCGGGTTTCAGAGTCGGCTTTAGAGAACACTCTCTCTAGGGAACACTGCTGGTAGCTCGACCGCTAGGGATCTGCTGGTACGATCGCCCTAAGGATCACGATTATCGAGAGATAAGCGCAAGTGATTCGCAGGGAATCTTGACCGAAAGGTTAAAATAAACATAAAACAACATGAGGATTCGCTAAAGTGAGTGTTGTAGAAAATACCGATACAGATTGATCATAGTTAAAATCGAGTCGAAATTCGATATGATACAAACTTTGCTCGGCTTGTGCAAGCGCGGTTAGGACTAATTTCATTAGTACATTGGAAAAAGAGAATGAGATTAGAAACCTGACTAGGGACATATGCTTCGCCTGGTGGTGAAGCGGTCAAACAATAGAGAATGGGCAGAGTTGCGGCCCAAAGTAACAATGTTTTTGCCGGATAACTCACCCATTCTCGCCTAAAATAGGTGTATTTCAAGGGAAGTACTTCTATTTAGATTCTTTTTGAGCCGAAGCGAATGAGAGACGCGCGGAAGAGAAACGGAGGAGCAGAGAATGATGAAGACGATATTGGCGGACTACAGAGGGACAGACGTGGCTGAACTAGGGCAGATAGCGGAAAAGGCAGAGAGGCGGAATGACGGGAAGACAGGCAAGCAGGAATTCGGTTGTGGTATAATGAGATTATGCCGAAGCGTTTGGTTCTAGTTTTGGGTTTGATCGCAGCGATTGTTTTGCTGTTTATGTTGAACTTTACTACCCCGGCGGGTGTTGGTCCGCTCGGGGTTTTAGTTTTTTTTACAACATTTTATATTTTGATGTTTGGGGTGGCTTTGGGGCTGGTGCGGATTTTTGTGCGGCTGACAGGGAAGAAAATGCGACGAAAAGATTATTTGTATGCGGTGGTGATGGCGTTTGGGCCGATTATGCTAATGTTGGCGCAGGCTCTCGGTTCGATGTCGCCACTGACGATTGGGCTGGCGGTAGGGTTTGTGGTTTTGGCGTGTTTTTTGATTAGTAAGAGGTAGGGGTTAGATGCTGATTGGTTTTTGATTGGCTTTTTGACGGGTTTTGATGGAGTGGGCGGTAGGGGCGGTGGGGTTTCTATGAATTGTGCGCGTTGATGGAGTAATGAAGTTGGTTGAGTACGAAATTTATCGAATTTTTGAAGGTAAAAATTGTATAAAAAATGTGAACAATGCGTGGGTTTTGTGATAGAATAAGCATATGGATAATCAGCAGAGAAGGTATCAGGAGGTTGATGGGCGGGGTGAGGGGGATTTTGGTGGCGGTTGGCGAGCTGAGATGTTAGGGGTGGAGAATAATGTTGTAGAAAAAACTGAAACAGGGGTGAATAGTCTTGGGGTGGCGGAGATGGGGCGAGCGGGAATGGGGGCGGCGTCTGAGGTTGAGGAGATGGGAAGGGGAATGATGACGGGAACGGGGGTGGCGGACGGGTTTGAACGAGTGGGGGCAGAAATGGGAGCGGGAGTAGAACAAGTTGAAAGAAAAGCAGCAGCGAAACTGGGGCGAGTGGAGAGGGAGTTAGAAAATCCGGAGAGTGCGGTGGGGGAAGCGAGTGCTTTGCAGAAGCAGGAGTATTTGCAGGAAGATGAGGAGGATTTAAGGAATGAGTTGGGTCAGGGGAAGAATCGTTTTGAGCAGAAGATCGTTGTCAGTAATGAGAAGAAGATTGCAGAAGAGGTGGCGGGGCAGGTGGAGAATTTAGTGAATCAGAAGCAGTTTCGGCCGGCGGATCTCGATGGGATTTTTCGGAGAGGGACGATTGCGGCGCTCGGGGTGATGAATCGGGAGATTGGGGAGAGAAATAATGCGGTGTAAGGGCGAGGTGGGGAAATGAATAATATAATATGGGTTATCGTTGGGGTGGCGGTTTTTGGGGTGGTTTGGGGGGTGATTTTGGGGCGACAGCGAAAATTGAAGAGTTTTGAGCGGGGGCTGACGATGGTGCCGATGTTGATTCATTTACCGCCATCGACAGATGATATTCAGGGTGGGGGACGGGATGAGCGGGATGTGACGAATGAGGCGCTAAGCCAGGCGCAGGTGATGTATTCAATTATTGCCTCGACGCTCGCTAAAGGATTTGGGATGAAGGTCTTTGGGCAGAGACATATTAGTTTTGAAATTGTGGCGAAAGATGGATTAATTAAATATTATGCGGTAGTACCGGCGGTGATGACGGAGATCGTGAAGCAGGCGGTGATTTCGGCGTATCCGTCAGCGAGATTGGAAGAGATAGAACAGGAGACGATTTTTGCGGAAAATGTGACGACTGAGCAAGTGGCGGGCGGGGAAATGAATTTGAAGAAGGAGTTTGTTTATCCGATAAATACGTATGAAGAAACACAACGGGATGCGAGTTTGGCAATTTTGAATGCGATGTCGGTGACGAAAAAGGGGGAAGGGATGGGGTTACAAATTTTGATTAGACCGACGGACGGGGAATGGACACAAAAATCGACGGGCTGGGTACAAAATATAAAAGATGGGAAGAAGAAATCAGCAAAGGTGGGGAAGGCTGTACAAGAAATTGGATACTTGATCAAAGATCTTGTTCAGGCGTTTTGGCATCCGCCAGAAGCGCGAGAAGGCTCTGAACAAGAAAAAGGGTTGTCGAATTTGGATCAAGAAGAGATTAACGCAATTGAACAAAAAACTAAGTATCCAGGTTTTGAGACTTTGATTCGAATGGTGGCGAGTGCGCAGTCGAAAGAGCGATCGGAGGCGATGCTGTCGGGTGTGGTAGCGGCGTTTTCGCAATTTGATTCACAGAAATACAACGGGTTTCAGTACGACATGCTGAAAGATGTGAAGCAACTGGTGGTCGATTATACTTTTCGAATGTTTCCGCAGGGAACGGATCGGAATGTATTAAATAGCGTGGAACTGGCGTCGATATTTCATTTGCCAGCGCAGAATGCGATTCCGACTTCACAGGTAGAACGGCAGGCGACGAAGCAGGTGGATGGGCCGGCGAAACTGGTGACAGAAGGGGTGCTCCTCGGAGTGAATGAGTTTCGGGGAGTGCAGAAGGAGATTCGCTTGAGTGAAAATGATCGGCGACGACATACTTATGTGATTGGTTCGACTGGTATGGGTAAATCGGTGCTGCTGACGAATGTAGCTTATCAGGATATGGTCGAGGGGCGAGGATTTGCTTTTATTGATCCGCACGGGGACGCGGCGGAATTGTTATTGTCGAAGGTGCCGGAAGATCGGATCGATGATGTGATTTATTTTGATCCGGCGGATATGGAGCATCCGATCGGGATGAATATGTTTGAATGGACGACGGAGGACCAGAAGGACTTTATTGTGCAGGAGGGGATTAATATGTTGCAGAGTCTGTTTGACCCGAATAATCAGGGATTTTTTGGGCCGAGAGGACAGCATATGTTCCGAAATGCGGCGCTACTCCTGATGTCAGACCCGAACGGGGCGACGTTCATTGATATTCCGCAGTGTTTTACGGATCCGGAGTTTGTGAAGAGTAAGCTGCCGTATGTGAAGGATAAGGCGGTGTATGATTATTGGACGAAGGAGTTTCCGGCGAGTCAAAAGTCGAATGATGCGGGTGAGGTGATTACGTGGTTTTCTTCAAAATGGGGCCCGTTCTTGTCTAATACAACCATGAGAAATATTCTTGGTCAAGCGAAAAGTGGCTTTAATATTCGAGAAATTATGGATTCGCAGAAAATATTTTTGGTGAATTTGTCAAAGGGGAGACTGGGCGATATTAACTCGCAACTACTCGGGATGATTTTGGTGATGAAGTTCCAACAGGCGGCGATGAGTCGAGCGGATATGGAAGAGGATCAGAGGAAGGATTTTTGTCTGTTTGTGGATGAGTTCCAGAATTTTGCAACAGAGAGTTTCGAGAGTATTCTATCGGAGGCGAGGAAATATCGGTTGAATTTGTTCCTCGCGAACCAGTTTATGACGCAATTAACAGATAAGATTCGGGAGGGGATTCTCGGTAATGTGGGGACGATTATGTCGGGGCGGCTGGGGGTGACGGATGCGGAGTTGATGGAGAAGGCGTTTTCGCCGGTGTTTAACGCGGAGGATTTGCATAAGCAGGGGAATTATCAGGCGATCGCGACGGTGATGATGTATAATGTGCCGTCAGCGCCCTTTACGATGAAATTATTGCCGTCGATGGGGGAGGGGAATCCAGAGTTGTTAGCACGGATGAAGGTGTATAATGCGTTGAAATACGGGCGGACTCGAGAGGAAGTGGAGACGGAGATTAAGGAACGATGGAAGAAGAAAACTGGGGTGAAAGAGGAAGATAAGGTGGGATTTTTGGAAAATTGGAAGAAAAAGCGAGAGGGGATGAGTGGGGGTGGTATGGAGGCGAAAAATGGGCCTGAGAGCGTTTCTAAGGCCGAAATCGGCGGTTCTGATGTAAAAGAGGCATATGAGAACGTTCCTGCGGAAAAAGCGCCAGAAAAGGCGGAAAAGGGAGTTTCCGGGAAAGTGGGGGATGCGAAGACAGATAAAGCACAGGAGATGGGAGAGATGGTGTTTAAGGTGATGAGGAGCAAGAAATAGATGGAGGGGAAGCGAAATGTGGCAAGCGATGAGGCGGAGGCGCTGGCACTGGAGGGGGAGACGGAGAACGGGGGCGAAGGTCGTCAGACGGGCGTTCGGGATGAAATGAGCGGTTTTCAGGCGGAAGAGCCTAAGGATAGCGGTTTTATAGAAAAGGCGCCAGGAGAGGCTGGAAAAGGGGTTTCTGGGGAGAGTGGGGATTTGGGTGGTGGTGAGATTTCTGAGGAAAAGGGGGATTTGGGTGCTGGGAAAGCGACGATGACTGAAGCGGAAGCGCGAGCGTTTTTGATGGCGGATAATGCGCGAGCGAAGGAAGAGTTTAAGAAGATGGACCAGCGGGGGAAGCGGATGTTGGTGATTGCGATAGGGGTGGCGGTGATTTTGGGAGTGATTGCGATTGTGCTAATTTGGAGACCGTGGGAGGGAGATAATGATAGAGTTGAGGTTCGGGGGAGCGCAAGTGGGGCTTTGGAGGAGGATGAGAAGGAGGAAGTTGCTGGAAATTATGTTTTTGAGAGGTTAGAGGCAGTTTAAGATGGGGGAATAGGGGAAGGAGGTGAAATGGAAGATATGCTAGAGGGAAATAATGCGCGGCTTGAGGCAGCGCTGGAGGAGGCGGATGAGATGATGCGAAATCCGGAACAGGGGAAATCTTATGGGTCGTTTGCTGAGTTGCGGGAAGATGTTTGATAAAGATGTAAAATAGCGGGTGAGTGATGGGGAGGGGTGGGATGTTTTTGATGGGATGATCGCCTGTGGCGCCGAGGTTTTTGGGGAGTTGGGAGTTGGTTTGGATAATGGAGTTTTCGGGTGTTATTTTTGGTTGTGTTTGAAATTTTGGGCTGCGGTTTTGGTTATGGCTGGAGAATTTTGGGCTGTGATTTAGTGATGGTTGGGATTTGGAGTTTTGTTTTTAGTTATAATTGGTGGTTTTGGGATGTGGATTTCGGTTATGGTTGGTGGCTTTTGGGTTTTTGATTTTAGTTATGGCGGGGAATTGGGTTGTGATTTTGGTTATGGTTGGTGGTTTTTGGGGCGATAGGGGGATGGGGATTTTGTTCGGTTTTTTGGGGATTTTTGGGAAAAAGTTGGGGAGGAGATTTTCGGGTTTTTGGAAAAAATATTTCTGTATGAACAATGTACATACGTTGTTCATACGTTTGCGGAAACGCGAGAAAAATGGTGAAAAATGGGCGTTTCTGTATGAACAATGTGCATACAATGTATGTACAATGTTCATACGATGTGGTAAAATGGAGAAAAGGAAAATGATAAGAAGAGCATAAAAAGCGGAAAGTTGGTAAAAAAATGGTGGCAAAAAAGAAGCAAAAAGCGAACAAAGCACGGGCAAATAAAACCCGAACAAACGCGAAGCCGAGCGTGACTGATTTGGTGGCGCAGAAGTCAAAAACGGCTGTGCCAAAATTGACGAATTTGGTGATGACGAATCCGGTGATGAAGGAACTGGCAGATGTAGTGGAAGGGGCGGGAGAGCAGAATTTGAAAATTGAATATGACGTGGCGGAAAAGTTGGAAGTGAGTTTGTCAAACTTGGAAAATGATGAGAAAAATGATGAGAAAAATGATGAGAAAAATGCTGAAATTATAGACGAGATGGTTGAAGGTGGGGATGATGAGAGCACGCGAGAGGAGGCGGGCGGCGGAACTGATCAAGCAGAAGCGGAATCCGAAGGAGTGAAAATAGAAAAGGAAGTGGAGAGAAAGGCGGAGGATAAAGGGGGGAAGGCGCCGGAAGAGAGGACGACGCGGCTGACGTTTCGGGTGGAGCGAGATTTAAAAGAACAAGCAGAAGAATTATTCCGGAGTATGGGAATGACGACGACGGCGGCGCTGAATATGTTTTTGGTGCAGGCGGTGCGGGAACAGAGGTTGCCGTTCCAGCCGAGTCTGAGGGAAGTGGAGGAATATGAGGAGGAACCGGGGGCGATTTTGGCGGAGGAGGAGGGGGATCCGATCGAGCAGTTGGAGATGAGCCTCGAGGAGGCGGAGGCGCTGGTGAATGGGAAGAAAGAGGAAAAGGGGAAGTATGATAATTTGGAGGCGCTGATTAGAGGGTTGTAGGGTGAGTTCTCTAAACTTTATCCCCAGGAATCCAAATAGTCAATCCGAGGTACGGAGTTCTCTCAGCCCGTCTCTGCTACGCAGAGATTCTCAGGGTGTCACCTTAGAAGAGCAAACGAGTTCGCTCTTCGTTCGGTTCCTACGAGATTCGTTACGGGTGAGAGCCTCCTCCCCCAACGCGACTTCGTCGCTACCGACAGGGCGTCGCCTCGGAAGAAAGAGTGGAGCTCTTTCTTCCCTCGGACTCCTACTGTCGACGGGTCGTCGCCCTGCGGGAACCCTCGGTCTGACTATTAGGGTTTCTGGAATAACGCTTAAATACACTTCCTTTCGTTGCTTAAGTTTTTTTGTTCTACATTTATAATAATCTTCCACTGCATTCACGAGAAGTTCGCCCTGAGGTTTGCTTGTGCTTCATCTGCGATAAGCTTGCCCTTGGCTTTTAGGTTTGATGATGGGGTGGGGTTGCCAAGATGGGGAAAATGCGCTAAGATATAGATAGTAAATCAGTAAGTTGAGGTATTGGCTCTATGGTCGAAAAACAGACAAATAATGGACAAGAATACGATAGTTCGCAAATTCAGGTTTTGGATGGGTTGGAGCATGTGCGGATTCGGCCGGGGATGTATATTGGATCGACGGGGTTTGATGGGCTGCATCATCTCTTGAAGGAGATTGCGGATAACTCGATTGACGAAGCGATTGCGGGTTTTGCGACGCGAGTGGATATTACGATTTTGGCGGATGGGGGGATTCGAGTGGATGACAACGGGCGAGGAATTCCGGTGGATATTCACCCGAAAACGGGGAAATCGACTCTAGAGACTGTGCTGACCGTTTTGAACGCGGGGGGTAAGTTTGGCGGGGGTGGATATAAGGTAAGTTCAGGATTACACGGAGTGGGGTCGAGTGTGGTGAATGCGCTTTCGACGAAGATGATCGCGGAAGTGCGAAAAAATGGTAAGATTCATCACATCGAGTTTGCGCTGGGGAAGACTCAGGGGAAGGGGCTGGAGATTGTCGGGGAGACGAAGGAGACGGGGACTTCGGTGACGTTTTATCCGGATCCGGCGATTTTTAAGGAGACGACGACTTTTGAATATGAATGGGTATCGAATTATGCGCGACACCAGGCATATTTGACGAAGGGGATTTTGATTACGGTCAAGGATGAACGAACAGGGGCGAGGGAATCGTTTTATTTCGAGGGAGGGATTCGGAGTTATGTGCGGAAGCTGAATGAGGGGAAGGAAGTAGTTTCGGATGATATTTTCTATGTGGAGAAACAGATTGAGGATTCCGAAGTTGAAGTGGCTCTGCAATATAACGATACGTATTCGGAGACGATTAAGCCGTTTGCGAACAACGTTTTGACGCCGGATGGAGGGATGCATGTTGTCGGGTTCCGGACGGCGATGAATCGCGTGATTAATGATTATGCGCGGAAGAATGGACTTTTAAAGGAGAAGGAGCCGAATTTAACAGGGGACGATATTAAGGAAGGGCTGACGGCGGTGATTTTGGTGAAGTTGCCGGATCCGCAATTTGAGGGGCAGACGAAGAATAAACTGGGGAATCCAGAGGTGCGAAGTTATGTCGATAAAGTGATGAGCGAGTACTTTGCATACTTTTTGGAAGAAAATCCTAATGTCGCAAAAAAGATCGTCAATAAGGCGACAATAGCGGCGCGAGCGAGAAAAGCAGCGCGGGCAGCGCGAGATAATGTGATTCGGAAGGGGGCGTTTGAAGGGTTGAATTTGCCGAGTAAGTTGGCAGACTGTAGTTCAAGAGACAGAAGTGAATGTGAGTTGTTTATTGTGGAGGGGAACTCGGCGGCAGGTTCAGCGAAGGAAGGGCGAAATCCGAAAATTCAGGCGATTTTGCCGCTCAGAGGTAAGGTGCTCAATACGGAGCGGGCACGGCTGGATAAGATGCTGGCGAATAACGAAATTGTGAGTTTGATTAAGGGGTTGGGAGTGGGAATTGGCGAACAATTTGATATTCGGGGGCTAAGGTATGATAAGATTGTGTTTATGACCGATGCTGATGTCGATGGTTTGCATATTGCGACGCTGTTGATGACGTTCTTCTTTAGATATATGCCAGAGGTGATTAAGGCGGGGCATGTGTATCTGGCGAAGCCGCCATTGTTTGGACTATCGAAAGGAACGGGGGCGAATCGGAAAATTGATTATGTTTATGACGAAGTGGCGCTGGAGAAGAAATTGACGGAGAAGATCGAAGAGCGGAAGGCGGCGGGGACGAAGATCGACCCGAATCAAGAGCGATTTAAACAAGCAGGCTATACGGCGCAGAATCGCTTTAAGGGTCTTGGGGAAATGGATGCAAAACAGCTCTGGGAAACGACAATGGATCCAGAGACGCGGATTTTGGTGCAGGTGCATATTGACGATGCAGAGAAGGCGGATGCGATTTTCACGAAATTGATGGGCGATCAGGTGGATCTACGAAAGAATTTCATCCAAGCGAACGCGGATAAGGTTAAACTAGAAGATTTGGATTTCTAGGAAGGGAAAGAGAAAGAGATGGAAAAAGACGAGAATTTGGATAAGAAAAACAGGGAAGAAGGCGCTCAGGAGATATCTGAGGTGAGTAGTGAAACGAAGGGTGCGGAGATGAGTGACACCGCGGTAGAGGGTGAAAACTTAATGTCGCAAAATACCGAAGAAACAGAGGTGAAGGATGGAATTGAAAATCGTCCGGTGGAGGGGACGATGGAAGAGTACTTCTTGAAATACTCGATGTCGGTGATTATTGACCGGGCGCTTCCAGATGTGCGAGATGGTTTGAAGC
>CAZAJJ010000003.1:0-80886 GCA_964485445.1 uncultured Candidatus Saccharibacteria bacterium | reverse complement strand
ATGTAGACAGCTACTTAAAACTTAGAGGTTGTTCTAAGTTCGTTTATTGAACCCCCAAAGCGCCGAGTCTTTATGGTTAGAAGATTTATGCTATAATGCTAATTATGAGTGAAAAACCTAAAAAATTCAAAATTTCCTTCCGTACCATCCTTTCCGTCTTGACCCTCGTTCTGATTATTTACGTTGTCTATAAAAATTTCGACGACATCAAATCTGCCATCGGCCATCTCAGCGAAACCAATATTTTTGTTCTCCTGCTCCTCATTCCCGAACAACTTTTCATGTATTTCTGCTGCGGTCAAATGTTTTTCTCTTTCATGGCCGCCAAAAAGGATGCTCAGAAAATTTCCCCTTGGACTCTCATGCGTATCTCCCTCGAACTTAACTTCGTTAATCACGCCGTTCCTGCCGGCGGTCTCGGTGGCCTCGGCTATATCACCTGGCGCCTCAAACCTTTCGGTGCCACTGCCGGTCAGTCTAGTTTTATGTATGTTCTCCGCTATATTATTACTATCTGCGCCAACCAACTCCAAACCATCGTCGCTATTCTTGTCCTCCTGATTTTTGGCGCCGTCCCAGATTCGGGCGCCTGGGTGATTGGCGTTACCGCCTTGCTCAGTATCGGTATCATTCTCGCTATCGCCGCCCTGATCGTTATCGCCAGCAGCCAAAAACGTATCAACTGGTTCTCGAGAACCATTACTTCCTTCTGCAACTGGTTCGTTCGCGTGGTGACTTTTGGTCACAAAAAATCCGTTCTCCGCCGCGAAGCTGTCGATAAATATCTCGGCGACGCCCACGAAGATTTGATGACCGCTCGCCGCAATAAAAAGATTCTCATTCGCCCGATCGGCTGGGGAATTCTTTACAGTTTTCTCGAAATCGCGACCTATTGGATCGTCGCTGCCAGTCTTGGCCATCCCGAGGTCCTGCCGCAGATTATGATCGGTGAAGCCATCGGCTCTGTCATGGGCGCGATTATTCCTTATGGTTTTTATGAACTTGGCATGGCTGGTATCATGGTTAGCCTGGGCATTCCGCTTGGCCTTGCCAGCACCATTGTCCTTATGACTCGTGTCATCGTTCTCGCTAGCACTATCGTCAGCGGCTACGGCTTCTACCAAAGCGCTATTTCTAAAATCGGCAAACGCGAACGCGCCGAAATTCTGAAAGACTCCGGCGAACATGATTGATGATTACACCAGTCATCGCGAACGTTCGCCCTTCGGCTTAGACCAGACCACGCCTGCTTATACAGTAACTCAGGTCATCACCGAGTGTAATTTTAGTCTCGAAGCCGACTTTGCTGATCTCGAAGTTGAAGGCGAAGTCCTGAATTTTAAAATCAACCAAGGCAAATGGGTCTTCTTCGACCTCAAAGATGAAGAATCCAGCCTCAATTGTTTCATGGTCTTAAGCCGCCTCGGTATTGCCCTCTCTGACGGCATGCGTGTTCGTGTTCGCGCCACTCCTCGTCTCACTCGTTGGGGTAAGTTTTCCCTTACAGTCTCCGCCATTCTTCCGCTCGGGGAAGGGAATATCAAAAAAAGTTTCGAGATGCTCAAGCGCAAACTCACTGCCGAAGGCCTTTTTGATCCCGCTCGGAAGCGCCCGCTCCCCGATCATCTCACCGAAATCGGTGTCATCTCCTCGACCGCCGCTGCTGGCTATTTCGACTTCCTTAAAATTCTCGATAATCGCTGGTCTGGCCTCACGATCTCCACTATTAATACCGGAGTCCAAGGCCTCCCTGCCATTGATCAAATTATCCAGGCTCTCGAATTTTTCAATACTCAAGCTTCAGTTGAGGTAATCGCTCTCTTGCGTGGGGGTGGCAGTTCCGACGATCTTGCTATTTTTAACGATGAACGTCTCGTCCGGGCTATCGCCGCCAGTCGCATTCCGGTCATCACTGGCATTGGTCACGAAATCGACACAACTCTGGCTGATTTAGCCGCTGATCTGCGCGCTTCCACCCCGTCGAACGCCGCCGAGCGTCTCACTCCGGATAAGACCGCTGCTTTGACTCATCTCCGCCAACTTCGCACCCGTACGACTAAATTTCTCCTCGACCAGATTTCTTCTGTCCAGTCTGATTACGAACATTTGATCCACGATGTTGCTCGCGAACTCTTTCGCCGTATCGACGCTGAGCAGCAATCTCTCCGCGAAAAACGCCAAATCCTCCAGTCTCTTAGTCCCGAAAGCATTTTACAGCGTGGCTACGCCATCCTCCGCGGCAAGCCCTCCCCTGGCAGCGACCTCGAAATTATCACTCATACGCAAATTTTAAACGCAAAGGTAACCCATGTCACAGACCGCCCAAACACCCATTAGCAAAAAGCTCCAACAGCTCGACACCGCTATTGACTGGTTTTATAGCGACGATTTCGAGCTCGACGAAGCCCTGAAACGCTACGAATCCGCTATCAAACTCTCCGCCGAGATCGAGGAAGACCTGAATTCCCTCAAAAATCAGGTTCAAGTCATTGCTGACTTTACGAAAACAGCGAAATAGTGCATAATTTCAACCAAAAATACCCTCTACAAAGTCAAAATCGCTCCTATTTCGCTTAAGAATGCCCTCCACGGCGCCAAAATCGCCCCTATTTTACTTAGGTTGCTTATAGGAGGCAACCGCCCCTTTGGCTCTAAAATCGCCTCCTACGCCCCAATAATCGCCCCGTAGCCCATTTTTAATACGAAAAACTCCATAATTTTCCTCCGAAATGCTTGCGTTTTCAAAATGTGTGCTATAATAAGAGTGTCAATCTAAAATTCGCAGCCAGATTTTGGTAGATTTTTATAAAAACCATACCAGATGGCTAAGTATATCAAAAACAACTTAAGCGGCATCGCATAAGTAACACGTTTTGGATTGCTTAGCTTCTGGAACTGGGTTGCGAATGGATTGACACCTTGCGGTGTCGCTTTTTGTTGAGCGATAAAAATCTCCGTGACTAACGTAGCCTTGTTAGCATATAACTATCGATAGCGGAAGGCGATACCGAGGATAAACCAGGATTTAGGCATAATTTTTGTTGCCTTAAACCCAAAATCAGATCCAAATTATAAGCCAGCATAGGAGGTAGTGGCGTGAAGGAAATCTATCATAAACTAATGAGAAAGTTGCGTGGTCAATTATCTCTCAATCCACAGCAGTCGTTGATCATAACGGGCGGACTCGCCCTCGGCGGCTTAGGTTTGATTTTATTCATGTTAATTTGTCCCATTGCCCCGAAAAATGCCTCGGCTGAAGAGCTCCGAGCCGAAGTAACCGGCAATGCTACGGTCATGATTGAATCCTCTCTTAGTGTCGCTCTGACTACTAATCTTGATATTGAAATTCGACCCGGTATGAAAGGCGGATTCGGTTTTGGCACGGCCGACCTCCGAGTTATCACTACTAATTCCTCTGGCTACGCCGCCTATATTCATACCACCTCCGAAGAAGGCGCCCTGCGCGATTTTGATAAGTCGAACACCCGAAAAATCGTCCCCGTTGCTAGCAGTATGACACCGACCGATTTTGCGGATTCTCTAAATTCTTGGGGCTATGCTAACACTACCGAAGCCGATCCCAGTCTCGCCACTTACGTCGCCATCCCCACGACCGAGAACGAAGCTCTCTTTAGCTCTAACGCAGAAAACAGCGACGATAGCTATCGACTTTCCATTGGCGCTGCCGTCAGTGGCGATTTTCCTTCTGGCGAGTATCAAGGCGCGGTGACCATCTCCGTCGTAGCTAATCCAATCGAAATCACCAATCTCATGCAAATGACCTACATGCAGGATATGACCCCAGAAATCTGCCAAAATACTGCCGATTATATTGATATAAATCACTACGCCACTAAACAACTAATTGACGCTCGCGATGGCAAAGCCTATTGGGCTGCTAAGCTCGCCGACGGCAAATGCTGGATGGTTCAAAATCTCGCCCTCGACTTACTTTCCGCCGACAAAAAAGACAACGCCGGCAACATCATTAGTCCAAAAACCCTGCCTCTCACTCAAGAACTTTCCGACCTCGGCAATCAGGCTGATGGTAGTATAAAAACGCGCTCCTGGTCGCCGGCTATTAACACTGGTCTTCCTGCCGCCCAGAAAAGTGCCTGCAGCGGCTATGACATCACCTGCTCCTGGAACGCCAACCCGCGCAATGCCGACGGCACCGAAAAGCGTTACGTTATCACCGATCCTTATAAAACGACTACAACTATCTGTTCTTCGCCCTATGCAACCCTGGCTGACTGCGCTCCAGACAAGGTCACTGAAGTCCCGCTCGACTATACGCCCACTTTAAGCTTTCAGAATTCCGGCAAGACCATCGATCCCGACTCTGCCTCCTTTGATCCGCACTATTTGACGGGGAATTATTACGCCATGCAAACTGCCGTTGCTGAATCCTTTCCCAGCCTCTCTGCCATGGCAACTGCCACCGATTCAATTTGCCCGCGCGGTTGGACGCTTCCGCTCGCTGGTGACAGAGATGGCAGTTTAAGAAATACGCTC
Source organism: uncultured Candidatus Saccharibacteria bacterium (assembly GCA_964485445.1). Lineage (GTDB taxonomy): Bacteria > Patescibacteriota > Saccharimonadia > Saccharimonadales > Saccharimonadaceae > Nanosyncoccus. The sequence goes on along the minus strand of CAZAJJ010000003.1, from coordinate 76,371 downwards.
GGCTCAATCGATTATCTTGCCAATCTACAGCAAACTGCCGATGGAATTAATTATTCTCCTAACTCTGCGCCAATTTACGCTATCAGGGCAGGGAAGCCTAACTATGCCACCGGAGCAACTGGTACGCCGATGGCTGGGGTGGGTGGCGTCGGGCACTATGAAACCAAGGTTGCCGTCGCTAGCAACGGAAGTTACCTCGGTACTATCGGGGAGGGTACGTCTTTTTATGGCACCGGAGCCGGCGGCAGTCTCCATCTCATGTCAGTTCGCTGCGTTTCCCGCTAGCTGATTAAAATCCGCCACTTATCTACTCTCAACTCCGCTTACAATTTTCTAAAAACGTAACCATGATTTCTCCTTCCCACCTCTGTTAATCGTTATAAATATCGCTTGCACTTTTTCAAAAACGCAAGCAGCCAGTCTTCATTGCTTTCCTATGTATTTCGTCCGTAGTGGCCTTATCAATTTCGATTTCGGCTCAGTCCGCAGTGCAAGCCGCAGCAGTAGTCTCTGGTCTGCCACTCCCTTTCCCGCTAATCCTGACGGCTCCCTTTTCTCGTATTTCACCGACATCTTCTATCCATCAGACCTGTATGCACGCTATGCTGGCATTCCCCTCCGACTTCTTCTTTATATATATCTCTCTCTCTCATGTATTTCGTCCGTAGTGGCAATATCTATCTTCTCTATGGCTCCCTCCGCTATACAGGTTACGGCGGCTACCTATGGTCCTCTACCGTCTATCCCTCCACCCTTCAATACGCTTTCCTTCTCGACTTCCATTCTGGCCTCACTAGCCCTCTAAACGACTCCAATCGCTACCTCGGCTTCTCCCTCAGCGCCATAGCTCACGGTCAGTGGCAAGATAAGCATTTTAGGCTTATATAAGAACGGCATAAAAAAGATGGGCTAGCAGTAAAATAAGTATTCTTTGGACTCTCCACGACTAACGAGGAGTGGCGAAGCGAATTGTCCCCGTAACGACGGGCGACAATGAGCGTGTCCAAAAATACTTATTTTACTGCTGTTTTATATTTTTATAACGATGGATGATGCCTAAAATGCCTACCTTGCCAATCCTTCCTCCATGATATATAATAAACACATGCAAGATTCATCTTCTCCCTCTGGCTCCAACCCTCCGGCCTCTGGTCCCAAACTTTTTAACTTGACCGGAACGACACCCGAGCCTGAAATTCCTGTCGGCAGCGTTGTCGAGCCGCCGGCCGCCCAGCCTTTCGGTCCCGCCGCCCCTGGCGCGATCGGTGCGTTGCCTAACACTGCTATCAGCTCCGTTCCGACCCCTGAAGATTTCGCTGCAAACGATCCTTTGAATGCTCCCGATTTGCCTAATTTCGCCACCGCCGGCAACGCCGCCGGAACTATGGCGGGGAACCAAGCAGTAGCCGGAAACATAAACGGACCCGTACCGATCAACCCTTCCGCCCAACCTAATTTCGCTCAACCTGGCACCATTTTGTCTAATCCCGGTACGATGCCGAGCAATACTCCTGGTATTCCGCCTGTCGCCGGCGCTCCGATCGCGACTTCAGCGCCTCGCCTGACCAAGGCTCATAATGATCATAATCGCCGCGTCATCGAAACCGTCATCCTCATCATCGTCAGCCTGATCGCTGTGACTTTTATTGGCTTGTTTATCTGGAAGTATCTCGAGTGGAATTCGATCCGCATTGACATTGATGGCCAAATCGACTCCGCCGTCGCTGCTGCCGTCTATGAAAACACTACCAAACTCGAAAACGAATTTGTCGAGCGCGAAAAATATCCTTATAAAACTTTCGTCGGCCCCGTTGATTACGGCAGCCTTAGCTTCGAATATCCCAAAACCTGGAATGTCTATATCGCTCGCGACACCTCGAGTGGCGGCAATTTCGAGGCTTATCTTAACCCCGGCGAAGTTCAGCCGGTCAGCACTACGACTATCAACGCCCTTCGCGTCATCATCTACGACCAGTCTTTCGACAACATTAACCGCACCTACGACAGCCTTTTGCGCAACGGCAAACTCAGTATCTCTACCCGCAGCATCGGTAGCGCCGTTGCCAACGTCTATACTGGCACTCTTCCCAATAATATCCAAGGTATCGCTACGCTTTTTAAACTCCGCGACAAAACCGTCTTGATCCAAACCGACGCTTTGCTCTTCTCGGATGAATATTATAAACTACTTGACACAGTGACTTTTGTCGAATAGTCTCATATAATTTCAGGACTCGAGCAAACCCGGAATCAACTCAGTACCCTAAATCCATACCCCATCTCCCGCCCTATGTTATAATAATCATATGAATCCGGAGGTAAGTAGTGTCCTAGTTGCTGCGCATGAGTTAAAAGCCCCGCTCGCTCTCATGCGCCAGCTTTCCCTCGCCCTAGATCTCGCCGAGACTGACTCCGCTCGCGCTCGCCTCCAGTCGCAACTTGTCGCTGTTTCCGAGCGTGCTCTTCGTCAAGTCACCGATTTGACGAAGGTCGCTCGCCTTGAATCCGGATTTTTCACTACCGAGCCCGTCAGCGTCCGCGCTGTTTGCTCTTCCGTTCTGAACGAAATCGCCCCGCTTTTCTCGACCACTCGCCGCAGCATCGTCTCGTCCTATCATAATAAATCCCGCCTCGCCGTCGCCAGTAGTGACTTATTGCACAGTATAGTATATAATTTCTGTATCAATGCCTTGCATTATTCCACGCATGACATCCCTAGCGAACTTTCCGTTTCCGACCGCCGCGGCAAAATCCGCATCGCCGTCCGCGATTATGGCCCCGCCCTTCCGACCGCAATTTGGCGCAGTCTCCAGTCCGACCGCCCGATTAGCCCCACCCCGATTTCCATGCGCCCCGGCAGCTCTGGCCTCGGTCTTTTCATCGCCTCCAGTTTCGCTCATTTCATGCACGCCGATTTTGGCGCAGTTCGTCACCGCGACGGCACCAGTTTCTTCGTCGAACTGCCCGTCTCTACGCAACTTACCCTAAATTTTTACAAGAAAGGAACTCTATGAGTCTAATTTATGTCATCGAAGACGAGCCCATCCTGGCCGATATTATTTCCCTAGCCGCCAGCACCGCTAACCAACTACCCTTGCCTTCAGTCCCAACCTCCCCAACCTCGCACTTAAACTCAGCTAGCGCTTCCGCTCCGTCGCCAAATCCCCTCAGCCCCGCCGACCGCGCTCTTTCCGCGCTTAACTCTCAGCTCGCCTCTCAAGACTTTTCCGCGAGTCAGCCTTCATCCCAGCCCGAACCCTACGACGTCGCCATTTTTTACGAAGGCGTCACCGCCATGTCCGCCGTCGAAACTCGTCTGCCTGACTTGATTTTGCTTGACATTCTTTTGACTGGACCCGACGGCTTCGCTTTTCTGAACGAACTCGCCTCCTATTCTGACACCGCCAAAATTCCAGTTATCATCATCTCCTCGCTCGATTTCTCCGGTCAAGACCTTTCTCATTACGGCGTCATCCGCATTCTCGATAAAAACACCATGACTCCCGACGACATTAAATCCGCCGTCCGCACCGGCCTTGAATTTCGCGCCCAGCAACTTGCCCAGTCTCAGCCCCCAGTTTCGTTTCAAAATCCTAGTGCTCCTACCCTAAATCCCGCTCAGACTTCAGTCCAACCTTCAGCTTCACCTCAAAATTCCGCCATTCCACCTCAGCCTCAATCCCCGTCTTCCACTCCGCCCGCTAACCTCTAGTCTCGTCATGCCCACCGACCTCCGCACTCACGCCATCATCCTTCGTCGCACCAATTTCGGCGAATCCGACCGCATTCTTAGTTTTCTCACTCCCGAGGGCAAAGTTTCCGCCCTCGCCCACGGCGTCCGCAAAGAGAAATCTCGCCTCGCCGGTGGCATCGAACTTTTTTGCGTCTCCGACATTGTCGTCCATTTCGGTCATGGCCGTCTCGCCACCCTCACCAGCGCCAAAATGCTTAATTTCTATAGTAACATCCTCTCCGACCTCAGCCGCCTTGAACTTGCCTCCGGCTTCCTGAAAAAACTCGACCGCGCCGCCGAGCAGGTCAATATTCCCGAGCATTTCAGCCTCCTTAGTCAATCTCTCTCCGCCCTCAACCAGGGAATCAGCCTCGATCTCGTCCAAACTTGGTTTATCTTCAATCTTTGCCGCGTCAGCGGGGAAGAACCCAATTTCCTCGTCGATACCTCCGGCGTCCCGCTCCTCCCCGATCAAATCTACAGTTGGAACCATCTTGAGGGCGCCCTCAGCCCCGATTTTCAGGGAACTTTTTCTGCCCGCGAAATCAAACTTGCCCGTTTTCTCCTCTCGTACCCCCTCTCCCACGCCGCTAAAATCGACAATCTCTCCGCTTCGCTCCCGCCCCTCCTCAACCTCGCCAAAAAGCTCAATTCTTGAGCCTCAGTCAGCGCCATCGTCTCGAAAACGCCTCGCTTTCGCAAAAATTCTGATTTTACTATTGCACTGTGCGCAGTATCTATACAAAAAATTGATTTTTTTGGTGATACAAGCCACAGCAATAGTATTTTAAGGACTTTCCTTAAAATATTATTGACATTTTCGCTCAAATATGCTAAAATAAAGACAGAGGGCTGCGTATGCGCCCTAGCCTGCCATTTTTGGCAGAGAAAAAATAAGGAGGTGCAACGTATGTTGTACAGAAAAGAGTTAAAGCTTGATATTAAGCGTGGATGCTCTAAGATGGATTTGGTTACGGCGTTCGCCTACGCTTATGACAAACATAATGTTTGCTTCGCGAGGTTTAGCGTGGTGCCGACTCATCCGGACGACGAAGTGCAGAAAGTATTGTTTTCCTGCCTCCAGGCAGACTGCAAGAAAAATCAGTTAGTTATTCGGATAACGGGACTGGAGCATGATGATGGCTCTGGTGAAAGTTTTACTTTCAAGGGCTATACTCCGACAATGGGTGCTTCCGTTAAGGGATACTATTCTGCGAAAAGTCGTGCCGGCTGGATTCACGCCGCCATAACCCTTGCCGACGACCGCCGGGAGCCTCAGGATCATATTTCGAGCGAAGCTCCGACACGATGCAAAGAAGTTGCCTACGTCGGCAAAAAATCGGACTGCAGCTCTACTACGCCCGTCACTCATTAACCTCCTTTCCTTTGCCCCCGAAGCAATTCGGGGGCAATTTTTTGTCATAGTACTTGTTTATGCTACAATATTATCATGAGTAGAGTCCCTCTCGCGGAGCGCATGCGCCCGCAGACTTTAGATGAGGTGATTGGTCAAGACGCAATTATCGGTGAAGGCAAAATCCTTACCGAAATCGTCAAAAAAGCCGAGCCAGTCAATCTCATTTTTTGGGGTCCTCCCGGCACCGGCAAAACGACTCTCGCTCGCATCCTTGCGAAAGAATATCAAGCCGACTTCGTCGAACTTTCCGCTGTCACCGCCCACAAAAAAGACGTCGAAGAAGTCGTCGAACGCGCTAAGGTGAATTGGAACCTGAAGATCCGCACCGTTCTCTTCGTGGATGAAATCCATCGCTTCAACAAAGCTCAGCAAGACGCCTTTTTGCCTCACGTTGAATCTGGTCTGATTATTCTAATCGGTGCTACGACCGAAAACCCCAGTTTCGAAGTCATTTCTCCGCTTCTTTCGCGCTCTCGTGTGGTCATTGTTTCCGGCCTGAAAAAGCCCGACATCGTCAAGGTCATCCGCCGCGCTCTTGAGGCCGAAAAGGCTACCGATCGTGTCACCGATGGCGCCGTCGAACTGATCGCCGAGCTCAGCGGTGGTGACGCCCGTTCTGCCCTCGGTGATCTCGAACTCTCCCTTAATCTCGCTCGTCATGTCGATGAGAAAATCGTCGAAACCGCCGTCGGCAAGAAAATGCCTCTCTACGACAAATCCGGCGATTACCACTATGATAATATCTCTGCTTTTATTAAGTCTATGCGCGGCTCCGACGTCGATGCGACGTTGTATTATCTCGCTCGTATGGTCGAGAGCGGGGAAGATCCGAAGTTTATTGCTCGCCGCATGGTCATTTTTGCTTCCGAGGATATTGGCCTCGCTGGCAGCGGCGCCCTCAATCTCGCCGTCAGTTGTTTCGAGGCTATCGAGCGTGTCGGCATGCCCGAAGGTGGCATTATCCTTAGTCACGTCGCCGTCGTCCTCGCCAAGGCTAAGAAAAACCGCGACACTTATAATGGCTGGGCGCGTGCCCAAGAAGTCGCCCACCGCAGCATGGGCTGTCCAGTTCCGACTTGGCTCCGCAATGCGCCCACGAAACTCATGAAAGATCTCGGCTTCGGTCAAGGCCAAAAGTGGGAAGCCGGCTTCCATCTCAATAAATCCTATCTCCCCGACGAGGTCAAGCATGAAAAAATCTTCCAAGACCCCGGTCAAAAGCCTTACGACCATAACGCTAAATAAGCCGCATTTCCGTACTCGGCCAAAATCCCAACCATGACCTCAATGAACCGGCGCCGCTTCCGAATCTTGACAGGCTCTCATCACGCAAAATTATAAACCGTGCTATAATGTTTCTATAAACAAGGAGTTATTATGGCAGATTTTAATAAAATTCTCACCCCTGGCGATTACGAAAACGGCACGATCAACGTCGTCGTCGAAATTCCGACCGGCAGCAACCACAAAATCGAATGGGATCGCAAAAACGCTTGCTTCATGCTTGACCGCATCGAGCCAATTGCCTTCGCAAAGCCTTGTAACTATGGTTTTATTCCGCAGACTCTCGACGAAGATGGCGACGAACTCGACGTTCTGCTGATTACCGACCAGCCTTTAACTACCGGTATCTATACCGAGGCCAAAGTCCTCGGCGTCATGAAATTCGTCGATGACGGTGAAGTCGATGATAAAATCATCGCCGTCGTCGCTGACGATCGCAATAATGGCGACGCCTATCAGACCCTCGAAGATCTCCCCGCTCGCTTGATCGAGCAAATTCGCTTCCACTTTAATCACTACAAGGATCTCAAAAAGCCCGGTACGACCGAGGTCAAGGAATTTGCCGGCACCGACGAGGCCAAGAAAGTCATCAAAGACGCGATTGATCGCTGGAACAACCAATAATCTCCGATTTTCAGTTTCTAATAAGCCTGAAAAGTCCTATGCTGTACGCTGTCCGTGCTTAAAAAAGTCCCCTCTGAAAGGGGACTTTCACTTTGTCGCCAAAACTAAACTCCGGCTCAAGCCTGCTATTTTTCCTAATAACCTTTACGGCGTCATTTTCTCTGCCCACGGCATCCTTCTTTCGCCTGGCAAAGCATAATTCACGCTAGCCTTTCGGCTCTCCTCATGTTCTTCTGTCGTCCGCCTGACCGCAGTAGCCTTAACCTGAATCGCATTCTTCAGCCGACCTAAATCCCGCGGCGTCAAACGTATCCGCTCCAGGACGGCCCCGGCATCACTTCTCGTGCTTTCTCTCGCAACCACGAGTACGTCATGTCCGTCCATCTCCCCACATCTCACGCTCCAGCCCAGCAAATCCAAATCCTTCTGCACTTCGCCCAGCATCTTGCCAGCCTCCAGTCGCTCCAAAATCATCCGAATCTGAAAATACGTCTCCCAATTCAGTTTCAACTTTGTGCCATATACGCCATGTGTATCTCCCCAAAGTGTTTCCGGATGTTCCACATCGACACTTGCATTCTCGATGCGTCCTTCCTGCCTCGCTTTGGTGACCATCCCGACTCTTAACATCCGCGGCTTCAGTTGCTGGAGCGCTTCCCAGACCTGAATCACTTCGATTGTTCCGCGGAGTTTTCGTACGTCGTCTTCTAGGCAGGCCAACAACGTCTCTGTCGGATGCGGAGAGATTACAGACCTAAATGTCTCAGGACTTTCTGGCCCCTGAGTCACAATTGTAACTTCACAGTCTCCTTCTCCGAGACACGGAGCCGACTTCACTTTTATATCGATCTTGCCCGTCCGGTACGCTTCTACTAGCAGTTCCTTCAGAATTTCCTGCAGCCTGGCATTCTCAGCCTCCAGTTTCGCCGCCGCATCAACTTCCGTCCGCGTCTGGTCGATTTTCCATTTCTCCGAATCAAACCAACGTTCGAACTCGTACCTCGGCGTTTCCATTTCTTCTTCGCCCTCGCCGGTCTCAGCGTCGCCTGTAGCCACTTCTCGTACTTCTTTCTCATTCATCTCATCCATTATTTCATTCTCGCTTCTTAATTCCATTTCCATTCTCCTTCCACTAAATCGTCGCTTGCTTTGCTTCCGGACTTATTTCTTCAAAGTCCACTGTATTTCCCTGAGCAGTCTCAATTTCTCCTGCTCGCGATTCTCGCGCCTTCTCTGCCGCTTCTGCCTCAGTTGCCATTTTCGGATTTTTCTCCGTCTCATCCATTCTCTCCCCTCCTTTCTGGATTAGCCTAGTTTTGACTCCAAATTTCTAAGGTTCCATCTTTTGTCGAAAATCTCCTCCCGCCCCGCAGTTTCAGTTCCAGTCTCAGCGTCGGCCTTAGCCCCCGCTCCTTAATCCGAACCCCTGGCTTTGATTTCCTCGACTTCAGCCTTCTGACCACCTTCTTTACCACTCTCGAGCAGGGGATCAAGATTTTCGCCCAAAAAACATCCCTATCCCTCCATTATATCACACATCGTCAGAAAAGTCAATAGAAAAGCCGCCCTTTCAGGCGACTATTCTTACTTTTGATAGATTCTGCTAATCTATTCCTCCTCAAGTTGCATTATTGCCAGATTCAGATCCACGATTTTCTTCACTCCTTCCAGCCCCTCCTGGTTAAACTCACCTTCGCACCGAAAGCACGCTCCCTTTGGAGTCAATATAAACCCGTTCCGATCGATCGGCTCCATCTCAAACGTCCATCCGCTCGTTCGCCATATCTCCGCTCCGATCTGATGCACTTTCGGCAGCATCCTCAGCAGTTCCAACTCGACTTCCCAACGTTTCAACAAATTGTTTAAGCAGCGCTCTCTTAATCCGTAATAGCTAAAACATGCTGGAGATCTGAAACGTTTAGGGTGAGCAATGGACGGGCGATAATATATGCAACAACTCGCATTGTTAAAGCGGCTCGCACGTTTATCTGCAAACAACGTATTCATTCTGTAGTACGGCAAAGTCAGCCCAATAAAATCCCGCAGACCATCTTCCTCGACCAAGGCCCTTCCTTTCCTAAGCGTCAGCCCAGCCCGCACGAATTTAACCAGCCAAGGCTTAAAAGTCGCAAAGAACTCCGACTCGAAGTCAAAGTCGCCCCCGAGATATAATTTTATCGCCTCCCAGATCATCTCTTCGCCATATCTGCTGTAGTCTGGCAGCCCAAATTCACCTCTCGGCGCCGGCAAGGTCAATTCCTCGCTCCAACTCCCTTCTTTTGTTACGTCCCATACTTCCGCCTGCTCAGGTAATCTAATCATATTTTAGCACCTCCCCTGCTCAACATTATTCTTACTCTAGTTTCCAACTAATTCGTCGCCGTTCGACCCCTGAACTTCTCTCTATGGCTTTGATGAGTTTTCTCTATCAAATTAAAGTTCCAGATCCCCACGTTCCACGTCTCCTATCCTATCATATTCTCCTATAAAGTCAATGTTACCTCTCTGTCCTCCTCACTGAATTTCCAGTTCTTCTATTTTTCCTAGACATTTTCCTTAAAACCCAGCCTCAAAACTGGCCCTTTGCACACTTTTCCAACATTTCCTCAACATTTTCAGCGCAGCCTCACTGCATAAACTTTTCAAAAACTCAAGCAGTAATATCTTCATTACTCTCCTATGTATTTCGTCCGTAGTGGCAATATAAACCTTCTGGAAGGCTCGCTTCGATCTGTGGGGTACTATGGATATTTCCAATCCTCTACTACCTATTCCGATAATGTTCATGGTCCCTTTAATCTTCGTTTTAACCCAGATCGTGTTAATTCATCAGATGCCAACTACTTTTTCTACGGATTCCCCCTCTGCATGATTGCTTTCCCATGTATTTCGTCCGTAGTGGCAATATCTCCCTACCACGTAGTTCGCTCCGCAGCGCGAACGACGCCGGATACTACTGGTCCTCTACCGCTTACCCCGTTAATCTTAGCTATTCCTCTTATTTCAACCTCAACACTACGTACGCTTACTCCTCTCATAGCAACAGCCGCTTTCTCGGCTTCCCCCTCCTCTTGATAACTCTAATCTATGTATTTCGTCCGTAGTGGCGATATTGCACTCTCCTACGGCTCACTTCGAGATGCTAGTGGTATCGCAATTCTCTGGACATCCGTCGCTTTTCCCGCTAGTCCTAAAGACGCCTTCTATCTCAATATCAGCCGAGGTACTCTTCGCTCCTCCACTAACGATCGGCGCCAGGCTGGCTTCTCCCTCAGCATCATGACCCCGACTAGTGGCACGATGGGTATTTTTCAGCTCTCCACGCCAATCGCCATAAAGCGCCAACTAGCAGCGAAATAACTATTTTAGACTCTCCACAAGGACGGCGCCGTGGCGAAGCGCAGATTCACCCGCGACGGCGGGCTGAATCAAGCGTGTCTAAAATAGTTATTTCGCTGCTAGATAAAGCTTTGTAACGATAGACGACGATGAGCGCGTCTAAAAATACTTATTTTTCCTCCATAAATGCCCCGCTCTGCCTACTCCACAGCCTCTCATACGCCCCGCCCTTCTTCAGCAACTCCTCATGGCTCCCCTGCTCCACGATCTCCCCATCCTCAAGCACCACGATCCAATCCAGGCTCGCCACCGTCGATAGTCTATGCGCGATCACTACGCTCGTTCGCCCTTGCATCAACTGCTCCAGCGCCCCCTGAATCAAAGCCTCCGACTCCGAATCCAGCGCCGAAGTTGCCTCGTCCAGCACCAAAATCGGCGCATCCTTCAAAATTGCCCGTGCGATCGCCACTCTCTGTCTCTGTCCGCCCGACAATTTCACTCCTCGCTCACCCACCAGCGTTTCATACCCTTCCGGCAAATCCGCAATAAAATCATGCGCATTCGCCAGTCTCGCCGCCCGCTCAATCTCCTCTTGCGTCGCATTCGGTCGTCCGTAAGCAATATTCTCAGCGATCGACCGATGAAACAGTGAAGTCTCCTGCGGCACATACGCAATACTCTCCCGCAGACTCTTCTGTGTCACCTCACGAATATTTTGTCCTGAGACGAGAATCTCCCCAGCATCCACATCCGCAAACCTCAGCAACAACTTCGTCAAAGTCGTCTTTCCGCTTCCTGAAACTCCCACTAGCCCAATTCGCTCCCCCGCCTTCACTTGCAAGTTGAAATTATGAAAAATCTCCTCCCGTGCGTCTTTATGTCGGAAACTAATCTCCCGAAATTCCACCGCTGAGTCTTTTAGTATCAGATCCCTCGCTTCCGGCTCATCTACTACATCATCTTTCATATCTAGGATCAGAGTCATCTCGTGTGCGTCTCCGAATACCCGGTTAATCCCCTTGAAAATATGATTAATGCTCCATAGCTCGCTCTGCACCGATTGCGCATAATTCACGATCAAAATCAAAGTCGCAATTGAAATCCCTAGCCACTCTCGTCCGCATAGCAAAAACACTACAATCAGCGCTGTAATCCCCACCTGCGCCGTGCTGAATCCAATATCTCTTCGCACGGTTGCCCACATCAAATCGTAGTTTCGATCCATCGTCGTCCGCGCAAAATTCGCAAACCGCCTCCGCTCATGCGACTCTTTTGCGTACGATTTTACCGAAATAATATTCGACACCGAATCCGCCAGTTGTCCCGTCTGCTTTGCTTCCGCTTCCGCCGCTTCATCGTTGAGATAAGCAGTCTTCCGGAAAGTCAGCCCTGCCACTAGCGCGTATAATATAATAAACGCCACTAATCCCACCGCAAACCATGGCACCTGCGGCGCCAAAACGCACACGACCATCAAAATATATACAATCATCGGCCATAAATCCCAAATCACCACGTCGATCAGCCGCTCAAAACTCCCTACGAACTTATTCGTCTGCGACACCAGCGAACCTGAGAATCGGTCATTATGGAACTGCATTGACTGCTCAGAAATCACATCAAAACACAGCACTGACAAGTCGTACATCGCCAAAACTTCCATTTTCCAACACCAATATAATCTTAACTCTTCCAGCACTAGTTTATTAACGATATATAATACCAAAAACGCTCCCACTTCAAACGCTGCCGTCCGGATCAACTCCTCAAAAGGTAGTCCCAGCGACACTTTTTCAATCAAATTCGCAAACACTAGCGGCGCCAAAATCGCCCGAATAAACACCACAATCGGCGTCACGATTATCATCCCCAGTGAATACCACTTATACTTGACGATTTCCCGCCAAAAATAATGCATCGTCCGCCCGACGGTCTTTTCGCTTTTACCTTTTTGCTTTGTTTCTGTCATAACTATACAATTGTAACCTATTTGTTGCCATATTGCTAGGGCTAGCCTTATTTTTATTTCGTCCCTTCATTCACCAAAACTCCTCAAAGCGCTCCGAATGCCCTAATCTAGCGTAATTGGTATTGACTTTTTTGGTAAAGTGTGATACAATGGAAAGATAAGGTACTGACAAATTCTGCACTACCTGTCCTACTATCCAAGGTGCAAAATTCTTGCTATCTTAGGTAACTTACAGCTCTGGTGTAACCAAAGGAGGAAATGACCAGATGGGTAAAACTTTTAAGGCGGCTAAAGCCCGCACAACTTCTAAAACTTCCAAAACCCCGAAAACCCAGTCGCCCAAATCCGCGACAGCCGAGACGTCTAAGTCCGCAACGACCAAAGCGTCCAAAACATCCCAGCCGTCTCAAACGGCTCAAAAACCCAAGGTGACTAAAGTATCCCAGGCGCCAAAAATCCCTAAGACATCGAAACTGCCTCTGGCTCCCGCGACTTCCGCGCCGCCGTCTATGCCCCCTGAACTACCGCAAGGCATAAAAGTTAATGTCCAAGTCGATGCGCCCGACGACGTTCAGGTCGAGGTTAGCGTTAAGGTTAAGTCTCGGAAGAAAAAATCCCAGGATCTACGTCCTTGGGAACGTCGTATCTCTGACTACGCCACTTTCAACGATGGCAAGATCAAGATCGGTTTAACTCGGCGATATCAAGAATATATTGCCAGTTCTACCGAACTTTTTCTGCCTGACTCAAACCTCGAACTCGACCCGACTATGCCCTGGCATGACGATCAGCTTCTGCAATATTATGAGATGTGCGAAGCGGTCGCCGAGCAGCGCCGCGAGATTGCCATTATGATGCAGACTGAATCGAGCGATCCTGGCGAATTCAGAGAATACGACGGCTCAGGTGAATTTGGGCGATATGACGATTCTGACGAATTCGGCAAGTACGATGACTCTAATGAGTTCGGAGAGCGTGACGAACCTAACGATTTTGGAGAATATGATGAATTTGCTGAACTTGCCGAAGTCTCGGGACGTTCTGAATCGACACCTCTGCCCTTTGACTTCCCGCCGACCACTCAGCAAATCCACGCCTACCATTCTCTTCGCAAGCTTTGCGAAGAGAATAATGTCGAGTATAATCGACGCCTTTATCCGGAGAACCGGCGCGAATTTGAGTTGGCGATTTTCGCTCTTTCTAGACTCCTCGGCAAAAAGGAAAAACGAGTCGGCCGGATCCCGTACTCGCTCCATTTCTAACATCCTACCAATTCCACCTCGCAATTGCGGCGCCAATAATCCGATTATCTATGCGCCGCCTATTAACCTAACCGGCAGCACCACAGCATGCTAGCCACTAGCATTAAGCCCAGGATTTCTCCTGGGCTTAACCTTTTCTTAAAAGGTCCCGCGCGTTCCTATAATTCGCTAATCTTCACTCTCTCTTGCTCCATTGTATCCCGGTCGCGAATCGTCACATCATCATTTTCCAAACTCTCAAAATCTATCACCACGCACTTCGGCGTCCCAATTTCGTCTTGCTTCTTGTATCTCTTCCCAATATTCCCCGAATCGTCCCAAGTCACAAACGTATATTTCTCTTTCAAAATCCTATAAACTTCGCGCGCTTTCGCGACTAATTCCGGCTTATTCTTCAGTAGCGGTGACACGCAATATTTATATGGCGCCAAATTCTCCGGCAACTTCAAGACTACCCGTTCCGCTTCCTCCGCGTACGCAGCACTCATCACCGCCAAAAACAGCCTCTCCACTCCAATACTCGGCTCGATTACATGTGGCACAAAACTTTCTCCAGTTGTCTTGTCTCGGTATTCCATCGACTTCCCCGACGCCTTCTGGATATTCATTAGGTCAAAATCCGTCCGGTACGCCATCCCCATCAGTTCTTCCTCGCCGTTCGGATAATCAAACATAAAATCAATCGTCCGCTTGCTATAATGTGCCCGATCTTCCGCCGGCACCTCAAGTTCATGAATCATTTCCTTCGGCAACCCGATTACTTCCTCGAGAAACTCGTGTTGCAACTTGCGCATTTTCTCAAAATTCTCCTCCCATTCCTCCGGCCGGACAAAGTATTCAATCTCCATCTGCGAACATTCTCGATCCCTGAGGATAAAATCGCGCGGCGAAATTTCGTTCCGGAACGCCTTGCCTTGTTGCGCTAGTCCAAACGGCAAATCCGGATAAATCGTATCGACAATATTTTTATAGTTCGTAAAAATCCCTTGCGCCGTCTCTGGTCGGAGATATGCCACGCTCGTCTCGTCCGCCACCGGACCGACATGCGTCTGAAACATCATATTAAACTTCCGAATCTCGCTCCAATCTTTCTTCCCGCAGGTCGGACACCACACGTCCGCCGCCAGAAATTCTTCCGTCGTAATGCTCTCCGTCGCTCCCTCGACCAGCTTATCCGCCCGAAACCTTCCATGGCAAGCCTTGCATTCCACTAATGGATCTGCAAACGTCGCGACGTGTCCCGATGCTTCCCAAGTTTTCGGATTCATAATAATCGCCGCATCCACCCCGTACATATCATCTCGTTTTTCCACCCAAAATTTCCACCATTCATTCATTAAATTCCGCTTCAAGCTCACCCCTAGCGGCCCAAAATCCCAAGTTCCTGCCATCCCGCCATACACTTCCGACCCCTGAAAAACAAACCCCCGCCGCTTACATAGACTCACAATATCTTCTAATTTACTCATACCTCTATTCTATCATATTTTTCACCTCTTTTTCTCACAAAAATCCCTGTTATGCTTCACTTTTCCTCAAAATATTGCAAAATCTATTGACAAAATTAACTATGTGTGCTATAATGGAAGTATGGACCTCAATCAAGTGGTTACCAATTTTCGCGCAAAGTATCTCAAAATCTACCAAATCCAACCCCAACAAATTGTGCGCGACTATAACGCGGCTGAAGAAAATCGCAATGAATACGCCGGCCGTGAAATTCTTGAATTGCTTCAAAACGCTGTCGATCAAAAAGATCCTCAGAAAGCTCAAAAAGTCGAGTTTAAGCTCGATGGTAATCGTCTCAGCATTAGCAACACTGGCATTCCTTTTGACGCTGCCGGCATCGAATCTATCATGATGCCGAACATTTCCTCAAAGCGCAATAAACCTGAGTTCATCGGCAACAAAGGTCTCGGTTTTCGCTCGATTTTAAACTGGGCCGAAGAAATCCGTATCTATTCCACTGGTCTGTCCGTCGCTTTTAGCGCTGCGATCGCCCGCGATTTTTTCGCCGAGCAGGGAATTACTCAGCCCACCGCCATTCTCGTTGCGCCGAAAATTATCCCGTCCCGCGACCTCGGCGATTTTACAACCACTATCGAAATTACTTTGAAGCCCGACAGTCTTGCTACGATCAATTATCAACTTGACGAAATTACCGCCAGCACTTTTCTTTTCATCGAAAACTTCGATAGTTTGACGATCGACCAAAATGGTAAGATTCGTACTTATCTCCGCAACCAAAACTCAGACAAGCACCAAGTTACTATTCGCGGAATTGCCGGCTCCGAGACTTTTGATCGCACTTTTGATTTTTACACTGAATCCGGCGTCCTGGGCACGAAAAATTATCAACTTGCCGTCGCCTATCCGCGCTTCGCTACTAATCCCGATGAACATTTGCTCTATTCTTTCCTGCCTACTCATGTCAGTTTTCCGATTCCGTGGTTCTGTCACGGCACTTTTGAATTGACTTCAAATCGCAAGTCGCTCGTCGAAAGTGCTGAGAATATTACCCTGCTGAAGAAATTGATTCGCCTTATCGCTGCGTCCGCTGAGCGCCTTCGTCTCCCGGCGCTTGATGAAGTTGCCGTTTTCGAATCTCTTGACCGCGCGGATCTCGATTCTCGGCAGCCACGCTGGGCTCGCCTCCATAGTATCACGCCGACCGCTAGCTTCGATAATGATCTTGACTTAAACGATTTTGATTTCGATACCGAATATCAATCCGTTATGCAATCTGCTAAAATCATTCCTCTCGCCCGCAGCGGCTATACTTCCGCTGCTAAGTCTCAGTATCTCACGCAAGATTTTAGTGATTTTATCTCTCCGCTTCCGAACCTTGCTCTTTACGCCTTAACCGGCGAAGATGATTCTTGGCTTCAGAATCATGGCTCCAGTCGTGTTGATGAATCTGATCTCTGCGCCGCCATTGAGCAGCATTTAGCTAAAGCTCAGTTTAGTATTAATGAGCGCGCCGAGTGTCTCTATGCTTTCTTTCAAGAATATAAGTTTCCTGATCGGCTTCCCGCCGGTCTTCTCATCGACGACCGCAAACGTCCAGTTAAAACTGGATCGCTTTATTTCCAGCCTTTCTCGGGCGCAAAATTCGATCTACCCAGTTTCACTTCGCTCCGACTCATTCACCCCGACCTCCAAAATGCTCTTCTCGACCAGTTTGGTTCTAATGCTCAAACTCTCCGTGAAACTTTTGCGAATTTCGAGGTTCTTCCGTATGATCCCGCCGTTATTCTCGAAAATATTCACTCCCGTCTCCTTGCTAAGCCTAGTCTTCTTCCTGAATATCTAAGTTGGGTTTGGCGCAATCGCGATCATGATATTATCAATCAAGACAACTTCGATCTTGTTCTGCCTAGCCAATCTGGCGAACTAAAATCTTCCGACGAGCTTTACTTTGGTCAAGAATATGGCTCTGAATATTATTATAATTCGCTTTTCTACTCTCCCAGCGAACTCCTCGCCGAAATTCCCGCTCCCGCCGGTGCGACGATAGATGAATGGCGAGCTTTTCTTCTTAATTCCGAATTAGTCCATGTCCGTACAGTCCCGCAACTTATTCAAGCCGAGATTAAAGACCATGATTACGTGCATTATCTCGTAGAACATCTACTAAACCTTGATTTTCGCATCAATAATTCCGCTGTCAGTTTCCGTAGCCTCCGGGAGTTTTATGAGAAATATCCCATTCTCGACTCCGTCGGAGCGAATTCCGCTTTGCCGAACTTCACCCATCTACTCCAAACCTTTTCAACGCGAGAGGTTGCAAAACTTCTCCTCCATCTCAAATCTGTTCATCTCGATCAATTTTGTGAAACTACTTCTACCTACCTTACTCTTTCATCAACTCGCCGTCCTTCCGTGAAACTTAGCAATACTTTTCGAGAAGTCGGTTATCTCGCCTATCTCGTGCGTCATACGCCTTGGATCGAGTTTGCCGGCCAAAAATATGCTCCCGACCAAATCATTCTCTACGACACCCTCCAAAATCGCGCACCCGGCCTCCTTGGTATTTCCTTGGAAAAACTTTACGAAATCCTCGGTCTGGAGAATCGAGATTGGCCTACTCTTCAGTCTGATCTCGGACTCGCTGAGCATTTCCCAAATTTAACCGCTACTCAAATTTACAACCTTCTCCAGGTCTTACCTGAGCTTGATTCCCATGACGGTTCGATTTCTCGCCGCCTATATAGCGAACTGATTCAGCGCGATAATCCTCTGCGTCCTGACCCCGATCTTCTGTCTGACTTTCTCGAGTCCGGCCAACTTTTCTGTCATGATCAAGCCTTCCATCCTGCTCGCTCAGTTTATTATTCTGGTCGTTATCTCCAAAATAATCTTTGCGCCGCCTACGACTTGCATTTTATTCATATTCCTTCCCGCCGCAACTCTAATCTAATTAAAGCCTGGCTCGGCGCCCAGCCCAAAGATATTCGCCTCCAGATTTCCGGCCAACCTATTCCGCACTATCTTGATTACCAGTTCCAAACCGACTGGGAGGATCTCCGCATCGGCATTCTCGCTCTGCGTTGGATGGATTGTTCGACTGATGCTGATCGTAGTCGGATTAAACGTCTGAAAATCAACCTCGTTTCTCGCGCTGAAATTAGCATCGATGGCCAGAAACGTCGCCTCGAGGACTTCAGTTTCGCTGCTCATCATCAAAATCGCTCGGAATATTATCTCGCCGTTCCCGATTCTTATGTTTTACTCGATGATTTGCGCCGCAATATTAACTTCCGCAAAGCCATCGGCGAACTAATCTCCGAAATCTTTGATATTAGCAATGAATTGATTATTAAAGATATTTACGCCCTCATCAACGAGGATAATCGCGCCGAATATATCCAAAAGAATGACAATGCCTATTGGCATGACGCTAAAACCTTCCTAGATGGCGCTAAAAGTTCCGATTTTATCGACTATACAGAGCAAAACCTGGCTAATTTCCAAAACTTGCGTGATCAAGAATTCTCGCGTTATTGTAATATTTTATACTCCGAACTCCTGAAAAACTCAGAGCGCCAATCCGAATGGAAGGTTTTACTTTCCGAATTCGAGCATTTTCTCCCCGATTCTGAATCGACTGACCTTTCTTCTACTTTGCTTTCTCCCGCAGATTTGCGTGAATCGTTGCTCGCCGCCTTTCCTTTGCTCAAAAACTCTACTTCGGTTGATTGTCAGCAAGATTACGAGCGTCATCATCAGTCTCTTCTCGCTAGACTGCAAGATTTTCCTAAATCCATGATTCTTGATCTCATCAACACCTCCTCGAAATTCGAAACTTACTTACGCTTCGGCCGCATCGACGAATTGATCGACCAGCTTAAACCTCAGCTCACTGCTCAACAGCCCGAATCTGAATCTGAATCTAAATCTCCAGTCGATTCAACCAGTTCCGAAAACCTCCCCGAATTCGAGATTATCGATCCGGCGACTTGGCTTTCTGCGCAATCGGACCATAAAACTTCCTCCCCGGAACCAGCCGCTCAAGTTTCGCGGAACTCTCGCGCTGGTCATTCGCGTCCAGCTATGACTTCTCGACGTTTTCTCGAGCTAAATTCGCGTCGCGCTGCGAAAGGTCTCCGTGCCGAGCAAATTGCGCTCGAGGCTCTCAGCAGGGAATATCCCGATGCCAAAATTACTTGGTGGAGCGGTTACGCGAAGGATCAAGGCGTTAATCTTGACGCTGGCGATGGTTATGGCTACGATATTAAACTCGAAACTTCCGACCAAGTCTTCTATATCGAAGTCAAGTCTATCGCTCCGAACGGTGACCTAAAATTCCCCATGTCGGTGAATGAATTCCAATTTGCTTTAGGACACGCTGATCGTTATTGGGTTTATCTCGTCGAAGAATCCACTGGTCGCGTCGTTCCTCTAAGAAATCTCTTCACTTCTCCTGAAAACTATCTCCGCGAAGATCGGGACTATATTATTACTCCGCTCAGCCCTGATCGTCTCAACTCGCAGTCATAACTTACTTCACCAGCTCCTCCCCCGCCTCCAAAAGTTTCTTAATGTCAAACGGAAAACCGCCGACTTTTTTCTCCCAACTTTTCAAATAAATCTCTAACAAATATCTCGTCGCCTCTTCTTCGCTCCGCCCCGAAAACTCCCGATTCGAAGCCCAATCGCACTGAAACGGCAAATTATTTCCATTCGGAACTAAAACCTTAATCCGTTTTAGCGATGTCCAATACGCATCGGAATGATCTCTTTTATTCACGACCAAGAAATAATAGTCGTATCCACTTCTGATATTATTACAGATAATCTCATGGAATTTCACAAAGCCTGTCGGAAAACTTGTTAGCCCCGTCAAGGCATGCGCCAGTCCTTCCTTCGATGAACAATTATCCGCGGCATGATTCGCAAAATCTGACACTTTAATATTCACATAAATCGTTTTGCCTCCGTCCGTAATCGCAAAATCATAAAACGCCCGCGGCGGTGGAGTCATGATTATCTGCTTAAATTCCGGCACTTCTTGCAGATGTCTAATTACTTCATCCTCATTGATCGTCGAGTCGATTCTGCCGTCTCCGCCTAGCGTCACCCGCGTTGATAAATTCACCGGATGTTCCTTAATATATTCCACCATTTTACTCAAATAATTTTCCATCAATTGGCGTCTCCTTTAATGATCTTTGTGAAAATATATATCGCCCTCCCGTCATGAACCCTAAACTATTCCAGTCCATCCTATTTAATATATTAACAGCTTTTTCCAAATCCATCTCTTTTTTCGGAAAAAGTGCCAGCAGGGAACCGTCCCACCTTTCGCACTCATTCAGAAAAAACGGCTCCGCGACCCTCGTGCGACAATTGACGTATATCCTCGGCTCGCCCTCCCGAAACCTCACCGGCCGTCCCCAATCAAACCAATTCTCCTCACTAAACGCCTTAATCTTCCGCTGTATTAAAACTTCCTTATATTGCTCCAAATCCTCATGGTAAGTCCGGTATAGTCGTCTTTTTAGCTCTCCAGTCTTCCGTGTTTTCGAGAAAACAAATTCCACTCCCTCCGCATGCTCAAACAAACTATCATTCCCAGCCACCGCGCCGACTTTAATTTCAAAAAAATCCCCAATCGTCGCATTATCCTCATCGCGCACAAACGAAACTATCCCATCATTATTCTTTTGGCTAAAAATGCCCTCAAAAGTCTCAGTTTTCCTAGAGAAATTGCCTTTTTCATAACGAAAAATACATACATTCGGACAAGCCTCCGTAAATAATTTCTGGTCACCAAAATCATAATAATGCGTAATCGTCCCATTGTTGCAGAGCAAATTATTCACCAGTCTCGCTGAAGTCTGCTTAATAAATTCCCGCGGCACAATCAAAATCATCTCCCCGTGCTCCGCCAAATGATAGTAACATTTCTCCAGAAAATAAAGATAAAGATTCGCTTGACATTTAATTCCAGTTTTATGTTTAACCGCAAACAATGCGTTATCAACATACGGTGGATTCCCAACGATCGTCTCAAATTTCTCCGTCGTCGGATAATCAAAAAAATCCATCACCACCGCCCCTTCCGGCGCCACCTTTTCGTCGATCTCAATAAAAACCGCTTCTGTACTTTTCGCCTTCGCTGGCAGAAAGGCCCCATTCCCGCACGCCGGCTCCAGCAGTCTCCCACAATTTTTCATCAAATTTACACATTTCTCGACCAGCACCGCCGGACTAAAAAACTGCCCCAAATTACGAGCATACCCCAAATTTGTTTTCGCGCTTTTCAAAAATCGGTCCTTTCCGTCATTACTAGAATTATCTCCACTGCTGATAAATATTACTACTTATGATTATATCACAAAACCGCGGTCTCAAGTTCGTTCCCCTGAGCTTGGGCGGAAAACATGGCTGTTATTGACTGAATTATTTAAAGTCGCGATTCTTCATTATTTAAAGTCAAAACTGAAAATAACAGGAGTAGTTTTTAAAGTTATGATTTTCCATTATTTAAAGTTGAGCTAACGTCGGCTCACTAGTGCTAATCACATAAGCCGGCTCATGCTCTGTCGCGGAAGATTCGTTGCGAGGGGGTGACGGAGTGTATGGACGGTTTGTGATATAATTAAATTAAAGATTTCACTAAGTTAATTGCGGAGAAATTACTTTGGAAAACATTATTGAAGCAAGTCGTGACAGCGAAAAACACGAGCAAATCGGGCGCAATAGTTCCAGTGTTGCAAACGAAGCAAATTTTATATGGGGTATAGCCAATAAGCTACGAGGTGCTTACATGCCAGATAAGTACGGCGATGTCATCATTCCGATGACAATTGTGCGCCGTTTTGAATGCTCTTTAATCGATACAAAGCAGGAAATTCTCGAAAATTACGAAAAAAATAACAATCTCCCTGCGCAATTTTTATATAAAATCACAGGCTACCAGTTCTACAATACAAGTCGCTATACCTTAGCCGAACTCTGCAACGATCCAAACAACATCGCTACTAACTTTAAGGAATATATTAGCGGATTCTCGCAAAATGTCCGCGACATTCTGGGTGGTCTCGAGCTCGATTCCCATATTAAGAAAATGGACAAAGAAGGCTGTCTCTACTCTGTCGTAAAAGATTTCTCTGAGCTAGATTTGTCGCCAAAGACTTATGATAGCGTTCAGATGGGTTACATCTTTGAAAATCTCATTGGACGTTTCTTCGAAAATGTGGACGCAGGCCAATTTTACACTGGTCGCGACATTATTAAAATGCTTGTTGAAGTTCTCATGTCCGAGGGATGTGACGACCTCAAGGATCCGCAAAAGGTCGTGACCGTCTGCGACCAAGCTTGTGGTACTGGCGGCATGCTTTCGACCGCATTTGATTCCATTAAGGCCATGAACCCAAGCGCCAATGTCCGTCTCTTTGGGCAGGAATACAATTCCGTCAGCTGGTCTATTGGTCTTGCTGAAATGCTGATCAAGGGCCAGAATGCAGACAACTTTCGTCATGCTGATACTTTTAAAGAAGACTGTTTTCCGAATCAAAAGATGCGCTTGGTTATCGAGAACCCACCATTTGGCACTCCATGGTCGGGTAAAGATGCAAAGCAGGGTCAGGAAGATGCTGTTCGTGCCGAATACCGTCGAGGTAAAGATGGTCGCTGGGGTGCCGGCTTGCCGTCTGGCGGCGATTCACAAATGCTCTTTTTGCAATCTGCTGTCGATAAAATGGATGACTTCAATGGACGTGCTGCTATAATTGAGAATTATAGCCCTATGTCTACCGGTAACACCTTGTCGGGTGAATCGCAAATTCGTCGCTATCTACTAGAGAAAGATTTGATTGAAGCTATAATCGCGCTTCCCCAAGACTTATTTTATAACACGAGTATCCAAACATATGTATGGATACTCTCGAAAAATAAACGTCAAGAACGTCGCGGAAAAATACAGCTTATTGATGCATCCACTTTCTATCATCGTCTTCGCAGGCTTATGGGATTGAAGAAAAATGAGATATCCAATTCCGACAGAAAGAAAATTGTAGAACTCTACAAAAAATTCGAAAAATCAGATGCAAGATACTCCAAAATTTTCTTAAATAGTGAATTTATTTATAAGGAGTATACGATTATGCAGCCTATGCAAAGAAGTTACTCATTATCTAAAAGTAGGATTGCAAGCATGCTCTCTTCTGGAAGCCTAGATTCTCTTTATAATGAGGCTAAAGCTAGCATACTAGAAAAAGCGATTAAGCTAACAGACAAAGAGCAGAAACAGATTGACAATTATCACGCAAATAAAGTAACCTATGATTCCATCATTGAGCTGTTGAGCAAATCGGTTAATACCACGGAATATAACTCTAAATCCGCCTTTCTTCCGGTTTTGACGGGAATATTAAGCCCAATCACGCAAGATGTCAAGCTAATCGATAAGATTGCCGATGGCCTTTCCAAGGTAGACGAAACGGCTGAAATGCAATACAAGAAAAATGGCGAGATTCTTTTCGACAAGAGTACAAAGGATTCCGAGGTAGTAAAAATAAGCGAAAATATCGATGAATTTATGACCCGAGAGGTTTTACCATACCGTCCAACAGCGAGATATTTTGACGAAGATAAAATTGGAGCCGAGATACCGTTCATTAGATACTTCTACGAATTCAATAAACCCGAAGATAGTGATACTTTAGAGAAGCAAATCTTAAAGTCTAGCGAAGAACTTGAACAACGATTTGTAAAACTATTTAAGGAGGTCTAAAATGGGTGGCTTGAAAGATTCAAAAATATCCTGGATCGGAGCAATCCCTGTAAAATGGGAAGTTTGTCGAGTAAAAGACTTGTTTTGGCGCAGAAAGGAAGAAAATCAAGTATCTGATCCCGTCGTTTTGTCTCTCGCGCGAAGCGGCGTACGCATACGAGATATTAGCAATAACGAGGGCCAAATGGCTGCATCGTATGATAAATATCATCGAGTCCACATAAATGATCTAATGCTAAATCCAATGGATCTTGTGAGTGGCGCAAATTGCAGTATATCTAAAGTAGAGGGGGTCATAAGCCCCGCATATATTAATTTAGTCGCGAAAGAAAAAGTATGCCCTCGGTACTACGACTATTACTTTAAAACTCAATACTGGTCAAAAGCTATGTTTATACACGGGAATGGAGTCTCTTTTGATAATCGTTGGACTATTAATGCTGAAACATTAATGAGATATTATTGCCCTAAACCAAGCTTTAGCGAACAGGTCGCTATTGCTGATTTTCTTGATGAAAAATGTGCTGAGATTGAAGATTTAATAGGCCGAGCTGGTGGTGGAACAGAAGCAACAGCGCAGGATGCAGGATCGCTAAAGGCATCGTTGTTCGATTATAAAAAATCTATTATCTACGAATATGTAACTGGCAAAAAGAGGGCGGTATGAGTAATATGGTCGGAGAAATTGCGAAATTCTTCCTAAACAAAAGCTGGGTAGTTTTTGCGTTTTCTCTAATTGCCGGATTTTTTACGGTTATATTGATGCCCAGTGAATGGAGAAATGGTATTCCTTTTGAAAATAATGATTTAAGAACTGCCATTCTATTTGTGGTGGCATGGGCGATCTTCTATGTAATCTTCAGCGGAATCCGCGGTTTAGTTAAAATAATTATTGATAAAGTTAAGAATGATAACTTAAAACGACGGAATAATGAATATCGTATAAGACAAGATCGCGAAGACATTAAAAACTATCTTACTACCTCGCCAGGTAAATTTTACTGGCTTATCGAACATCTGGTAGAAAAAGGTAATCCATGGACTTATGTATATGCCGGTTCCGGCTACGAAGACAGTTACATTATGAACGCAGAATGGTTTCTCATTGAAGATGCGCCCAAGAAAGAGTGCGCAAAAAAAGGATATAAAATCGCGACGCAAGGATTTTGCACGAGTCGCTATAAAGTAAAGCTTCATGATTGGTTGTACGAAGAACTAAGGGCGATTAAATCTGAGACAAAAAGTCTCAGTCATAGACACAGAACAAAGTATTCGTTGAACTGGGAGGTTGTAGAAACTAATAATAAGGAGGTTAAATGAAGACATTTATAGACGAAAAGACAGAGTATCAGCAATATTTTATCGCACGACTTTGCGACGTGGGCTACCGCGAACGTATCGCCAAGGAAAAATACGACAAGCGCTATGCAATGGACACCGAAGAACTCCTCGCATTTCTCCGCGACACTCAACCGGAGGAAATGGCTACTCTCAAGAAAATTCACAAAGACAATACCGATGATTTGGTTATTGCTAAGATTAACCAGCAAATTCTCCAAAGCAGCCTCCTTGATGTGCTTAAAGACGGCGTAGAGATCACCGGTACCACATTAAAGCTCATCTATAATAAACCCGCAACTTCTTATAATCCGACTCTCGAAGTGCTTTATAATAAGAACCGTTTCACTGTTATGCAAGAAGTCGTGATTAGCGACCGTGAGCGTGTGGATCTCGTTCTATTCGTAAACGGCCTAGCCGTAGTAAGCTGCGAGCTTAAGAGCGAATATTCTCATCAAAACTATCGCAATGCCATCGACCAATATACTAATACCCGTGATCCAAATAACCGTCTCTTTAAGTTTAAAGCTGGCACGGTCGTCAATTTTGCAATGGATTTGAACGAAGTCTATATGACTACTAATCTTGACGGAATCGACACTGTTTTCTTGCCATTCAATCGCGGCTCTGGCGAGGGCGTAAAGACTGGCGCCGGAAACCCGTTGAACGATGGTGTTGGCGAGTATCCCGTCCATTATATGTGGGATGATGTGCTTACGCCAGATAGTATGATTGAGCTTCTGATTAACTTCTGCTTCACAGTCCGCGAAGAAAAGAAAGATCCTGAGACTGGCGAGAAATCATATAAAGAAATGCTTATCTTTCCACGATATCATCAGCGTGATGCGGTGAAAAAACTGCTTGCTGATGTTTATGATCACGAATCTTCGCTGAATTACCTTATTGAGCATAGTGCTGGATCTGGCAAGACAAATACCATATGCTGGCTTGCGCATCGTCTTTCTTCGCTTCATAACGAAGAAGATAAACAAATCTTTGATAACATAATCATTATCACCGATCGCCTAGTTGTCGATCAACAACTCCAAAAGGCCGTAAAGAGTATCGATCATCAAGTAGGTCTTATTCGTGCAATCGGCGAAGAATCCGGTGATGATTCCTCAACTCTTCGCGATGCGCTCAGGGGAAATACGAAGATTATCGTAACAACAATCCAGAAGTTCTTGTATTTAAACTTCAATGAGCTTACCAAGGAGCTTAAAGACAAGAGATTTGCGGTTATTATCGATGAAGCGCACTCATCTACCTCAGGTAAAGATATGGCTGCCGTACAAAAAATCCTTGGCGCCAAAAATACCGCATTAGAAAATGCCGAAGATATTGATGGCTCTGATGTTCTTGAGCACGAATTAAGTAAGAATGGCAAGCAAGATAATGTTTCCGTATTTGCCTTTACCGCTACCCCTAAGTCAACTACGCTACAATTGTTTGGAGCAGATATTGTAACGCCAGAGGGAGATGTCAGAAAAGCCGCCTTTCATCTCTATTCAATGAAACAAGCAATTGAAGAAGGTTTTATCCTCGATGTACTCAACAACTACACTGAATACAATACTTTCTACAGGGTATTGAAGTCTAGCGAGGATGATCCTACCTTGAAAACGATGGAAGCTAAGAAGCAAATCTATCGCACCGCAATGATGAATCCGGAGAACATCGAACAACGCATCGCAATCATCGTTGCTCATTTTCGTGATAACGTAAAGAACGAACTTGGCGGCCAAGCCAAGGCTATGATTGTAACAAATTGGCGCGAAGAAGCTGTTCGCTACTACTTTGCTCTAAAGAAATATCTTGCCGACCACGCAATTGACGATATTAGGCCCCTTGTGGCATTTACGGGCAAAGTTAAGCTAGACGATGAGGCTGAATATACAGAACGCGGGATTAATGGCTTCTCTGAAGATAAATTGCCAGATGAATTTAATACTGGCCGTTACAATACACTTATTGTAGCCAACAAGTATCAGGTCGGATTTGACCAGCCGAAACTTTCGGCAATGTATATCTTGAAGCCACTCGACGGGGTAAATGCCGTCCAGACACTTTCTCGTCTCAATCGTACGTGCGCACCATTTGCAAAAAAGACTTTCATTCTAGATTTCGTCAATACTTATGAGGAAATTGAGAATGCGTTTGCACCGTATTACACTACCACTATTCTCAAGAACACGGCCTCAGTCTCTGAACTGCGGGATAAGGCCGAGGAAATTGATGGTTACGGTGTTGTAACTGATTATGACGTTGATGCACTCTTTAAAGTTGTCTATGAGAATGCTGCAAAAGACGCTAAAGGTATCGGTAATATTCGCACAAAAATCAATGCAAATGCTGAAGCGAATCAAATCATTCGACGTAGCATCCTTATCATGAGTAATATGTTTGGCGAAGACCTCAATAAAAAGAAGGAGTTCATTGGAGCTTGCCGAAGTTACGTCCGCCTCTACGATTTTCTTTCACTCATTACTGGTCAGATTGATGGCGAACTATTCAAGAAGTATATCTTTCTCTCCACTCTTCTAACTAATATCGACTTCGGTACCAACAATGGTATCGATATCACGAAGAAGGTAAATATGGTTGAATTCAAGAACCTGTATGCCCAGAAACATGATGGAGGCCCGCACACATCAAAGCCATTCATTAATCTTCCAAATTCTGAAGTAAAGCTCACAAAAGACGAAGAACAGCTCCTCTCAAGAATCATCGACGATATCAATGCGGCTTCCGGTCAGACATTTGATACTGATGTCGCAACCAAAGCTATGCTTCAGATTAAAGACCTACTTCTAAAGAATGAGAACCTAAAAGTTGGCGCTAAGAATAACAACGAAGACGACTTTGCCTATAGCTTCTATGATGATGCTGATGAGGCCTTGCTTGAAGGGTTAATGAGTAATAATGAATTCTTCACTCTGCTCCTTAATAATCAGAGTCTTAAGAAACGCGTTCTTGATGCTTTTAGGCATAGTGTTTATACGGAGCTAAAAAAAGATTAATATGGAACTAACAACTGAGAATCTGATAGATTTTTTCAAGAAAAAGGTCAATGAAGCTGACCGTCTAGATGCAGCTAATAAGCAAGAAGTGGAGTTGTGGTGGTCTAGCATTCAGCGATGCGTCGAACGAATGGATGGAGCTTATCCTGAATTGCTAGGCAAAATTGAATTTCGCTCACATGTGCATTATATGAGTGAGCCTGGCCTTAGCGACTTTATGGACCAAAAGGCGCGCACGGAGGATTTAGAAAAAGCAAAGGTTAATGTTCGGAAGATTATAGTCGATCTCGAAACATTCGGATATACATCTCCGAAAACCGCCACTATGGAAACCCGGGGCGACCAGGAGTCGGGTCATATCGTTATTCACAATCAAAACGTCAGCAATATTGCCATACATCTTTCAGAGCTGAATTCTGAAACGCAACAAACAATAGAAAAACTTCAGAATGAGCTTTCTAAGAAACATAAGAACAAGGATTTAATTAAAGCGCTACTAGTAAAGCTGGCTGATACCGGGCTAGACGTATTAGAAAAAATCTTCCTGCATTCAATAGGGGTTTAGATTAAAAACTATCATGAATGGAGGTAATGTTATTGACGGTGTAGTCAATTATCTAAAAGAAAAGAATCGCCATCGCGATAATTTTCGTGTCATACGGCGCTGCTATCGTAGATGCTGATATTATTCATGCTTCCCTATAATCAGCGTGCGACCCCATTCGGGCTCGCATCCCTCTCGCTCAACTGGATAATAAAAATACCAACAAACGTTGGTATTTTTATCATGGAGCCGCGATCGGGATTTGAACCCGAGACCCCTTCCTTACCATGATAGCGATTAGGTCTTAATCTGATAACAGATTAGAACTGTCTTATACCCATCATAGTAAAGGAGCGGTCTGCGAAACTCCAACTTCAATGGATTGTTCCACAGGAACTAACTCAATTATACCATACATAAACACATTTGAGAACCCACCAAAACCACCAGAAAAAGAAAAAATGTCTAAAGTAGTATAATGGTTTTATGGGATACGCCACTATTTCATCAATTACGGACATAAACGGCTGGTACACTGAAACCTTAGCGCCTATCTTTGGTGAAATTTCAAAAATAATGGCCAGGGAGGGTGAGAAGAATGATGTAGATCTTTTGTTCGGCCATTGGTGGGCTATTTTCGTCAAAAACACAGTCGCCTTGCTTGAACTAATACCACAATTTAATCAGTCGTATCAAATTAACATGACGATTCGTCTTCTTATGGAAATGGCCGCAGATGTGGAATTTATGGATAAAAATCGCGCAAACATCAAGCGTCATAATGCCCGTTTTGATGACATTTCCAATGAAGCGGAACGCTTAGGCGGCATGACTTATGGGCAGCTAGCGGTTAGAGGTAAAAATTTCCATATGTTTCATTATGACGGAGATAAGAAACTAGAAGAAGCGAATACCACACAGAGAGTAAAAGAGGCATACTCAAAAGCGGATTTTAATTTCTATGATTACTTAAGCTGTTTCACGCACTTAAACCATTTGGGTATGATGTACGATCTTAACATAAGTAAGCCAGAAAGGATCAATGAAGCGCTTAGGGATCGTATTTATCTTATACAGTTTTATCCGACCATCTTCGAAAAAGAGGTTCATGCTATTGGAAACTTGTGCGAAATTGAAGAACTAAAAAATTATGACTGCAATTCCGTTCGTAAGGCTTTTGCCTATTTAGCATCACATTGTCAATACGAGTCAGCAAGAGTTGTACCACCATCTAAATAGAGATGGCAGTATGAAGCTGGGTGTGAATTTTGCGTAAATCTTCGTTTACAACATGCATATAAGCCATAGTCGTATTAACGTTCTCGTGGCCTAGAAATTCTTTGACATGGACAATATTAGCATTATTGCGGAGTAAATCCGTAGCGAATGAGTGTCTTAATGTATGAGGGTGAATAGTTTTGCTAAGACCAGCTTTCGCAGCACAATTCTTAACAACCATCTCCGGTACGGACTTACTAATACGAGCACCTTTATTCTGCTCTGATATAAATAATGCCGGAGAGTTGTCCGTCCGGAGCGCAAGATATTCATCGATATATTTGTGGGTTTGATTATCCATAAAGCATAGTCGAGACTTGTTACCTTTACCAATAATAGTAAATTCATTAAGCCCTTTTTTAATTTGTGAACAATCCATAGAGCAAAGCTCCGAATTGCGCAAACCAGAACTAAATAGCAGAGCAAGCATGGCACGGTTGCGATATCGTTTAAATCTTGAATATCCTGGCGATTTCTGAAAAGCCACGCGAATCAGCTGTTTGACTTCATCAACTTCTAGGAACTCAACGACAACCGTATCGCGTTTCGGAATGCCAATCATCTCGTAATTCATAGTACGGTATCCGTTCATATTGAGATATTTAACTACAACACGAAATTTTATAATATAACCGCGAACCGTGTTAGGCTTTAAGGTTTTAGACAGATGGTCTTTCCATTTACGGATAATATCAAAGGAAAGTTCGCTAATTGGCATGTCGCCAGCAAAATTAGTAAAACTCCTTAGAGCTAATCCATGCATCTCTTCGGTGCGATCGGATTGATTATTGTAAACTATTTGGTCTAGACGATACTTCTCGAATGCTTCTGAGACTAAGATATCGTCTGCCGGGGTAAAATCTTTAGCCATAGTGGCACACTCCTCTGTAGCAAGGCGTGTGCCATGCTACGATTAAATTGATTTATTTAATTTCTGCACTAGTAGCCAAGTAAGATAACGTTCAGGTGACCTACCCTTCTCAATTGCAAGTTCTACACAATCCCAGATAGTAGCTGGTGAGAGCTTATAAAATGCCTTGCAATAGAGTTCAAACGATTGATCGCTACCAATTTTCCGACAGACAGCACGAGCCTCATTAGTGACTTGCGCATGCCGGCCAAAGGACTGCTGGTGCCGTTCATTGTCATTGATACATTGTTTGTTCCTAAAGGAACGATCATTGACAATGTTGCTTATAGTTTGAAGCATGCGATATTCCTTCCTAAAACTCGCAAAAAGCTACGCTCGCTACCTCCTACGAGTCTAATTAAAACCAAACGCATGAGCGTATGCGCTCGGATGAGTTTTCATATTCGAGAAATGAAATTCTCCTATTTACATAGGAGTATTCCTACTCCTTGCGGAGTCATCATATTGCATTTACTTAGTACTCTAATTATAGCATAGCTTGAGCCTTTTAACAAGATATAGAATGCTCCGAGAATGATTATAAATAAAGATTTACTATGCGCCGCAAAACGCAGCGCAAGCCTTATAGAATACAAACCACCCTGGGCGTAACATAATAATATTATACCATAAAAAACATTCTGGCACAATGCATCGCATGCTTCATTAATGTTTATGGTCTAAAATGCTAGAAATGTGATATAATTGTGATATGAATATGCGAGGTAAGGAAGGTCAATGAACTTCGGTGATGAAATGAGACAGCTGAGACAGCGCCTCTTCTTAACGCAAGAGAGTTTTGCTAGCGAGCTACGTGTATCGGTATCCACTGTCAATAGATGGGAGTCAAACAAGACGAAACCAACATTATCATTAATGAAGCAGATAAAAGAATTTTGCTCTAAGCATAGTGCTGATTATAGTACGTTAGAAAAGCTTTGGTTAGACCGAGAAACGGAGGCGGGCAAATGAACACACTAGAATTTAAAGATCATAAAGACAGCAAATTCAAAGTATTACTTGATCAAACTAAGACAGAGGATAGGCTTAAAATGCACTCATTCCATAGATACTATGGGAAACTGATACCGGCCATTCCAAGAGCCGGTATCCGTGCGTTTACGGAAAAAGGAGATACTATATTTGATCCATTTAGTGGATCCGGCACTGTCGCGCTCGAATCCAAATATTTAGGTAGGAATTTCTTGGGAATAGAAATTAATCCGCTCTCAGTGTTAATCGCAAAAGTAAAGACAGCTAATTACGATGAGACAGTCTTAAATAAACTACAGCTAGAACTTAAGAAATTGGTAGACTTAGACTGCGATACTGTATTGGAGAGCGAGAAACCTTTCTGCGTGAATAGAGAGCATTGGTTTAAAGATTTTGTGCAAGACGACCTGGTCCGAATTGATAGAAATATCCCCAGAGCGGTAGAAAATGTTCAGGCATCCGATCCGCAAAAATATGAAGATTTTCTAAGAGCTGTGTTGTCTGCAATCGTAAAACAAGTTAGCAATGCTGACACTATGCATGTATTTCCTGGCAGGAGTAAGCGAATGCGCAGGCTAGAAGAGGAAGGCAAGATTCATATTAATGTCATAGATAGCTATTTCAGAGGATTAAAGAAACGCATTGGATACATATCGGAAATCCTAGGGTGCGATGAGTCAAATATTTCAATATTAGAGGGTGACTCATCATCGTTCGATTTAAAGGAATACGTCGACAGTGTTGATCTAGTAGTAACAAATCCACCATATATCTCATCCGTACGTTATGCAGAAACGCTTAAACTAGAGTTATATTGGATGGGGATAACCAAAACCTCTAAAGATTATTCCACATTATCAGAGTCTATGATTGGCAATGACAAAATTCGAAAAAAAGATCATCAACAAATGATGCTAACTCCATACGACTTCGTAAATGAGTTTATCATAGATATGTATCAAATAGACACAAAACAAGCAAAGGTACTATATGACTACTTTTCGCTGATGGAGAAAGTAATAAAAAATACAGCAACCGTCCTGAAAAGCAAGAAAAAATTAATAATGAAGATATCTGATAGTAAAATAAGAAAAACTAAAATACCGACAGGTAGACTTCTGACTCAAATAGCTGAACAGAATGGCTTTAAGCTGGTCGATGTCTTTAATGACAAGATTAACCAAAACAGCCGCAGCCTACTAACTGCGCGCAATACATACAGCGATATAATTCTAGAGGATAATATTATAATTTGGGAGAAATTATAATGTCATATCCCAATATTACTACTATCCGGTATATGGGGAATAAAAATCGTTTACTTGATGTGATTATACCAGAAATTGAAAAAAACACGAAACCGGGAGATATTATATGTGATTTGATGGCCGGAACAAACTCCATAGGATACGCACTGAAGGCGAGAAACAGAATATTGGCGAACGATATTCAATATTATAGCTATGTCATATCGAAATGCCTGCTTGGGAATTATAGTTTCCCAACCAAAGAACAGGCTCATGCCGACCTGGACATGCAATACTCGGAAAATAAAAGGTTAAAAACCTACAATTTTATTACAGAAAATTACACTGACACATACTTCGCTGAGCATCAGTGTATCGATATTGATTCACTTCGATATGCTATTTCAACAGTAGAAGATGAGGACATGCGTTCTGCATATCTAACATTGCTGATGAGTGCAATGTGCAAGGCGCAGTCCACCCCTGGCCATTTCGCTCAATTTATGGATAAAAACAGTGCAAGAGTTATACCATTACGCAACATGAATATATATGAGCTATTCTTTGAAAAAATAGGTGATTTTGATGGTTTCATTACTAGCAAATATAGTAATTCTTCCACTAATCTTAATAGTCATGATTTGCTCAAAGACGGAAATTTAATGTCTGGGGTAAAACTCTTCTATCTAGATTCGCCCTATACTGTGGAACAGTATTCAAGATTTTATCACTTACTAGAGACCGTCTGCAAATATGATTACCCAACATTGAGCCATAAGGCCAAGTATCGAGACGATAGATACAAATCAGATTTCTGCTACAAGAGCAAGATTAGCGATGAATTTGAAAAAATAATAAAAGCAGTAAAATCCTACAATTCAAAGTTGATTATCAGCTATTCTAATCGCGGAGTGATACCTAAAGAGGATCTACTTTGTTTATGCCAAAAATACTATCCAAACACCAATGTTAAAGAAGTCCAGTATGATCACTCCACTCAGGGGAAAGGTAAAGTAAAGATAGATGAGCTTTTATATATATTAAATTAAAGAAAGGAGCTACTATGGCTGATTTTATAGATTTAGATAAATATAACTTGGAGTTTAAACACATTATTTCCGGCCCTGCACCAGTCGGACGAATTCTCAATTATGTTAAACTCATCGGAAGAGGCATTTTGAAGCATAAAAATGGGAATCGCGATCTTCATTTGACTCATAATATTGGATCGGCATGGTGTACCGAATTTATGGTTGGCTTAGGATTAGCGTATTATAATGACATTGGCCTTAGAGAGTCTATGCCCATGGCTCTTACCGAGGACGGACAAAAGCTTTTTTCTTTTATAGAAAATTATCCTGGAGATTTTGATGAATCTGCAAATCCCGGGGTATGCAAGACTCAATTAAAAGGATATAGTCAAGAAGCCTATGATTTTTTCTGTCAATCATTCAAAAGATCAGCAGTTTGCAAAAATTTATGCTCATATCTTATAAACGCTGGGATCCAGTCTTTTCCAAAGGCCACCTTCTACGATGAATATTTTGGTTTCTTTAAAAAATACTACACAGACGAAGAATATATTTTTGATCCTACATCTTCAAGTGCAACCACTGGCGGGAATAGAGTTCCAAGTCTTACCCAACTGTGCGAATTCTTTGATATGGTAGTTCTAGAGAGCGGCAACTATGTTTTTGATCTTAATAAGATTGTCAGTAAAGATGAGGTCTCCGTCCAATATGTCGATATCGAGGAAATCATTGGAAAACTTAAAGAAGAAAATGAACATAACCTGAAGATAGTTAATGATTTGGCGGCAAGATACGGCATAGATGGTAATGTCGCTAGTGAAATTATAACCAGAAATGGTTCCGTGCAGGCATTATTTAGGAACAATCTGTTCGCAAAGTATGGCTGCAAGTGTATGTTATGCGATAAGGATATTGCTGACGTATTGGTCGCATCACACATAAAACCTGCCAGTAAGTCAAATGTTTATGAAAAAGCTGACTACGAAAATGGTCTATTGCTATGTGCTAACCATGATAAGCTTTTTGATAAATATCTAATTTCTTTTGATTTTAATACCGGAAAACTACTATATAGAGACGAAATAAAGGATAAACTCGCCGATTATGGACTATGTGATGGGTATTCGCTTGATATTGAATTGTTGACGGATAAAAGAAAGAAATACTTAATGCATCACAATAGTGAATTTTACTCAAAAAATAAATAGGTAGAATAGAAAATGGAGAACAGAAAGGTTATTTCATATTTCGCAGAAGAATTACGGCTTCGAAAAAACGGTGATAATGCCGATAGAATTGGTGCGACTCTTTATAATTCAAAAATCAATTTGACTCCTCATCAAATTAGAGCCGCGCTGTTCGCTTTCCATTCCCCTGTTTCGCGTGGAGTTATGTTGTGCGATGAGGTCGGCTTAGGTAAAACGATTGAGGCCGGCATAATATTATCCCAGTTTTGGCTGGAAAATAAACGAAATATTTTAGTTATATCGCCAGCTCCCCTTGTACGACAATGGA
Organism: uncultured Candidatus Saccharibacteria bacterium; assembly: GCA_964485445.1. Lineage (GTDB taxonomy): Bacteria > Patescibacteriota > Saccharimonadia > Saccharimonadales > Saccharimonadaceae > Nanosyncoccus. The sequence goes on along the minus strand of CAZAJJ010000003.1, from coordinate 40,627 downwards.
TGAGCGAGCTGGAGGATAAATTCAACCTACCATGTGAAATTATTGATACAAAAAGTTATACTAATTATACTAGACATGGTGTAGTAAATCCGTTCTGCAAAAAAGATAAAGTAAAGATTGTAACTATCAACTTTGCGAGCAAGATGTCTAATGAAATTAATAAGAGTAATATAGATCTAGTCGTTATTGATGAAGCGCATAAACTGAGAAATGTTTATAACCCAAATAACGTAATTGCAAATAATGTCAAAAATGCTATCGGTGGCTTTAAAAAAGTCCTTTTGACCGCGACCCCATTACAGAATAATTTAATGGAGCTGTACGGACTATCCCTTTTGATAGACGAGGGGATATTTGGGGATAAAGACTACTTTAAATACAAATATATTTCCAACTACGAAGAAAATAAGGCAGAACTGTCGGAAAGATTATCTACTTATATTGAAAGAACTCTACGTAGGCAAGTTGAGAAATACGTTAAATATTCAAAAAGGATAACTCATACCTTTAACTATGTGCCGTCTGATGAAGAACAGCAGCTTTACGATAAGATTACAGATCTAATACAATCTAATCCATCCTTTGGCACAGGACGAAGCCAAACTGCGCTAACATCTATGATATTGAGGAAGCTATTATCCTCTTCCACGGCCGCTGTTATAGGAACACTCTCGACCATAAGAAATAGGATGAAAAATGCCATAGAGACAGGACAGAGTACCGATATTTCTGACATTATGCATCAGGATGATGAGGATCTTGATTATGGTGATGATTACGAAGCCAAAACACAAATTGAAGAGGTAGATATCTCCAAAGTTACACATGAGTTAAAGATAATTGATGAATGTCTTGAAATTGGTAATAATATAGATGTTGACGAAAAATCTAATAAGCTTTTGGAAGCCTTACGATTCTTATTTTCACAAACAGATGAAACACGAAAAAAGAGAGTGCTAATTTTTACTGAGTCTCGTAGGACGCAAGATTACTTAAAAAAATTTCTCATCAATAATGGCTTCGACAAGGTAGTTTTATTCAACGGCGAGAACAATGACGAAGAAGCAAAGAAGATTTATTCTGATTGGTTAAATAAAAATGATGCCTCACTGAATAGTAAAAATACAAATATGCGTACAGCTTTATTGGAGTATTTTAAGAATGATGCTGAAATTATGATATCGACAGAAGCAGGCGCAGAAGGTCTTAACATGCAATTCTGTTCAATGGTGATAAATTATGATTTACCTTGGAATCCACAAAGAATCGAACAGCGAATCGGCCGCTGCCATCGTTTTGGTCAAAAAAATGATGTCATCGTAATAAATTTCATCAATGAAAAAAATCAAGTCGATGCGAGGGTATACGAGCTACTATCGAGCAAATTTATGCTATTTGATGATGTCTTCGGATCCTCCGATGAGGTATTGGGTGCCCTAGATGATGATCATAATTTTGAGCGTAAGATATTTGAGATTTACAGAAAATGTAGAACACCAGAGGAAATAAATAACGCATTTGACGAACTACAAAATACGTACAGAACTGATATATCCGCAGAAATGAAGAAAACAAAAGAATTATTGTTAGAGAATTTTGATCAGGATTTGCAAAAAGTATTTGATGGAATAATGGATGCGGCAGAACTAAGTATACAGAGACACGAAAAAACATTTCTCCGAATATGTGAATACGTGTTCAATGGAGTGGCTGATTTTCACGGCTTTAGTTTTAATTTACGAGAGCGTACTCTAAATTTACCTGCAGGAAAATATATATTATCGAGTAACAATCGAGAAGAAATAAATCTTCGCAGTAATGATGAAAATGGCAATAGCATAATTGATAAATGTTTAGATTTAACTGATTACGATATGGGTGCCATATTTGACTTATCCGGGTATAAATATAAGCTTAGCGAACTTGAACATTATAAAGGCAAGAGTGGCCTTATTATTGCAAGTAAGGCTTCCGTGAGCTCTTTTGAAGATAAAGAGGAACTTCTGCTTTGTGGACGATTGGACGATGGCACCCATTTGGGCCAAGAAACCATCGAAAAACTATTTAGACTGCATTCCACGGAAACAAACAATGTATCGTTAAATAATCCCAATATTATTTCCATAGTTAAAGAAGATATGAAAGCGTCTTTCAATGCATTTGTAAATAAAACTACATACGAGAATAATAAAATCTTAACGGAGGAAACTACTCGAATTAACAATTGGGCAAATGATAAAATCTCGGGTATACAGACTAAAGTCGAAGAACTCCGTGAACGCAGAAAAATGTTGCAACATGAATTAGATTACTCTACGGACTCACAGCAGAACGTAGAAATAATTGCAGAGATATCCAAAATAAGCGATAAAATAAAGCGACTCTGGCTAGAACTTGCTGAAAGCGAAGATGATGTAGAGGATATGCGCGCCAAACTTGTCCAGAAGCTAAAACAGGATAGTCTAAAGTCTACGAGTAATAACGAGTTATTTGCAATGGAGTTTAGGATCGAATGAAAAATCAAAGTGATTACTGCACAGAGCTCATGCGTCAAGATTTTTCCGATGTGTATGGAAAAAACTACGCAAAGGTCGCGATCATGCTTTATTTAAAGTACCATAGTTTCCAGGTAGAAACTTCTGTCGCCGATGTAGCAAAGTTTGTATATAGATTCTTTATTGATCAACCTAAAATTGCAGCCGGTAGCTCCAATCTAATAATAAAAGGGCTTAGAAATTATACATATCATGATTTAGTTCCCTACGTTAACGAGATACTATTATCATGGATAGCTCAAGGATGTGGTGTCTTAACGTTAAAAGATGATAAAATAACAACCTCGTGTGTCGAACTATCAAATAATGACATTGAGATATTGAACAGCGTGGTCGATGTAGTACTCGAATCAAGACTAGATGTAAATTTGAAATATAATCCAGACATCAGCCCAGAGCTGAAAGAATCAGAAACATATGTCAAAAATAATGACTATGGAAATTATATAAAGTCCCTGAATGTGACTCGCTTTAGAAATAGGGCATTTGAAAGAATTAGATATTGCGCATGCTGTGATGAATGCGATCAAGCCAAATTATATGCGCTGCATATTAATCCGGAAATAGATTTTACAGATGTTAATAATTCTATTGTGCTTTGTGAAGAACATACAGATATGTATATGAAGGGTATGTTTAAATTCTACCGGAACGGTAAGATTAAGATAATTTCTCCCAATGAATCCCTAGATCCTAGAATGCACCTAAGTAGACGCTATTTGGATAAATATAACATTAAATATTTTGAGTCAGTATGAGAGATGCATATAAATATTTAACAGAAGATGAGGTCATTGAGGGTACGATTAATTACTTAATGAGCAAGGGCAAGACCGCAAAAACGCAGGCACGCGCCATAGCAAATGCATCACGCAAAGAACATGGAGTTGATATTTATATGTATAAAGGCACTGAGTCTGGCCGAGGCAATCTCTATTTTATTGAAGCTAAGGGAAATATAAAAATAACCGCAGACGGTTTTTATGAAGAAAAAAAATCGGATTTTATGACCGAATTTCGTTGGGCTATTTCCCAAATCGTATTAAGAGTAAAATATGCTTCCAATAAAAATAACAAAATTTACGGAATAGCAATTCCAAAAGCAGAATTGGATCGCTGTATAAAATTGATAGGAGATAATTGGGCTTTAAAAACTCTCGGCATTCGTTTATTTTCTGCCTACCGAGACGAGAATGGTTTATATGCTGATGAGCTAGTGCCATCTAAAATATATACCGAGGTGAAAGGAAAATAGTTAAATATATCCCCCTACATTGCGCCTCTATCTTGGATTAATAAAGAGCTGGAGGAATATCGCAAATACGAGACTCTCTAGCGCATAAAGGCGCAATGTAGAGATCCGAGGAACGATCCTTAACTCGGATTCTACAATTTGTTTTTGGGTGCTACCAACCAGCATCCATTTCGATGCAACATCGGGTAGCCAAGATCATCATTTTCGCCAAGACACAGGCGAGTGATTCTACCTCCTCTCGTGGCTGTCGGTTTTATTGCTACTCTCAACCTGAGCAATAAAGTTCTTCCGTTCATGATGTCTCCTTAATTATGGTTGGTAGTATTTGTATTTAACCTTACTTTCCGCATTTTACAAGTCCTTTCTGTGAGCTTTTTGCGAAAACCTCAAGTGCCTCAGCAGTACCACAGTCAGAGCAAATCGGAGTTTTGTTATCCGCCCTAGATATCGCTGGATAGCCAGAATAGCGCCGCTTACACCTTGGACAGATATGAGATACCAAAACGTGAACAGCGACACCGGCCTGATTTATCTTGCCGGCATCCTGCTCGGCCATTTCAAGATCATCATAAAGCTGCGCGTCTGAAATAGCAGAAGAAAAGCGCTGTTCCATAGGCAAAGTACGCGCCTCTGGTAATGTTTTATCAACATAGTAGAATTCTTCTCCGCCTCGGAGAGTGACTATGACATAACAATGCGAGTCCATACTGTCTCCTAAAGATCAGCCGAGCAAACTTCAGAAACACCTAAAGTCTGCGCCAAGTCTATGAAAATTTGCTCAGGAATATCTACATTATCAAGCACACGAGAAATCTCCATTTCATGTCTTAAGTAGATGCTAGCCACAAGCTTCGCATCAACCTTGACAACCCCCTCATAGCCAGCTGATGTCCTAATATCAACATCAATTTGACCAGGATCGCTTTCTCCATTGACTATACGCAGAAAATAATTACGATGCTTGTCGATTTCGGCCTCCACTAATTCTTTTGCAGCCACTAAGGCTTTTTCCTGATCCATATCAGATTCGTCAGCCTTAATGACCTTATCCTGGTTTTGTTCCATAAAAACTCCTTTTAAATTATTAACTCTCCCCAAGTATGGCCATACCATATCCCGGAGTGTTTGTATTTAACCTTATTCTTGAGATTTTGCAAGTCCATTTAGAGCGAGCGGATTAAACGACAGAAATGCCACCAAAATCGCGATGGTAGTCTTATATTTACCATCAGGCTCAATAACCCAGCAACCATCTTGAAAGTACGCTACAAGGACAACAGTTTTACCACTACAGTCAGAAACCTGGAGTTGCTTTATCTGACTACCAGGAATGCAGCGTTCATCTTCATTCTCCTGTGTGGTCTGAGCTATAAAACTCATCGAATCGATTTCGCCAACTGCGTAGCCGTTTCTAAGTATCAGTAGGTCAATATTGTGCTCTTCGGATGTAACTTTTATGCTATGCATCATATATCGGCTCCCATAACTGTTGCCAACCCAAATCTGTGTCCTAGCTCATTCCACATATCTTCTGGAGCATCTTCTCCTAGAACAGACCAGGTTGGGTATTCATAGTCTAACATTATCTTAGCTACGACTTTAGGATCGGCCATTAGCTGGCAATAATGGCCAGTCGAGGTTTCACCCTCGAGCATAATAGGATCCCCCTCCTCGGTATTAGCAATCTTGGCAAATCGCTCATATTCTCTAGAGATAGCAGCATTAACAATTTTAAGCGCTTCCTCTAACTTTTTCTTCTCTTCCTCTTTCATAATTCTCCTTTCAGAACTCTAGTTCTCCATCAGCCAAGCCTTCAAAGAACTCGTCCATTTCGTTTAAATCTAGCGGATCCGGGGATACCACTACTCTTCCCACCTCATCGATAACCATTCGTGACATATAATCTCCTTATCTAATAACAAAGCCTCGCGAATCAGCGGATCTCCACTATCTCGCGAGGTTTTGTGTATTTAACCTTAGGTTGGCGATTATTACAAGTCTTTTCTGGGCTATTGTTTGCTATCATAAACAATCTTGGAAACCCCGAAAATGGCACCCAAAAATAGCTCAATAGCGGAAAGAGTTGTCAGAATGGCCTGAGTTGGCAAGTTCCAACCCCAAGCCTCGGCGAGTGTCGCAAAGAACACACCGAGAGCCGGGAGAAAAACTGCCACCATCCAACGGATAACTTCATATACTTTATCTGGAAGCATTATTTCACCCTCACTTTCTGGCCTGGATAAATCAAGTTTGGATTGGCGATACCGGAAAGGCGAGCAATCTCCTGATAAGTCGTTCCGTAATGCTGAGCGATACCAGACAGGGTTTCACCTTTCTGAACAGTATGATAAACCGTACTGCAATTATTAGTGGCCGAGGAGCCACCAAGGCGCTGGTTAACGATATTCTGAATTGCAGAATAATCGTAACCGGCGGCGGCAAGGCGGTCTTTGCGTTCCTGGCCATTCCCCCAAAGACCTTTGATTACCTCCGTAGCCATTTCATCATTGGATTTGCGACTAGGTTGTGATGGAGCAGGTGTTGGAGTGGCCGGAGAAGCCTGGCCATTGCGAGCTGCATACCTATCCCAAGCGGCACGATCACCTTGGAATACATCGCGATCTAGGCGACCATCAGAGCTGGTGTATTGCCAAATAGCATAAAATGGCCAAGGCGAATACGAGAATGGAAAATTCGGAATATCCCAACTATCACGATTATCCGGGTAGCCGGCAATCCAAAGACCATAATCAGCGCGTACAAGTGGCGACCAGTCGGCGCGTTTCAGGACACTAGCACTCATATAGATGAGTGGTTTGACTCCGGTGCGTTCTTTTACACGATTCATAAACTTCAAGCACCAACCTGCGTGCTCGCCGAAGCGTGGATTCTGGTTACTCTCCCAGTCCAAGACTAGGATAGCTTCGCCAATATATCCTTGGATATTATTAACGAAAAAATCAGCTTCTGCGATAGGATCACCGCCAGAAGCATAGTGATAAACACCGAGCTTAAGCCCAAGCCTCTTGGCCATCTGATAGTGGCGATCACAAGACTGATCCACGATAGTAGTGCCTTGCGTAGCCTTACAGATCACAAACTCAGCACCGGTAGAAGCGATATCAAGATTCGCTTGCCATTTAGAAATATCAATACCTTTAAGCATAATACCTCATCTTAATAAATTAGAGAGCGCATAGCTAAGCAATGCGGTAATAATGAAAGTTAAGATCGTAGTCAGTAAAGTACGAGTCGTTTGCATTTTGTTGACCTCGGCTTTAAACTCCTCTAACTCATGGCGAGTCACACGATCCTCAGCAAAATTATCAAATTTGCGATTTATCTGGCCGACTGTATCTATGATAGAGTCAACCTTAGTTTCAAGTTTGGCCACCTTTACTTCAACATTCTCTTCGGCCATAAAATCTCCTCTAACTGTAGGGCCATTAAAAAATGGCCGTATTGGCCGCAATCATGAAGCAATAAGAGTGTCTCGAACTTACTGCTAAAACTATTATATCATATATCGCTTATGCTGCGCAGACAAAAATATGCTTCTATGCTATAATATGGGTAATAGTTAGTTGCGGTCCCAAAAGGGATCTTTTTATTTATCACATAAGTAAAGGCAACTATATGACTAGAGAAATCAGGCTCTCCGAGCTAGAAACACTAACCACCACTCGCGTTCTTTGCGAGCGTCTTATTAACTATCAGGATGGCTCTTGCAGGCTTGATTTTGATTATAAGGAAGCCGAGGAACAATGTATGTATGCCTTGGATGACATACTCGTGGAGATGGGCCTAAACGACATCTTCTGGGCCAGGCTTCGTGGAAAAAGACTATTCCTATTTTATCTACCACAGAAGCGGATAGCGACTGAGGTTGGAATAGTAACCGATAAGGCTCCATCCGGCCGCAGATGCCGCTTCCGGATGCAGTTTGTCGGATACAAAGGCAAGATATTGCCCAACACTATCTCTGGCTTAATTCAGCTCCTAGAGCGAACTAGCTACAGATCCGAAAGGAATACTAATGAAAACAATCGAAACGATTCGCGGAAAAGATGGAAAAGCGATGGTCGTCATCCATCAGGCGCTTCTCGATATTACCGACAAAATCACAGATGGAGTCGCAACCATCAAAGTATACGGCAAACAGTATAAGGTAATCGTAAAAGAACCAGAAACGGAGATGCAAGATGGGATATCGGAAGCTAAGCGAACTAAGAAAACTAGAAAATAATCCAAGGACTATATCGGCAAAAGACTTTGAAATACTGAAGAAATCCATTGCCGATAATCCAGATTACTTTGAAGCGCGACCAATTCTCTTATCAGATCGCACCGGCGAGCTTGTCATTATCGCCGGTAATCAGCGGTATGATGCGGCCAAAGCGCTAGGATTAGATGAGGTGCCAACCTATCTTATCCCTAACTTGACCGAGGAGCGCGAGCGAGAAATCGTAATCCGCGACAATGTAAATAACGGCGAGTGGGATTTAGAAAAGCTAGCCGAGGAATGGTCAGACCTCAATTTAGCAGATTGGGGATTAGAACTAGATGAAGAACCAGAAGAGTTAGATGAGGTAAAAGAAGATGTAGCACCAGAGATAGACAACGAAGCGGAGCCGATCAGCCGCTATGGCGAGGTCTATCAGCTCGGCCCACATCGACTAATGTGTGGCGATTCCACGAAACGCGAGGATGTCGCAACACTGATGAACGGCGAAATGGCAGCTCTGCTCTACACCGATCCACCATACGGAGTGAATTATAAGAGCAAGAAAAACGGATCCATCAAGAATGATGATTTGCATGACACGGTGCTCTACGATTTCCTCCACGATGCGTTTATGGCAGCCGAGCCGTCCATAGCGGAAACGGCAGCAGTTTATTGCTGGTTTGCGAGTAGTAATCACATAGAGTTCAGGCGAGCATTAGAAGATGCTGGTTTCGTCTATAAAGAGGAACTCATTTGGAATAAAGGTATGACCTTGGGCAGATACGATTACCATTACGCGCACGAAGCCTGTATGTACTTACAGCGCAAAGGCAAACATGCAAAGTGGTACGGTGGCCGCGACAAGAAAACTATCCTTGGTATGAAGCGCCGCGAACTCTCAGAGATGAAAAAAGAAGAACTCATCAAGATATTCGAAAATCTTCGTGAGGAATCAACGGTCTGGGATTTTGACCGCGATAAGGTTACAACCTATGTCCACCCAACGCAGAAACCGGTCATTCTGGGCGCAAATGCTATGAGAAATAGTTCCAAGTCCGGAGATATCATCCTAGACCTATTTACCGGCTCCGGAAGCTCCATTATGGCTGCCGAACAGACCGGTCGCATTTGCTATGGTATGGAACTGGATCCAAAGTTCTGCGATGTGATTCGCAAACGATACTTCCGCTTCGTCAACAAATTGAACTTGGAGGATGATGATTCCGGATGGGAAGAATTTACGCCGAAAGTTGAGGTCACAAATGCCGGAAAAGAGCGACCATAAAACGACTAAAAATAGTGCTGCTCGCACCGCTTCAACGCAAGCGGTGTTACAGAGAAAGGGTGCTAAAAAATCAACGACTAAAAAATTGACAAAAAAGCCGGCCAAAAATACAAGAAAAGACCGCGATGCGAATGGCCGTTTCATTAAAGGAAATAAGCCAAAAACAACCTTTGCTGATCGTCCAAACGACCGCTACGACATCTCCAAAGACAGCAGTCTAAATCCTCAGCATTCGCCAAGGCTCCAACTACGCAAACTATGGAGTTTGCCGAAAGATGAGGTTAAGAAACGCATTATGACCGCCGAAACAGCCACAGATATCAGCTATGGCGAGTATCTAGCCTTATTACAAGCTAATCGCGCTCGTAGGTCGTCTAAGGACTTTGAATCGACTATGAATCAGGCCGAGGGTGCTCCAATGCAACCGATAGACATGGAGATAGAGGAAAAACCGAGAAGCTCCTACGATGAGCTGTCGGCAGCAGAGCTAAGAAAACTAATCGGAGATACAGATGAATAAACTCCTAGAAGCAATTAGAAGCGATCCTGCACAGATGCGAGAAATGCACCTGGCTTTGGCTCGCAAAAGCTTCAGGGATTATTGCCGACTGCTCTACCCAAGCCACTATCGCAAAGAACGCAAGTATCTAACGGAAATCTGCGATAGAATCCAGGCTTTTATGGAACAGAGCGAAAAGCATTTCTTGGTGGTTAATCTTCCCCCAAGGCACTACAAAAGCTTCACCGCAACCTGTCTCGTGGAATGGCTCTTCGGGAGAGATCCAAGTATTGCCGTAATGACCGGCTCCTATAATGAGATACTTTCCACTTCGTTCGCAAGAAAAGTCCGTGATACGATCAGCGAAAAGAAATCTGATGATAGCCGAATAGTCTATTCCGATATCTTCCCAGAAACTCGTATCAAGCAAGGCCAGGCGAGTGCTAGTCTTTGGGCGCTCTCTGGAAGCAGTCAGAATAACTACCTCGCTACTTCACCAACCGGTACAGCAACCGGCTTTGGTGCAAATATTGTCCTGGTGGATGACATCATCAAGAATGCTGAGGAAGCATATAATGAGATGACCTTGGACAAACATTGGTCGTGGTTTACGAATACAATGATACAGCGTCTAGAGGGCCGAAATTGGAAAGTGATCGTAATTATGACCAGATGGGCGCTCGGAGATCTCGCCGGCCGAATAATCAAGGCATTCGGTGATGATGCCGAGATTATCACAAAGAAAGCCGTCCAGGATGATGGTACAATGCTCTGCTCCGAGATACTTTCTCGCGAGGACTTTGACCTCAAGACAAAAGAGATGAACCCAGATATCGTGGAAGCCAACTACAACCAAAAGCCGATAGATGTAGGCGGCAGGCTCTACTCTGAGTTCAAGGAATGGGAGAAATTGCCGGCTCACAGCGAGGTGCTGAACTTTACCGATACGGCAGACACCGGATCAGACTACTTATGCTCTATCAACGGTATCATCTATCAACAGGAGTTTTACATTACAGACCTCGTGTTTACAGATGAAGCAATGGAAATAACCGAAGATGCGGTGGCTGAGCTTCTGGAAACCGGCAAAGTGACTACGGCCAGAATAGAAAGCAATAATGGTGGCCGAGGATTTGCCAGAAACATAGAACGAATCATATCAGAGCGTTTCAATAGCAATCGGTGTGATATCCAGGCGATAGCTCAGACACACAATAAGGAATCCAGGATCCTAGCATCGTCATCATGGGTGCAAAATCATGTGTATATGCCGTTTGGATGGCGACAGAGATATCCCAATTTCTATCACCAAGTGATGAGCTACCAGAGGAAAGGCAAAAATGCTCACGATGATGCGGTAGATGTACTCGCGAGCATATATGAATATGTTTCAGAGCCACGAGAGGTGGAACTGATAGACAAATCGGTGCTTGGCTCCAGGAGAGCCAATAGACACCGCAACTATTGGTCAGGAGAATAATTATGAGATACACCTTACCAAAAGATACCGAAATAACCGCAGATGTCATTAAGGCAGCAATTAAATACAACGAAAAGCGCCGGAAACGATTTGATTTACTAGATCGCTACTACATCGGCGACCAAGACATTTTACACCGCGAGAAGCCAGATATTCTACGCAATAACCAAGTAATGATTAACCACGCAAAGTATATCGTAGATACTAATGTAGGCTATCTACTCGGTAATCCGGTAGAATATCAAGTCACAGAGGGGTTAGAAATAGACCAAGTACTTGATGTCTATAAGAAACAGACCATCAATGATCTCGATTCGGAGGTAGCCAAGGGATGCGCTATCTTCGGCCTGCAATACGAATACATCTATGCTAACGAGGATGCTGAGCCAGAATCGGCTACATTGGATGTGAGAAACACCATTATTGCCTACGACAATACATTGCAGCACAAGAAGATGTTTGCCATCAACTATCGGCCACAATACGAGAAGCCAACCGATACCGATCCGGAGTACTACGATGTACTAGTAGTGGACAATACGACTATACATAATTACATCCTTAAAGGTGATTTGCTTACCTTGGTCGGTGAGAAACCTCATGTCTTCAAGAAAGTACCAGTAATCGAATACATCAACAATAAAGACTATCTCGGCGACTTTGAACCGGTAATCTCACTAATAGATGCCTATAACATTATCCAGAGCGATCGCGTGAATGACCGAGAGCAGCTAGTGGATGCAATTCTCTGCTTCTATGGTGTTAAGTTTACCGAGGAACAGATGGCCGAACTGAAAGAACACAGGATGATCTCCAACATTCCGCTAGATGGCAAGATAGAATACTTAGTTAAGACAATTAACGAAGCCGATACGGATGTGCTGCGCAAGAATATTGAAAATGACATCCATAAGATCTCCATGACACCGAATCTTGCTGATGAAAACTTCGCAAATAACTCATCAGGGGTAGCCATTTCCTACAAACTCCTATCCTTTGACCAAAATATCAAGAATAAGGAGCGTTACTTTGAGCGCGGCCTAATGGAACGATTTGAACTCTATAATACCTTCCTAAATACCAAGTCAGGAATGCAACTCATTTCCACCGCAGATGTGGATGCGGTATTCAAGCGAAACCTACCACGAAACGACTATGAAACCTCTCAGATGATCAATAATCTAGTAGGCACTGTAGACAAAGAACTACTTGTAAGTCAGCTCTCGTTTGTCCGCGATTCTAAGGAAACCGTAGAACTAGCTAAACAAGAGGATCAGGACACCTTATTCTCTGCCGTAAAATACGCAGAAAATGAAATAAAGGATGCCAATAATGATCAAGAGCCGGTCGAGTAGGTATTGGGATAAGCGTGCTATTGCTCGGCTGTCGGAAGCCGAAGCCAACTCTGATTGGCACTTCCGAGAAATAAAAATCCTGTACGACCAGGCCGAGCAAGAAACGGTGGCTGAGCTGAAAGAGATATACGAATCGTTCTTCCGTGAAAACAAGTTCGATATGACCGCTTTCAATAAAATAGTGCCAACCGGCGAGATGAATAAGTTCTATGCTGACTTGGCGCAGGCTGGGTTGTCTAAAGAGCTACCGAAGCGATTCCAAGGCCGAATCAAGCGTCTGGAAATGGTCAATGCCCAACTTTGGGCTAGATCCAAGCAACTCGGTGTCCTGGAAAACGAGATACAGACCGATTCGCATGTAAAAACCATCAACGGTGCTTTCGGAAAAACTATCTTTGATACGGCCGAGGGGATAGGTATGACACCAGTATTCTCACAGCTCAGTTCAACCGGAATAGACAATCTGCTAAATACTCCGTGGCAAGGCGCTAATTATAGCAAGCGTATTTGGCGAAATACGGACTATTTGGCCAATCAACTGCAGCAAACGATAACTAAGGCCATTATGACCGGAATGAGCCAAGAAAGGGCCTTACGCGAGCTTAGAATGCGATTTGCGGTAGGTAGATTCTACGCGGAACGACTTATTCGCACAGAAACTAACCATTTCGAGAATGAATCGGAGTTTCTCGCGTATCAAGAAATGGGTATAAAGCAGTATGTTTTCGTGGCAACGCTAGATGGCCGGACTTCCGACATGTGCAGATCCCACGATGGAAAAGTCTACGATATGGATGACCGAGTTGAGGGAGAAAACTATCCGCCACTCCATCCATTTTGCAGATCTACGGTACGAGGATACATAGGCAAAGAGTATGAGCCAAAGATGCGAGCAGCTAGAAATAGGTTAGGCGGTAAATACTTCATACCAAATATGACCTATAATGAGTGGATTAAAGATGTAAGATATAATCCAAATGTTGCTGCCGTAAACCCACCGACATTAATGCCATAAAATATCTACAATTATAAAAATCTGCTATAATAGTAATATAAAATCAGTCCTCCGACTAGTTCTGCTAGTCGCAGCAAGCGGGCTGATTTTTTGTGTATATTATGGTATAATTATAAGCAGAATAGAGTCTAATATGCGGTATAAGCTTGGGAAGAAAAAACCAGATCATGATTCACTAGCTCGTAGGCTCGTAAATGAGCTAGAGATTTGTATTTTATGGGATGACATAGAGCCACGATATGGTAGTAAATTAACTAAGCAATTAAAGGAACGTTTTCCATCGGATCCATATTTGTTATATGACCTAACAGCACTCTCACTTATATCAGAGGGAAAACGACCACAAGATGAAGTGTTGGATATCTTAGATGGTTATACTCCAAAAGAATGGGAATATGAATTCAAGATGCAAAGTCACATGTTTGATTCGGTAATAAATATGTATAAACCTAAAATCCTAAAAGCTATAGAGGAGGGTAAGAAAGATGGATTTTGATACCGAGTTCAGTAACTTCAAGTACGATTTCCGAAAGGCTCAAGAAATTGATTGGGATCATATCCCAGATAATCAAGAAGAAGATGAAATGTACCGCCAAGCAGATAAAAAAGCCTTGGATGTATGTAAAAAGTCCGGTCTACTTTTTATGTATAAGAATTCAGGTACAATGTTGCCAGAATACTCTACTATTTACATCTTTGATAGGTCAGGTAGGAATACGGTACTAGAAGAAGGCTCGTATGGAGATACTAAATCCCTAAAATATATGTCTATATCCGATGAAACATTGGCCGAAATCAAAAAGATAATTCAAGAGAACCCCAAGGTATTGGACATTAAGTCCGAAAATATACCAGATGCCGGGGTACTCGATGGTACCTATGCCGAGTTCTTCTTATGTAATAGCGAAAGAGCCACATTGATTAGGGCTGACAATCTTTGGGCTTGGACAAATAAAGAACACTCTTCGTGGCAAGAACCGACAGAAGAACTATTACTGCTCTTGGCTGTACGGAAAGAAATAGCAAAATTATTGTATCGTTCCAATATCCCAAGAGATTATGTAAGATTATAGATTACAAAAATAAACTGATTATGGTATAATGTAGTTATACATCGTTAATTGCGGCAAGTCGAAAGGCTTGTCGTTTTTGAATGATCAGAATAGCCGATGGGCGTAAAACAGAGGAATTGTATGGAAAATACAGATTCTACACCTCAGAATAAAGATGAGGGTAAAGGCCAAGACACCGAGCAAACTTTCAACCAGGAGCAGGTCAACGATATTGTGAGCAAAAGGCTCGCCGAAGCTAATGCAAAAGCCGAAAAGCGTCTCAAAGATGAGGTGGCTAAAGCCGTAGCAGAAGCCGAGCGTCAAAGCAAACTCTCCGAAGCTGAACGCGAAAAGGAGTACAAGGCCAAACAGATCGCAGAGCTGGATGAGCGCGAAAAGACTATTACTCTTCGTGAGCGCCAAGCAGATGCGAAAGATGCACTTCTCCAACGAAATATCGATGTATCTCTTGTAGATTTCGTAGTCGACATCGATGCTGATAAGACAAATGCGAATATCGATAAGCTAGAAAAAGCTTTCTTAAAGGCAGTAGAAGCCGGAGTAAAGGCGAAGCTAGCTGGTGCTTCCCCGGAAGATTATGGAGATGGTGCCAACAAGACCGAAACCAAGCCAAAAGCGACAGGTTTACGGGCATTTTAAGGATAAACTATGGCTAGAACTGATGCAATGAGCATTATGGCCGATGCGACTACGCGAGATAAACTCGCGGAAATCCAAGGCTTCGTCATTGATGCTGTTCAAAAAGGTGCAGTATCAGAAAAGATGAAAAACACCGACTATTCCGGCGATCCGACATCGGGTAGCGTGGAAATTGATCGCTTTAAGAACGCAAGTGTAGATGATTATGGCACGGCTCGTGCTGCTGGTGCCGGTAAGAAAATTATCAACTCCGGTAAAGTAACCATCAACATCAATGAAGATAAGGAAATTGTCGAGGAACTTGCCAAGAAAGATGTAAAACTCTTTGGTATTCCTACGATTATGGAAAAACGCAAGAGCAACCAGGCTCTCCGTATGATCGCAGACCTCGATACTCGCTTCTTTGCGCAATTCGTGACCGATGGTACTGAAATCACCGGCCTTACTACCGCAACACCGCTGGTACAGAATCTTGAGATGATTATTCAATCTCTTGAAACCACCCAGAACGATTGGGTTGATGGTGTAGACCGCGAAATGATTGAACTTTCCGTAAAGCCAAGCATTTACGGCCAATTGCTCAATTATATCGACTCTGTGCCTAATCCTATCTCTGGCCTTAAAGAGGATGTCTTCCATAAGGTAAAGATTTACTCTAACCATCGCCAGACTAAGGATATCATCTGTGCTATTCACGGCGCAGTTGGTCAGCCGGTCACTATTGATGAATACGAGCCGGAAAAGATTCCGTTCTCCAACAATTACGATTGTAGCTTGTTCTACTCTCGTGGCACCAAGGCCGTCATGCCTGATCTTATTAGGTATGCCGACATTGCTACTGCTTAGGAGTTCTAATGAGTAAGAAATTCAAACAAGTTAGCACCGGACTTACTCTCGTATGCGAGCGTGAAGATGTGATTGCTCAATACGAGAAATATCCGGAACTCTACATCCCATTGGATGATAGCAAGAAAGCGGCAGCTCCTAAGACTGCTGCCAAGAAAACGGATGAGCCTGCTGCCGACGCTAAAGAGCAGGCCAAGCCAGAGGACAAATAGCTATGAGCGCTTCTGAGCAAATACAACGCATTGAGGAATATGCAAGAATCTTGAACCACGACATCACAGATGACGATCTTTTGGATTTTGTGATTAACGAGGTAATAGATCGCACCTTACTCTATCTCAATGATACGACACTTGAAGAAAGGCTAGAAAGAGTGGTTGCCAGAGTTGTCGCAGGGGTATTCGCTCAGAGCGCAGCAAGCACCTCAGGCGAGGTAGAACACGAGATTAGTAGCATCTCGGATAACGGTCAAACAATATCGTATTCCGACCGGGTAAAGACCTATTTGATTTCAGCGGATGATACAGAATTATTTGGCGGTTTCTCAAAGCTACTAGCACCTTATAGGAGAGTCAATGTTGCTTCCGAATAAGTTCAAAGATGAGGTAGCGACTCGGTTTTATGATAAAACCATCAATATCATCGAGTCGTCAGTCGTAACTGAGCCAGATGGCGGCACTCGTAGAGATGTGGAATCTATCAAGGCTAGTTTCCAAGGAAATGTCAGGTTTAATACTCTTGGCACGATCCAAAACGAACTAGGTCTAACAATAGATGCAGACATCATAATTACCTGCGATACAGCTACGGAAGCAAACATTGGCGAAATTATCTCGTATTTGGAACAGAAATACATTATTACCGATTCACTACCTTGTGACTCGCACCGGACTATTACAGCAAAGAAATGCCAATAAAAGTAGTTGGAATAGACAAATTGGTCGCTAAGCTTGGTAAAGCCAAAGAACAGGTCTTGCCGGCCGTAAAAGCAGGTGTAGACCGTGCGACCGTTATGGTAGAGGGCCGAGCTAAAGCTCTATGTCCTACGAATAAATACAAGGCTGGTGGCGAACTCAGGATGTCAATTCATCCAGAAACGCAAATCCTGGCCGATAAGATCGTAGGCAAGGTTTCCACTATCAAGGAATATGCGGCTTTCGTAGAGTTTGGAACCGGAGTGCGTGGCCAAGCGAGTAATCGTAACCATACAATTCCCCTGGCCTATCGTCAGACTCCTTGGGTTTACACCCCGGATGAGGGAGAAACATTCTTCACTACGATTGGTAATGTTGCTCAGCCTTACCTCTATCCTGCGCTCAGACAGAGCAAGAAAGAGATAAAAGTGCTGATATCAAATGCTGTAAAGGAGATCCTATAATGTACACCCCGAAAGAGGATATCTACAACGCACTACTAGAAACCGGAGTTCATATAATTCAAGGCTCCGAATCGGCATTCTCAAAGGTGCCGGCCATCACATTCAATGTGAGCGATAACGCGACCGAATTAGACCTTGGAAACGATATTTCCTCACAAACAATAGTAGTCACGATAGATATCTGGACAGATACGAGTATGGAAGCCTCGGCTTTGCTCAGAGCTTCCGAAGAAATAATGCGTGGAATTGGGTATCGGCTCAGCTATTCGGCTGATGTGCCGAAGCCTGATGGCGCATTACACCACATAAATTGCCGCTTTGAAACGGTAAGATAAAGGAGAAATTATGGCTGGAACTAGAACTATGGGAACTACTCTAACCATGAAAAAAGCCGGTGATGAAACCGAAGATACTCTTATTGCTCACCTCACCTCTATTGGCGAGGTAAATGGCGAGCGCGAGGAAATCGATGTCACAACTCTTGATAGTCCAAACGGAGCCAAGGAGTTTATCGCTGGTGTCGTGGACTTCGGCTCATTTGATATCGCCGGAAACATTATCGATGGCGTACAGGTCGCAGCACTCTATGATGTCTTTAATGGCCAAGAGAACCGCGACTTTGAGATCGTTACTCCATCAGGCACAAAACTAGCCCTAAACGGCTATTTCAGCGCCTTTGGCTTCGGCGAAAAGACTACGGATGGTCTTGATACCTTCAAGGCAACCGTCCGCGTAAGTGGTGCTCCTACTTACACCCCTGCAACATCAACTAATTAAGGAAATATACTATGGCTAAGAAACTAAATCTAAAATTCACCGCTCGCGATATTGCGGCCGTGGAAAATGCTCTTGATGCACCAATTGAGAAAATCATTTCATCTTTTAAGCTCATCACTCTGATCCAATTCGTAATGGTCGGGCTTAGAGATGACAATGGCGAAAGGTTGGCGCTCGATGAGGATAGCACCTTTGATTTAGTAGATAAGACCATTAAAGAGGTCGGCAAGCTTGAATTACAAATCCAGGTAATTGAAGCGCTCATTGATGCTGGTTTTTTACCAAAGGCTCTAAATCTGGAGTCTCTACGCAAAGATCTAGAGGAACTCACCGTAGATTCTTCAAAGACAGCTGGCGAAACAGAGAAACCGATGCAATCTTAATTGGCCTTAAACTGAAAGACTTCTGGGATCTTACTCCACGAGAGTTTCTCGTGCATTGTGATGCGTATTCCCGGAAACAGCAAGCCAATGCCGAGCTACAAGATGCTCTGAATCATTTACTTGGCCAGTATATCGGACTTGCGATTAGATCGCCAAAGAAATACCCAGAAAAGCCGTTCTTATCTAAGAGCGCCGGCAACAATATGTCGCCTATCACCGATGAATCCTTGCTCAGGGTGGCGACCAAACTAGGAGTAAAAATCAATGGCAATAACGGTAGATGAACTCCAAGTTCTGATAACGGCACAAACTGCTAAATTTAACTCTGAAATTGCGAAAGTCCAGAGCCAGATTTCTGGGCTTTCGACATCAGTAGATAAATCTAGCAAGAACATCTCCAAGAACTTCCTTGGTATGGCCGCTAAGTTCGTGTCGGCTGGAACGATTATTGCTGCCACCTCTAAATCTATTGTCTCGGCGATGGAATATATTGAGGATGAAAATCTATTCCAGGTTTCTATGGGCAAATGGGCTGAAAGCACTAGGGAGTGGAGCAAGCAGATACAAGACTCTGTCGGTGTCTCCGGTGCTTGGCTTCGTAAATACTCCGGCATTATGACCAATATGACCGCTTCAATGGGTATTGCGCAAGAAGATGCCACGAAACTTGGCAAAGGTATTGCTCTTCTATCTAACGATATCGCCTCTTTCTACAACATTTCCGCCGAATCAGCCTTTGAAAAGATCCAATCGGCAATGGCCGGTATGCCACGGCCACTCCAAGAGCTTGGTATTATGGTGCGAGATGCGGAGGTAAAACAGGTCGCCTATGCGCAAGGTGTCGCAAAGACCGGAGATGAACTAAATACTCAGCAAAAGGCCATGGCAACCTATCTTGCCATTTTACAAAGAACTACAAACGCACAGGGAGATTTGGCGCGAACTATCAACTCGCCAGCCAATCAGCTCCGTATGCTAAAAACCTCAATAAAAGACCTCGGCGTAGCCATTGGTACGATGTTCCAACCGCTACTCTCAGTAGTCTTGCCGGTACTAAATGCTATCGTGATAGCCACTACGAGAGCATTTCAAGCCATAGCACGACTATTTGGGATAGAGTTTGATGCGAATGCCTACGCGGATGCCTTTGACACCGTATCTTCCGGGATGGATGGTGTCGGCGATTCAGCAGATGATGCAAGTAAGAAAGCCAAGAAACTATCCAAAACACTCGCAGCCTTTGATGAGATGAACACGATTAGCGAGAATAACTCGGATAGTTCAAGTAGCGGATCTGGTGGCTCATCATCGGTCAGTCTGCCAACAATAGATTGGGATAGTCTCTATTCTGGAGCGTTTGACAAGATAGAAAATAAGGCTCTAGAGCTGGCAGACAAAATCTATAAAGCATTTGAGAAGATGGGTAAAAGACTAAATCAAACCTTCTCCAAGATAAATACCGAGAAACTCAGAAAAGCCTTTGAGAAACTCTGGAACTCCGTAAAGCCTTTCGGAGAACGAATTGGCACAGGTCTTGCTTGGTTTTATGATAATGCTCTAGAGCCACTGATAGTCTGGGCTGCTAATGATTTCATCCCGGCACTTCTAAATGCAATAGCCGGAGCAATAGATCTCATCGGAGCCATTATAGACAATGTGGCACCGGCTTTCACTTTCCTATTCGATAATTTCCTTACTCCAATCGCAGAATTCACCGGTGGAATAATTGTGAGCGTGCTTCAAGGTATTGGCGATATGCTATCTTGGATTGCGTCACAATCTAATGTTGTAACTCTAATCACGAACATCGGTGTGGCCGTAGGAATTATGGTAGCCGCTTGGCAAGGATATCAGCTCGTAGCTGGAGTGGTAACGGGTATACAACTCGCCATGAACGGCGCAATGGTGGCTGGAACAGCCGGATCGGGAGCTTATGCGGCTGGTATTGGGCTTGTAACGGCAGCCCAGAATGCTTGTGCGACAGCTGGAGCAGCGCTTAATGCAATCTTCTCTACAACCACGATAGTAGGACTTGCCGTAGTGGCCGCACTGACAGCAGTCAATGTAATCAACGAAGCAATTAAATTATCCACGATGGAAGCGGAGCTTGCCGAGAAAAATCGCATGGATACAACCAAGCTCTCTACGCAGACCACCGATTGGCATAATGAAGCCTTAACTCGCCAGAAAGAGCTTTTGGATGAACTTGAGGATGCCGAATTGAACGCAGTAGATTCCGAGCTTGCCTACATTAACGCTCAAGAAATGGCCACCAAGAAGCGACAAAAATACAACGAGATGCTCGCTTCCGGTAAATACAGCACAGAGGAACTCCATAAGGCCGAGCTTGAAGCCTTGAGTGCTGAGGGCCGAGCTACGGCAGCAAAGGAAAAATTAGCTCAAGCACAGCAAGTAGTAACTGATAAGACCACCGAATACGGCAACCAAGAGTGGAAACGTATTATGACTGAGAAGCAAGCCGAAATGATTGATCTTGCCAAAGCTGGCAGATACCAAGACATTAGCAAGCAACTCGAAGAACTTAGTCGCTCTACCTTGGAGTATAAGGATGCCAATGGCAATATGACCAAATTCACTGAAGAAGATACCAAGAATATGGCTCTATTTATTGGTGATCAGCTCGCCAAGGCAGATACGGCATACAAGAGCTATTGGGATAAGACTTCAGCGACTATTGAGGGAGCTGTGGACACGGTCTGCGCTGTGGAACCACAATTTGAACAGAGTGGCAAAAGCTTTGATGATGGTCTTGCCAATGGTATCAACGCAAACTCTTGGAAAGTCGCAAATGCGGCTAAGAATAGCGCACTTTCAGCTAAGAATACCTTTAATAACACTCTCGGCATTCACTCTCCAAGCCGCGTGATGGCGAAAAGTGGCTCCTACTTCGTTCAAGGTATTGCCGAGGGCGTAGTAAACTCAATAGACACTGCAAATAATGAGGTGGAAAGGCTAGCCAATACTTTGACCGAAACTATGGATGAGTCGCTTTCAGAATATCAATTGAGCGATATTATTCCGGAGCTAGACACCGGCTCGCCAATTCGTGGCCAAATTGAAACCAATCTAAGTCACTCGGCACAGCAACTTTTGAAAGAGAAAGATGAGGATGAAACACCGATAGCTCTGACCGTAAAAATTGGCGAAGAAACGATCTTAGACCGTGTAATCAACGGAATTAACGAAAGATCCTTTATGAATAACATGGGAGTGATTGGAATATGATAGGACTATTACTAAAAATAGATGGTGTTACGGTGCCAAATATCTCTAAATACACCATCTCCTACAATAAGCTCTGGGCCGAAGCGGAGCGCAATATGAACGGCGATATCCGAGCAACCTTTGTCGGTATTTTTCCAAAAATAGAGCTAGAAATCGGTGGTATTCTCACTCCAGACAAGATGCAACTACTTTGCAACCTATTCAATCGGTCATACTTTAATGTAAACTTCCAGGATCCGGCGACCGGTCGCTCGGTTTCGGCACAATACTATGCTTCCGATTTTTCCGTAGAACTACTAGATAAACACCGCGAATTATACAAACCTTTCACGGTCAATCTAATACCTGTGAGTAAAAGACAATGATAGGAGTAAGTGAAACATTTAAGAATGCCGCTAGGCAGCCCGTAAAGACTATCAGAGCGAGTATCACGGTAGGCGAGCAGGTATATTCATCTGCTGATGTACTTATGTCGCTCACGAAAGAAGATACAGGATTTTACTTCGGAGTAGCCACGAAAAGCCTTTCATTTAAGCTACTTGGAACCGATTACGACTTACTCAATGAACTTGCCACGGTTTCGCTAGAACTTTTGACAGATGAACAGGAAAATATTTGGGAAGAATGCAACCTAGGATTATTTAGAGTTTATAGCCAAGCAAGCGACCTAGACAAAGGCACTACAACATTCCAGGCTTACGATCCAATTGGCATAATGGGAAAACAAAAGTACGGTGCAGGTGATTTACAATTTGAAAGCTCGGTTTCAAACTTAGTATCGCAACTAGCGTTGAGATTTAATCTCAGCTATCAGCCAATAGATTTAGTAAAAGGAAATTATGTGATTTCCGAGGATTTATATGCCAAAATATCAGAAATAACACATCGAGATATTCTAGCTGAAATAGCTGGAGCAACTGCTTCGCTAGCGATGGTTTCTGGTAATACCTTAAGGCTTAGGCAGCTCGGCGAAACCAGTCTTGAAACTCTTACATATAGTAATTTACGCAAAGTTAAATTAGAGCCAAAATATGGGCCGGTAAACAGCATCGTGCTTGCTCGCACTCCACAAGAGGATAATATTGCCGAAACAGATAATGAGAGTGTAACTGAGCATGGATTAACAGAAATAAAACTTGCCAACAATGAGATATTGGATGATGACCGACAAGAACTCATATTGCCAATTCTCAATGCTGCCGATGGACTAAAGTTCTACCCATTCGAAGCTACCACCGAGGGCCACGGTTGGTATGAAATAGGCGATAGGCTGACAATTACCGATGGAACTAATAGCTGGGATGTCATAGTAACCTCGATATCTCTTACGATTGGTAGTACCGGTATCAAGGAAACTCTAAAGAGCGTAGCGCCTACGGAAACCAAAACTAACTATGCTTTGGCCGGCAATTCCATGAAATCTGTGTTTAATACCGAGATAAAGGTCGATAAACAAAATCAGAAAATAGAAAATATTGTATCAAGGCAAGATACAATAGAGAGCCAGGAAGCGGAACATTATTCTCAAATCATCCAAAATATAGAATCGATTACGACCACGATTAAAGAAACCGGTGGTGCAAATCTTGTCTATAACTCAGTAGGTTATGATGTGAATAATACCGGCACGCTAATAGATTGGCTGACTACCGGATCCACGATTTCAGTAACAAGCCCAGAATCCATCTCGTATGGAGCAATTAGTGGAAATCAAGTAACAATACTACCAAGTAGTAAAATAACGCAGAGAGTGACCGTAGATGGCTCAGGAGAGCAAAAATATAGCCTCTCCATACTAGTAAAGAAAGCAGCGACCGGAACGGCCACGATTTCTCTTAAGAACGAACTAGACACCTTCGTAATAATGATACCGGCAAACGAATCGGTGTTATGGAAAAGATATGAGCTAGTGGGATTCTCGGCATCCATGAACTATTTTGATGTGGAAATCGCCACAGATAGCGATGTAACAGACTTTGCCTACACAGATTTAATGCTAGCAATTGGCTCATCGACAATACCTTGGGTACAAGCTTCTGGTGAAACACTTAATACTCAAGTTGCAATTACCAGAAATGGCATGAAAGTTAGATCGTCTGTATATGCTGGTGATTATGTGCAAATCACACCTTTAGAATTCGCCGGTTTCTCTACGGCTTCTGGTATCGAGGAGAAAGTATTCTCTTTGAATCGTGATACCACCGAGGTACAAAAGCTACAAGCAGAGAAACAGATTACAATGCCTCCGTTTAAAATAATTCCAATAACGAGCGGAGCAAGAGCTGGATGGAGCTTTGTGAAAATGGAGAATAAATAATGGCAAATATTAGAGGAATATCAACAAATTATTCTACAATCGATGGCTATATTGATGCCTGGGAGAGTGATGTTAATGTATCCAATAATACTTCTATGGTACATGCAAAAGTATATCTGCACCGAAACAACTCTTGGTCTGGCAATACTTATTCAAGCTCGGTATGGCGTAGGTTGTCTATAGATGGAGTAGATGTTGCGAACTACACGGCCGCAATGACCGTACCACCGCAATCGAGTGGCTATGTCTGTGTCGCCGAAGGCTCTAGAACGATTACGCATAATTCAGATGGCAGCAAGTCTGTAACCATCGGATATCAGGCTACGGATAATGTCTCCGGAAGCTACCTAGGATCTAGTTGGCAGACCGGAACTTTGGGATTGACTACCATTCCAAGGCAGGCTACCATCACCGGAGCCGACAATTTTAATGATGATGGAAACCCAAAGATTACATATTCAAACCCTGCTGGCAATTCGGTTTCTGCACTTGATGCGTGCATTTCGCTAACAGGAGCCAAGGATGATGTGCCATATCGTGCAATAACAAAGACAGGCTCAAGTTATACATTTAACTTAACGACTGCAGAACGCAATACATTGCTAACCGCAGCTTCGGCTTCTACGACATTGTCTGTCATATTCTATGTTCGCACCAAAATAGGTAGCTCAACCTATTATTCTACATTAACTAGAACCATGACAGTCGTGAATGGTCAGCCGACATTCACTAATTTTACCTATCAAGATACAAATTCGGCATCTGTGGCAGTAACGAATAATAATCAACAGCTAATCCAAGGAATTTCTACGCTGCAAGTTGACATTTCATCCGCCAATCAAATGGTGCCAAAAAAATGCTCCACATTCAAGCAATACACCGCCCAGATTTCTGGCCTCTCCAAGTCCTTAACGAGTATTACAGGATCCATAACAGGCTTTGGAACGAGCTTTACTCCAGGAGAGCAAACACTATCTGTAACTGCGACCGATTCTCGTAGCCTTACAACATCCGTCCAGAAAACAGTTAAAGTTTTGGCATATTCGGAGCCTGTGATTGATGCGAGCGCTACTAGAAAAAATAACTTCGAGAATGAAACGACATTGCATATATCTGGCAAAATCTCTACACTCAATAATGGCACGAGCAACCTAAACCAAGTTAGTTCAATAAAATATCGATACAAATCTCAATCTACTTCGACATGGGGATCTTGGCAGACTAAGAGTGGGTGGACTCTCAATAATGATGGATCATATACAATTGCAGACAACATAATTAGTCTCGATAATACGCAGGCATACGATTTCGAGATACAAGTAACCGACAGACTAAAAACCACTACGGTTAGCCTAGCAGTTTCCATGGGTATTCCTATTATGAGAATTGGCACGGATGGGTTCGTTTATAACAACGAACAACCACTTATGCCATCCCATGTTGGCCAGATAATCTTATCCACGACTCTAAACACGGCCGCTAAGGTACAGCAAATATATGGTGGAACTTGGGTACAAGTATCAGCAGGTCGTGCATTGTGGGGAGCAGATAGCTCACATGCTGGCGGTACAACTATTTCCGCCGGATTACCGAATATAAAAGGTACTTGGCACAATTATGGCGAGGGTAGCGGCGTTGCTACTATGAAAAATTCAATCACGGGTTGCGTATATGGTGTAAATACGACTTCTCCTGGATGGGGTACGAGTACCGGTATAGACCAAGACAACTACATGCTCGGTATAGATGCCTCTCGGAGCAGTAGCATTTACGGCAATAGCACAACGGTACAACCGCCTGCTTATGTTGTTTATGTTTGGAAACGTACGGCTTAATACAAGTGAGTTCTCCAGGGCCGACAATTTTGTGATGAAAATCCTATGATGGGTTGTTTTTTCATGCACTCGTGGCGAATAAAAGTACAAGACACTTTTTGATCGCCATAGCTAATTGCGGCTATCGGCCCTGGAGAAATCACTTGCGTAACTTCTCCTGGTAATCAATAGATAACAGTTTCTTCAAGAATATAACCCTCTTCTGTACAAGATCGCTTGACGATCGAAACTTCACTGAACCGCCGCTCTTTTCTTAGAATCCGTTTATAATCTCTTGCCTGCTGGCGAGTCGTAAACCAAAGTGAATACTTGTGATTCCTATCGCCATCTACAACTACCAAATATGTCGATTCTGCAGCCGTGATACCTAACTGCGAATCTATATGCTTTCAAGTTGAAAATAATCTCATAATTACCTCCATTTAAATTTGATATTTAACCTCTACTTCAGACTGCATCATTGCGCAATAATCCAAGAATGATACAATCTTGATAGATGGGTACTAGGTAAGTTTGTTACCTCTACGGAACCGTCAACACTAAGTAATGCAATACGTTGATGACTCCGATTGAACCAAGAAACTAATCTACGACTAGCTCTAATAGGTTTCTAATCCCAACAAAAAACCGCCTAGTTTTCACTAGACAGTTTCTCTCTGGTACCGTCTTCCGGATTCGAACCGGCTATTAAGATCTTAACAACTCATTCATAGTATGGAGCCGCCTTCGGGACTTGAACCCGAGACCCCGTCCTTACCATGGACGTGCTCTACCACTGAGCTAAGGCGGCATATTAGCCATAAACAAGTTGTTAACATCCTAATAGTACCTGCTCATTGGTATTTCGCTTACAGAGGTAGGTCCGGAGACTTACCATGGAAGTGCTCTACCACTGAGCTATCGCGGCAACACCCATATTATACCACACTCCGCCGCTAGAATAAAAGTATTGACTTTTTGAGCTACCTGTGATAAAATAGAAACATAAGCCTCTCGCTAGGCTCTGTCTGTAGTTGCTTGAGTTGCTGGCAGCCAGTTGAATTGATCTCGAAATTCAGCCTAATCTCCGCTCTTCTCAAGCCCAACCCTAGCCAAAGCAGGCCACCCCTTAACGCTTTGGCTGATTTTTCACAAGGAGGATTTCTATGAAATCTAAAATTCACGAGTTCTGCACTCGCAGTAGCAACTTTTTTACTACCAGATTCCGCGAAATCCACGAGTCTTGTACTCGTGGCAGCGACCTTTTCGCCGCCAAATTTCGCACTTTTTTCAACCGCAACGTCGAAACTTTTGCGCTAATCGCCTGCTTCTTGGCGAACTCTTTGCGGTTCCCACTTTCTGGGGACTAACTATCGCCCTTAAATATAAGCGACACATCCGCCTATTCATCGTTGCTTATGCGGCGATTATCTTCCGCCTCTTTGTTATTGCTACTCCGCGCCACTACGACCACGCCGATACCATGCTTTTAGAAGGCGTTATCGTGGGCCACATCACAGTGGTGACCTATCAGCTCATTATGCGCTCCGTCGGAGTCAAACAGGAGTAACAATCCGCCGATTTATCTAAAAGTCGCTAAACCAGTCTCGGCTCCGCTTTCCGCGGAGCCTTTCTCTTGATCTTGTTTTCGGGATTATCCGAAGCGGCTAACGGATAGCAAAAATTCTTCTCTTGCCTCGTTTGTTCCTTAAAAATACCCCCTAGATTCAAAATCTATGTTATAATCAACTCAGTGGGGTGGTAGCTCACCTGGTAGAGCGCAGCATTCGCATTGCTGAGGTAGGGCGTTCAAGTCGCCTCCACTCCACCAACCTTGTTTTTGATTAGCGTCCCCTGTGGTCGCTTTTTATATCTATGAGATCAGCAAACACATTTTCCAAAAAGTCAAGACTAAAATAAAATTCATCTTATGCTACAATGAAGAAAAGTGGAGTTTTATTTATGATCTAACTATCAATAATCTCAAATCAACCGTTATTCAACTCAGGAGGTATTTATCATGACAACTCAAGATCCCGTTTTTGAGATTATTGCAGCCGAAGAGCGGCGCCAGAGCGAAGGTTTAGAACTTATCCCCAGCGAGAACTATGTTTCTGCTAACGTTTTGCGTGCCATGGGCTCAGTTCTCACTAATAAATATAGCGAAGGCTACCCCGGCAAGCGCTATTATGGCGGCAACGAAAACATTGACAAAATCGAGTCTCTCGCCATTGAGCGTGCCAAGCAACTCTTTCACGCCGATCACGCCAACGTCCAGCCCCATTCCGGTGCCAACGCCAACGAAGCCGTTTATTTTGCTTGGTGTGAGCCTGGCGACACTATCCTCGCCATGTCTCTGCCTGCCGGCGGCCATCTCACTCATGGCTCCCCAGTCACCCGCAGCGCCAAGATTTACAATTTCGTCGGCTACGGCGTGACCGCTGACGGCAATATTGATTATGATGAACTCGAAAAACTTGCCCGCGAGCATCATCCGAAACTTATCCTTGTCGGTTATTCTGCCTTCATGAAAATCCCCGATTTCGCTCGCGTCCAAAAAATCGCCGAGGATGTTAGCAGGGAATCTGGCTCTGAAATCCTTCTCATGGCCGACATGGCCCACGTCGCCGGCCTCATTGCCGGTGGCGTCCATCCTAATCCGCTTGAATTTGGCTTTCACGTCATGACGACTACTACCCATAAAACCCTGCGCGGCCCCCGTGGCGGTCTGATCGTCAGCCGCGGAAAAGTTGGCAATCCTCTCAAGAAAGTTGAGCATACCCTCGAAAATATCCCGACCCTGATCGATCGCGCCGTCTTTCCGGGCACTCAGGGTGGTCCTCTTGAGCACGTCATTGCCGCTAAGGCTGTCGCTTTCGAAGAAGATCTCCAGCCCGAATTCCAGACCTACGCCAAGAATATTGTCGAAAATGCTCGCGTCCTCGCCGCCGAACTACAGTCTCATGGCTTCAAGCTCCAGGGTAATGGCACTGAGAATCATCTGATTCTCGCCGACGTCAAGGGCAGTTTCGGCATTGACGGCAAGTTCTACGAAGTCGCGCTCGACCAGGTCGGTCTCACCCTGAACGCCAACGCCCTGCCTTCTGATCCGGGTGGCGCCTTCCGACCTTCTGGTGTGCGCCTCGGCACCCCCGCCATGACCACTCGCGGTCTCAGCGTCGCCGAGATGAAACAAATCGCCGACTGGATGAAGCGTGTTGTCGATATCTGTGTCCAGGCTGGCGACGAGGATGCTTTGAACGGCTTTAAAGCTGAGCTTCAAGGTATCCGCGACGAAGTTCGCGCGCTGGCTCTCAGGTTTCCTATCCCCGGTCTTTCAGCAAAAGTCGCTTAACTAATTTATCAAACCCTCAACAACCTCAGGAGTAAAACATGGCAGAAAAACGCAGTGTGGGCAGCAAAACAATCAAACCAACTAAATCCCTAGCTTCAGAATCAACTTCAATCGCCGAATCGGAGTTACCTATTCCAAGCGCGCCCACTCTCAATTTCCTGCCTTCTCCTGAAGATCTTGCCAAGTACGAAAAAATCGTCCCCGGCGGCGCCGCTCATCTCCTCGAAATTGCCGAGCAGGGAATTACCCATGAGCGCGAACTCCGTCGCAAAACTCTTGATGTGACGACTCGCCTTAAAACTTTCTCCGCCGTCGCTAAATTCATCCTCGGGCTTGCGGCTGGACTGCTCGGCGGTATCCTCCTCATCAACGGCAACGAATTGGCTGGTCTGATTATTATTCTGGTCGATGCCGCTGCTCTAGTCGCGACGACACTTTATCGCCGCACTTCTGCGGAAGAATAATTGCTTTTGAGGCTCCTTCTTGACTCAGGGCGCCTGGACTCTCAGCCCACTAAAAATCTCACGCTAAAACGTGAGATTTTTATCTTCTATAGCACATAAGCCCATCCATGCTAATTATTTTAAGCTCAGGCGTCTCTCAACGTCAGATTCGTCCGAACTTCTATTTCCATTTTACCACGAGCAGAAACCTTGTCAATCTTTTTTTCTGCCCAAAATCGTATATAATTTTATTTAATTTCCCCCAAAATAACAGAGGTAAATCCTAAAAACCGAACAGGAACCTATTGACTTTTTGAGAGAAGTGTGCTACAATGGAATTATCGCCTTGAACAAGGCTAAGCTTTTGACGTATCTCTCTTATTTTCAAACGCATTAGACTCACAAAGATTGAAAGTATTCTGTAAAAAGCATCTTAAGTAGCCGAAAACCTTTTCATGACCGCGGATCTATCTCTTTTTATTTCGCCGTCAGCAAGCTGCAGCGCTTGCCGTCGCAAACCCTAGCGCCGTCTTCCCATTTCGATTGCGCTGTGCTACAATAAAACTATGCAATCGGGAGGTAAGAGTTTTCAACGACGTTTTCTGCGCTGGCTCGACGAATGGCGTCTGGGTTGGTCTGGTATTATGCTAGCCACCCGCAGTCCTCGTTTTATGACAGCCTTTATCTTAACCTTTTTGATTTTTGGCACGCTAATGACTCTTCTCTCGGGTAGTACGGCTGGACTCGACCTCTTTTGGAGCGCTGATTTGTCCGGCAAATTGAAGATTATTGGCGACAGTTTCTTAGGGTTATTTGGGGTAAATCGCAACTTCTGGGATTGGCTGCTCACTTTTCTGGTCACGATTTTGCAAAGTGTCTTGATTGGGCTGATTGCTATCGTCTGGCAGAAGCGCCGTCGCAGCAAAAAAGACCAAATCGTCGCCACCGCCGCCAATTCCGACAATGTCAGCAACGCTGGTCTGGCTGCTGGCCTCGCCATTCTGGGTACTGGCTGCCCTACCTGCGGCACCGCCTTGATCGCCCCGATTCTCGGCACCCTGTTTAGCACCGGCGGCTATGCGCTGGCTGGTTTTGTCTCTGGTCTTCTGACTTTGGCGGCTGCTCTTGTCGCCCTCTTTTCTAGCAAGCGTCTTGGTAACGAAGCCTACGCTCTTATCGTCAGCGAACGTTTCCAGAAGGCGCATCCTGAGAGTTCTAAGCAGTCTCAAAAATCGTCTTCACAGACGGAGGATTCTGATGCTTAAGTTTATAACTAGTTCCTGTCGGAGTTTAATTTTAAAGGAGTATTATGCCTGATTCCAAAGTCCAAACTAAACGCACCCTGCGCACTGTCGCTATTATTGCTGTCGTTATTGCTTTTCTTAGTATTATTTTTCTTTCGCTCTCTTCTAAGCCTTCGCCTAGCGAGCAAGTTTGGACTCAGTCCATGTCCATCGGTAGTTCCGAGGCTACCAACCACTACATTATGTACACTGATATCATGTGTCCTTATTGCGATGTCTTTTCGCGCGTTGTCCAGGACAACTGGGATGAATTTCTCGCCTATCTCGATGAGCATAAAATCCTCTTTGAAGTTCGCTTAACCGACTATCTCTACGAGGCTAGCGGGTCGGAATACTCGCGCGCCTCTGCCGAGGCTGCCTACTGCGCTGCTCGCGACGATAAATTCTGGGATTTCTATCACGGTGCCGTGCAGTCGCTCTGGGAAGATTATCATTCTAAGGGTATTGGTGATAGCAAAACTTCACCGATGATTACCAACCTCCCTCAGGACTATTGGCTGAAAATCGGACATGAAGTCGGACTGGGCGCAGATTTTGATGAATGTGTTTCTAGTCACTCTACAGTTTCCGAAATCGAACAAAATACCCAGCGCGCTTTGCAGGTCGCTCAGGGTATGCCCTTCTTTAAGTTTAACCGTTTCACTACGGCTGGATTCGACAGTGGCTGGGGCTGGGACTATGTCAAAATGTATTTGGACGCTGGATTGAAACAAAAATAATTATTAGCCCCAGCCTAGCAAAATCCTCAGTGAATTCTGAGCCATGAGGTTTCATTTCGCAAACATTCAAACATTAAACTATCTTTGTCCGCTGAGAACCTCAGGCGCAAAAGTTCCGAGTTTAAACTCTAAGCATCAAAAACACTCCGGACGTCAAAAACGCTCCAGGCCCTAACCCTGGCCACTGAATCGCCAGCGCTCCACTGCTCCACTGCTCTAGCGCTTTTTAGTCTTCCATCCTGATCTCAGTCTCTTCTCCGCTTGCGAGATTTCTCAGTTTGAACGCTCTGCCCTGCGCTTCAGTTTCCCCTACCACGACCACATATTTTGCCACCTTGCTGGCATATTTCAGCTTGTC
The DNA here is from genome assembly GCA_964485445.1 of uncultured Candidatus Saccharibacteria bacterium. Lineage (GTDB taxonomy): Bacteria > Patescibacteriota > Saccharimonadia > Saccharimonadales > Saccharimonadaceae > Nanosyncoccus. The sequence goes on along the minus strand of CAZAJJ010000003.1, from coordinate 8,306 downwards.
ACTCAGTTTCTTGTTTGTCAAAACAATATCAGTCGTCTTGTCTTCCGCTCTTAATTTCTCTGCCAGTTTGCTCGCCGTCATAATTTCAGCCTCAGAAATCGGCACTATGCATACATCCACTGGCATCAACTCTGCCTGTTTTACTAAATTATATTCCTGCAAAATATAAAACAGCCGCGTCAAACCAATCGACCCGCCCACTGCCGGCAATTTTTGCTCCGAATAATAACTCGCCAAATCTTCATAGCGTCCGCCCGAGCACACCGAGCCGATCTCCCGATACTCCGGCACGATCGTTTCGAATACCATCCCAGTATAATAATCCAGCCCCCGCACGATCAGCATATCCGCCACGATCTGCGTCTCCGGTGAAAGTTCCTGCGCAATTTTCAGGACTTGATCTAATTCCTGTACGCCTACCTCAAATAACTCATTCTTGATTTCCAGCGCTCTTAATTTTGCTACTGCTTCTTCGCGCTCGCCTCGAATTTCCATTAACTTCATCAACTTCTCGACTTTCGCGGCATCTGCAACTACTTCATTCAAAAACTCCAAAGTCTTTTCCTTCGGCACTTTTTCGGCGTGATCCACAATTTCGAGAATCTCCGTCGCCTTCATCTCTAGGTTCAGTGCCTGCAAAAAACCCGACAAAATCTTCCGATTACTTACTCGCATCACGAAACTTGGCAGCGGCAAAACTCGAATCGCCTCCGCCAGAGTTACCAGAATTTCTGCATCATACGCCACCGGCAAATCGTTCCAGCCTACAATATCGACGTCACACTGATAGAACTCGCGAAAGCGTCCGCGCTGTGCTCGTTCGCCCCGAAAATTTCGTCCCACCTGGGTCACCTTAAACGGAAACACTAAATCATTCGTGTGTTCAACCACATAGCGTGCCAGCGGCACTGTGTGGTCAAACCTTAAGGCCTGATCCGCCGTATTTGCCGTTTCCGCTGTCTTGACAACTTTATAAATTTGCTTTTCTGTGTCACCTCCCGCTTTCGCTAGCAGAATCTCCGCCCGTTCAATCATTGGTGTTTCAATATTCTGAAAACCATGTAGTCCAAAAACTCGCGCAATTTCATTTTTCAGTCGATTGAATTCAGCCTGCATGCCAGGTAGTAATTCCTGCATGCCGCTAATTGGTGCGGTGTTAATCTTTTTCATATTTATATTATACCATATCCGCTCATCTTGATGGCAATTACTGGCTAGCCACGAAACCAACTAGACTTTATCGCACATAATGGTCAAAAATAAACCGAATTAGCCCGAGAATCAATGCCGCTCCCGCCAAAATTCCCAAAACCCTCCAGCCCCAATTAGCTTTCTTTTGTTTCAGTTCATTTTCTTTATTTTCTACTTCCGCACTGTTTGTTGTCTGTCTCTCAATTTTCTCTTCCACTCGCGCCGCCGCGTTTGGCTCATTCTGAGTACTTGTTTCCGGCGTCACTGGATCTTCTGCGTTTGATCCGTTACTCATCCCGCTTCGCCAAGTTTCCTGCGTACTAGAATTAAGCGGGTTATTTTTTGGCCCCTCTGGCTGAATCTGCACTGGCGTTTCCAAATTGTCCGGATTAACCTGACCCACATTTGGCTTTTCTGCTTCATTCGGCTGTTCAGTCTCATTCTTTTGGTCATTTTTGTCATTGTTTTGCAATTGTACAATCTCAATTTGTACTATTAGCTCGCCCGTATTTCCATCGCTATCAGTTGCTAAGTAAGTAACTTGATATATTCCTGCTTGACTAAAATTAGCGTTAGTGCTAATTTTCACCATGTTTTTATCGATCTCACCATCTTCATTGTCCTGCACAACGACCAAATTTTGCCAATTTGGTTCTGCATTACCTAGTTCGTACTTTTTCGCTCCCGAATAAATAATCTGCGGGCTGCCACCTTTTCGCAAAATCTCCATAAATTCCGCATAAGGTTTCTGATCTTCCGGAGTCAAGTGATTGTATGCTTCCGCGATTTTCGCTTTCATTTCCACGTCCATTAGCCGATTATATAAAACTTTTTCGTCTAGTTTCTCCCGATAATTTTCAATCTGCCGCACCAGAAATCTTTTTAGCAGTTGATATTTTTCGCGCTCAGTTTTTTCTGCGCCCCAATCCATTTTCGCCAAACCCTTTTGTGTAATAATATAACGCTCCGTTGTTGCCGGCCGAAAACTAGTTGCCTCCTCACCATCCAAACTGCTGTAAAATCTCGCTCTCCCCGCTTGCACTTCAATCATGAACCCTAAGTCAAGTTCAATTTTTCGACTCTCCGGTGCCCCCGCGAAAACATATTTTATTTTTTGCTCTGGCAGTTCTTCAGTCTCTTTGGATTCCTCTGTTTCTGTATCCGTTTTCTCAGCTTCTTCCGCTTTATCCGTTTCTTCGGTTTTATCTTCCGGCCAATTATCAACTACTCCTCGAGCCTCGGTCGTCCAACTTGCCCTGATGCCGCCTTTTTCATCTAAAATTTTCACATACGCTTCCGCCTCGAGTTCCACCGGCCAAGTCTCAATGGTCGCTCGCTGGAAATTATCCTGAAAACTCATTCTCAGTCCATCTACTCCCGGAACATCCCCAATTTTCAAAATCAAACTATTATTATAGTCTTCTTTTTGCGTTACGCTATCTATCATCAATTTCTCTACCGTTGGTTTGAGTAGGGAATTAAACACCAGCCCTCCCGCCAACACAAAAACTAGGCTTACGCTCAAAAACCGCCCTTTTCGTCGCATGACATAATCCCAGATTTGACCTAGCTTCATTTTTCCTCGCAATATAGAGCTTATTATGTTAAATTATAGCACATTTATTAAAATACTTCAATAAGTTTCAGTATTTAGTTTTCGTATTTTTACTTCACACAATTCGATTCGAGGCGCATATAAAATTCCTGTGCTATAATATATTACATGGCTGATCGAAAACCGGACATTGTTGATAAACTAGTTGCTTGGGGTTGCAAAATTTTGCACCTCGAAAAACATACCAAAGTTTTCCAGCAACTCGCTAAATTTGTCATTGTCGGCGTTATCAACACCTTGATCAACTGGATTATTTCTTTTTCGCTTTATCTCATTCCGGATTTTTCTCCGCTCTGGGCTAACACCATCGCTTTCGCCATCTCGACTATCTTTAATTTCTGGGCCAGCACCACTTGGGTCTTCGACACCACTAGCCAAAAAACCCGCCGCCGTCTTTTTGTCGAATTCGCTGCCTTCAATGGTTTTTCTTTTCTCGCTTTCGATATTGGCCTCTATGCTGTGCTTTATTATAATTTCCATTGGCATAAAGTTATCTCGAAAGTTGTCACGACTGCTTGTGGCATGGTCTTTAATTTTATCACCCGCAAACTTTTCCTAGAAGACAACAATGCCTTGAAGTCCAAACTCCAGCGTCGCCGTTCTAAAAACGATTCTAAATCTCTAGGATCTTCCCAAGATGTCAAATGATCCCCTTACCCCCCCCCTAAATGCTGAAAGTCCCGATTCTCATTCAACTCCTAACGAGGGTCTAAATACGCAAAAATCAGATCTGCGTTCATCTGCCACTGAGGAATACTTAGATATTGTTGATGCCAAAGGTCACCCCACTGGCCAGACCAAACTCCGCAAACTCGTTCATCGTGACGGCGACCTTCATCGCGCGGTTGATATTTGGGTTATCAATCAGCGTCGCCAGGTTCTCTTGCAACATCGCGCGCCTGAAAAAGATTCTTATCCAAATTATTGGGACATTTCTTGTGGTGGCCATGTCGTGGCTGGAGAAACTCCGCTCATGGCAGCCGTGTCGGAGTTGCATGAAGAACTTGGTCTCATCGTCCAGCCGGATGATCTCACTTTCTTGACCGAGTGGCATACTAAAACCCGTCCCGCTCCCGATTTTCTCAATAATTCCATCAATATTCTTTATCTTATCCAAACAAACTGCGAAATCTCCGATTTTATTCTGCAAGCCTCCGAAGTTTCCGAAGTTAAGTATCTTTCCGCAGACGAACTCGAACAAATCGTCCAAGAAAACCAAGCCTACCGAGACAATCCCTCCTTGTCTCAACCCGCCACTTTATTGGTCGGCCATCCACACGCTTACCAAACCATTATCAAAATTCTCCGCGAAATGACATAATAAGAAACTCGAGCAAAGAAAATCATTTGATATTTCTTCCGATGTGACATATTATTTCTTCGGCCACGGGCTTATGCTATAATGAACATACTATTTATGACTAGGGAATATAATATGAATCCAGACCTAAAGCAGTATATTCATGACCACATTTTTCCACTTTACGATCGTTATTATTCGCATAACATGTTACATGTTAATAACGTTATCGACAACTGTCTGATGCTTGCCAAATACTACAATCTAGATACCAGCAAGGCTTATGTTATCGCCGCTTATCATGATGCTGGACTCGGTATTAGTCGGGATAATCACGAAAAAGTCTCCGGAGAAATCCTTGCGCGCGACCAAGTTTTAAAACAATATTTTTCCGACTCAGATATTCTAGAAATGCAACAAGCCATCGAAGACCATAGAGGCTCCCGCAAAGAGCCTCCACGCAATTTCTATGGCAAAATTCTTTCCGACTCTGACCGCGACTTTGATGTTGCTGTCCTCGCCAGAAGGCAACTCGCCACCTCGATCAAAAACTTGCCGAGCCTCACTACTTTTGCCGAGCATTTTGAAAATTGTTATTCTTATATGTTGAAAAGAATTGAAGGTTTCGGACATTTTAACCTCTGGACTAATAATCCTATCCTTATCGAGCGCAGAGATAATTTCGAGAAAGCTTATCTCGATAAAACTTCTGCTCGGGACATCTATCAAAAAGAATGGCAACGCATCTCAGCGGATGGCACCATTGAGAAGATTAAAACTTATTATTTAGATTACTAAAAGTTAGAAGCATCCGAGCGGAAAACTTCGTTCGCCTGCGGCTCACTCAGCGGTGGGGCGTCGCCTCAAAAAAGCGCAACTTGCGTTTCGCTTTTTACTCGGCTCCTACCACCTAGACCCGGCTTCCGCCGGCTCTTTCCGCTCGGATGCATGGATGGTTTTATCGCCAGCCTGACGGCTGCCGCTAAAACCATGGAGGCACCGACCGGAATTGAACCGGTGTTCGCGGTTTTGCAGACCGCTGCGTAACCACTCCGCCACAGTGCCATATCAACATTTTACCATATCTACCTCTTTCCGCCTAGGTCTAGATTTTTCCTAGATGATTCACTACAATAAAAGAGGTGGAGGACTTTACGGAGAGGTGAGAAATGTGAAACTACGCTGTTGTGTAAATGTTTCGAATCAAAACGAACAAGATTCATTGCGCCATCGACTTAATGATCTTGGCCTCATTCCTTCCAATAGTCGCTATCGCGTGTGCGGCGACGAAGGACGGGATGTGTTTCAGTTTCAAGTTATGATTCATTATGAAGGCGGACCCAAAAAGATTTGCCAAATTATCGCTCTGTTTTTGGCTTATCCTAAAAAAGATCGCGAAGTTATTCTGAGCAAAAATTGGCCCTGGGAGCTAACTTTAATCACGCCGTCATCAAACGGCTCCAAAATCGACTAATCCATATCTCAACTAGAATCCCTCATAGTCCAGCAACCTTGGTTGCCCAACCTCCTACCTCTAGCCTCGACCAGCGTCGGGGCTATTCCATTTTGGCTCCATTCGACTTATTAATCGCCCGTTGCAAACGCTGCTCAAACTTATCCCGATCTTCGAGCAGTTCCTGAATTTCTTGCCAAAAATTCTCCAATTTCTCGTCCATGATATAGGCCTTTGCGTAGCCTTGTTTCCCATATTTTTCCTGCGTATGCTCGATAAGTCCGTCAATCAACTCTGCATCTTGACAAAAAGTTTTTCGGAAATTATAAGTGCGCCACAGATATTCATCTACATCCGTATTTCTATCCGCCGAAGAAATAATCTTTCCATAAATACTTCTTGGCTCATATTCCAAACTCGCCCGATGGTCCTCGATCGCCTCTTTTATCGTCTTCCGCTCTTCATCATCGAAAAACTCCCGCAATTTCTCATCTTCCATCATCATTTCCCCAGAAATTTTTTCGTGTCGCTTTCGATCTACTCGACAGCCCAAATCATGATACGCCGCAATTACGTAAATCATATTTGGACTAACTTCATCTTTAACTAGACGCGCCAAATCAAAACTCCGCTTGATTACATATCGCACATGCCTAGTCCCGTGCCCCTCATCATTCTTCTCGTACTGCGGCAAAATCTCCGCCTCCACATATTTTTTGAGTTCCGGGTTAATCTCCATATTTCCTCCATCGTGCGCTTGATATATATATATATATATATATATATATATATTATAATAGTTTTCGGTTTCAGAATATAATTTTAATTTAAATTTCTACTAGCCTTTGGATCTTCATATAACATTATGCTTGTGATTTGCATTTTATTTAAATTTGCTATGATAAAAGTATGGAAAGTAAAGAATCTGATATTAGTAGGATTGATTTTCAACTAGATGTAGAGCAGAAGCGATATGATTCGCTTTCACAATCATATACGGAAGCGAAGAACCGTAGATTACTTTTACTATCTGCAGAAACCGCTATTTTTACTTTTCTCTTTTCCGATTTGCAAAACTTAGTACCAAAAGAACTTTATGGTATTATTTTCTTTTCTATTGGTGTGTTATCCGGGGTTGCTTCATTGGTATTATCGTTTTATCATTGCCGGCCTATGCCCTGGCCGGATCCAATCGGACCAGTAGAGGATGCAAAAATGAATGCCGCTTCTACTGAACGGGAATGGAAGATAGTAGCTTTAAATGACTACAAAGACGCAAATCTGGAATGCAATAGGCTACTAGGAATATATGCTCAGACTCTAAAATGGTCATTGATTTTCTTTATGATGGGCATTACAATATTATTAATAATTAAGTTCTTTTGAAGGGAGACTATCGCCATGGCCATGTACGGAACTACCGTGACAAGCTTCTAATAATTTTATCGTAGAGGGCACTGCCCTCTTTTTAGGACTAGAAGTATAAATAAAATAGGGTTTATGATAGCACTTTTTCTTCTTTGGAACCAAAGTCTTCAAAACCAAATAAAACTTCAATCATAAGCCCTCATTTCCTATTTTTGCTATAATTTAAGCATGAAAGATAATAAAGATCACCGCATCCCCTTAGATCGTCTCCTAGTATATATTGCTCTGGTCGAGGTTATCTTCCTATTCATCGTGCTTCTCGTGGATTGGATTTACTAATATTATGCATCATAAATTCTACCAGACAATAAAAAGTCGAACCAAAAAGGCTAAATCTTTAAAGAAATAGCCTTTCACTAATAATAAAACTAATAAAAAAGTCAAAGTTAATACCAGTCTTATTTGAGGACTCAAGGAAATTGCCAGTCTAGGTATATCATCTTCCATGACGACCTCCCGTGATATAATACAGATATGGATAATAACGGCAATGACAAAAAGATGACTGAAGTACAGTTTTGGTTATATGCTTCTATTGTTGAACTAATCATTGTTGGAATTCTTGCGTATTCTCTTATGTATACATAATATTTTCCTCTCGAAGTGGCGGGAATTTTTTATTTTGCGTGTGTTATAATTAGAATGCTTAGTACAAATTAGAAGATCTTTTTTGACCTTTAAGTTCGGTAGGAGAATTAACGAATCCGAAATGGTATAATAAACTCATGACTCCAGGATTTCCGTATGTATTTTGGGCACCAAAGTCCCGCGCTGAGCGCAAATTGGAACGTGAGCGCAAGATGAAGGCCTTTGAAATTAATACAACAAGGAAAATGCTGAGGCTGGAAGATAAACTCAATGCATTATCCGATAAAATCAAAACTACCAATAAGACGCTTATGGCTAAGTGGTCTGGTAAAAAGTAATAGCAAGCATTTTAGCCTCATCTACTTTGTCTTCGGGAACAGCTATACCATGCACGCGTGATATACTAAAGATAGTAAGGGTTCATTAACATAACAAACTGGCGGAGAAGGGAGGAAAGCTATGGATTATATAATAATCCCAATTTCGGAAGGTTACGAATTGGCGCATTACAAAATCGTCAAAAAAGCCACCCCTCGGAAAAAGAAGTAGCTTTACTCAAATAATATCAAAATAAGCTAAGAAAGTCAAGAGGTCGTACCCTTACTTCTCCCGCGCAGGTTAATGAATCCGCGAAAATAGGTCATTGACGCCGGACTCTTGCCGTGATAAAATACCTTATATGCGGGCGTAGCTCAGTTGTTTAGAGCGCTTCCTTGCCAAGGAAGAGGTCG
>CAZAJJ010000002.1:0-81358 GCA_964485445.1 uncultured Candidatus Saccharibacteria bacterium | reverse complement strand
GCGATGGCGTGGGCGAAGCCGAGTTTTTTGGCTTCGGAGATGCGTTGGTCGGGGCGGAAGGCGGAGCGGATTTCGCCGCCAAGTCCAACTTCGCCGAAGACGACGTAGTCTTCGGAAAGTTTGCGACCGGCGACTGCAGAGGCGATGGCGAGGCAGATGGCAAGATCGGCAGCGGAGTCTTGGAGGCGGAGGCCGCCGACGACGTTGATGAAGACGTCTTTGTCGTTTAATTTGAGTTTGGTGCGACGTTCGATGACGGCGATTAAGAGATTAAGGCGGTTGAGGTCGAAGCCAGAAGCGGTGCGCTTGGGGTAGCCGAAGTTAGTGGGGGTGACAAGGGCTTGGATCTCGACGAGGATAGGGCGAGTGCCTTCAAGGGTGGAGAGAATGATGGAGCCGTCGGTGTTTTGGCGCTCGGCGAGGAGGGCGGCGGAAGGGTTTTGGACTTCGGAGAGGCCTTGACCACTCATTTCGAAAATGGCGGCTTCGCTGGTGGAGCCGAAACGGTTCTTAATGGCGCGGATGATTTTGAAACCACCGTAGCGGTCGCCTTCGAAGTTGAGGACGACATCGACGAGATGTTCGAGGACTTTGGGGCCGGCTAAAGTTCCCTCTTTGGTGACGTGACCGACGATGATGACGGCGGTACCGGAAGTTTTGGCGGCGCGGATGATGAGGTTGCCGCAGTTGGTGACTTGAGAAATGCCGCCAGGGGCGGAAGCAATTTCGGCAAGAGTGAGGGTTTGGATGGAATCGACGATGATGAGGTCGAATTCGCCGGATTCGATAGTTTTGGCGATGTCGTTAGCGGAGGTGGAGCTGGCGAACTTTAAGTTATCAGAATCGGCGCCAAGGCGGATGGCACGGAGTTTGACTTGGCCGGCGGATTCCTCGCCGGAAACATATAAAACGGGGCGGGTTTTGGCGATTTCGGCGCAAATTTGCATAAGCAGAGTAGATTTTCCGATGCCGGGCTGGCCAGCCAGGACGGCGACTGAGCCAAGTAAGATGCCGCCACCAAGTACAACGTCGAGGTCGGAGAAGCCGGTGCTGAGGCGGTCTTTCTCGTTGGTGGTTTCGAGATCACGAATTGAGACGAAACTGAGAGATTTGCCAGACATTTGACCGCGGCCGACAGCAGATTTTTCTTCGCGACTATCATCGTCGAATTGTTGAATGAGGGAACTCCAGGCGCCGCATTTGTTGCAGCGACCGGTCCAGTTTTTGTAGGTGGCACCGCATTGTTGGCAGTAGAATTCGATATGAGATTTCGCCATAAGGTTATTGTAACATTAAAAGGTTATTAAATATACTGGCTCAATATGGTTAAATATTTTTTTGTGTTTATAGGGATTGCGGAGGGAGAAGGATGACCAGCGATGGTTGTTGTTTGACGGGTTGATGGTAGTAGAATCGAAGTAGAGACGGAAGATATGGATGGTGGTGGGGTAGGGAGTGGAAGATCAGGAGAGGCTATTGATACCTGTAAATCGAAGCGATCCGTGCTGAAGGTTAATAACGCCACTACGGACGAAATATGTAGAAGAGGATTGAGCTTGATTTCCTGAATGGGAGGGAGAATGCAATGTGACGATTGCCACTGAGTGATGGGTAGATGAGTGAAGAATTGAGGTCTAGATAGAAAATATTTTGGTTGTTGGCGGGGTAAGCGGTAGATTCCTGAAACACTCCATCGAATCCTGCATCGCGAAGCGAGCCGCGTGGAAGGTAGATTATGCCACTACGGACGAAATACATAGAAAAGCTATGAGGGGATTTCTTGGAGGGGGAGACCGAGGTAATGGTCGTTGTAATTTGATGGATAGAGGCTAGTGGAGGCGAAGGCGATGGTGAAGGCATAGCGGATGCTGGAAGGGTAGGCGGTAGAATTCCAGACGTAGCTGCTGATACCGCCATCCCAGAGCGACCCATTGAGTAAGTGGATATAGCCACTACGGACGAAATACTAAGGAGGGGTATAATACGATTTATGCTGAGGGAGAAGCCGTCGAAGCGGACGTTGTTGTCTGATGCATAGGCGCGAGGTGAGCCGAAGAGGAGATAAGATGAGTTGTAGTTGGTGAGCGGAGTAGGTGTAGCAGACCAGAATGTGCCGCTGCCACTGGCGTAGTTAATTGAGGCTTTTGGAAGGTAGATATAGCCACTACGGACGAAATACATAGGAGAGGTATGAAGATATATTGCTTACGTTTTTGAAAAAGTGTAAGCAGTGAGGTTGTGTTGAAAAGCGGAGGGGGACAGTTAAGGATACTGGTTTTGAGCTGAGTTTTAGCCAGTTTTGAGGCTGGGTTTTTCTTGAAAAATCAAGCCTCGATTTTGTGATTTACAGGGGTGGATGTGAAAAATGCCGCTTTAGTTTTTGGAAAAACTAAAGCCTAGTGAAAAATCGAGAAAAAGTGAAAAATGGGCTAGAGTTTGCGCTTGGCGACGGCGAGACGGTCATCGTCGCGGTTGAAATTGTCTTTTGGGGTTTCGCCGAGGAGGTGGTCAATGAGCATTTGGTAAGTGAGCATGCCGACGATCTGTTCGTAACGGTCAATAATAAGGAAGAAGTAACAGTTGGTGCGGAGGAAGGCGGCGAGGGCTTGGTTTAAAGTGTAGTCGGAGCGTAGATAATAGACTTTGGGGTCGAGGATTTCGGAGGCGCTGCTGGTCTTTTTGATTTCGAGGCTGTTAAGAGCGGTGGTGTGAATAATGCCGATGATTTGGTGGGATTTGTTGATGACGGGAAAATGTTGGTAACCGGAGCGATAGAGGCGGTCGAGGGTGAGCGGGCCGAGGACTTCGGAAGCATCGACATAGACGATGGCGGAACTAGGGAGCATGATTTCATCGACGCAGGTGTTGGGAAATTGCATGATAGTGGCAATGACGTGGCGTTCGCGTTGGTCGAGGACAGAGCGGGGAGTGCGTTTCATGAGGTCGAGGAATTCGGCGATGGTTTGGGGAGCGGCGGTAGTAGTGGAAATGGGCGCTGTGGCGACTGGTTTGAGGCTGGACTTAGAAGGACTAGATTTGGAAATACGAGAACGGTAAGGCTCGAGTTTGGGGTCGGACCAAGCGGTGAAGGAGGTAAGAAAAGCGGTTTTTAAGTCATGAAAGGCGCGGTGGATTTTTTGAAGAAAGCGCGAAAATCCACTCACTGCGGCGTGAAGCAGTTCAGAGAAATTAATGGGTTGGTTTTTGGCTTTGCTCATGCTATAATTTGATTATAGCATAGCGTAGGCTGTGGCGTAGTTAAAAGGTTAAATGGAGTAGGAGTTTATGGGTAAGAAAATGTGGTTTATCATTGCGGGGATATTAGCAGTCTTTGGGGTGCTGATTGGGGTGTCGATTTTGCAGAATCGAGAGGAAAAACTCGATTATGATTATGCGACGTTGATTGAGCCGGGTGAGGAAAGCGGCGGGATTGCTGAGAACGTGACTGGTGAGCGTGATGCGCCGGTTTTGATTTTTGAATATGGTGATTATCAATGTACAGCTTGTGCGCCGATGAATCCGTACATTAATGATTTGGTAGAGGAATATGATGGGAAAGTGGCGGTGGTGTTCCGGACAGACATTATGTCTTATCACCAAAACGGCACGGCGGCGGCGTCAGCGGCAGAGGCGGCGGCTTTGCAGGGGTATTGGAAGCCGTATAAGGATATGTTGTTTGAAAATCAAAATGACTGGTATTATTCAGATGCGTCGAAGCGACAGGAGCAGTTTGAGGAGTATTTCACGAAAGTGAGCAACGGTAAGGGTAATATGAAGAAGTTCCGTGAAGATATGGGGAGTGAAGCGGTGAAGAAGAAGATTGAGTTTGACGCGAAGTTGAGTGATGATATGAAAATTCAATGGACACCGACTTTTTACGTCGGGGAGGAACTGATTGACCAGCGGAATATTACGCGGGATGAGTTTTTGAACAAGTTGCGCGAGAAAATTGATGCGAAATTGAAGGAAAAAGGAATCGAGAAATAGGGGGGTCTGGGGGCAGCGTTTAGAGGGGGTTTTGTAGGGTTTTTTTGGGGAATGAGCGGTGATTTTTCAGAGTTTTGAGTGAGTTTTTTGGCGGTTTTGAGGTAAGCCAGCTGAATTATGCTTAGTTTGGGGCGATTTTTGGTTTTGGCTTTTGGCATTTTGGGGAGATTTTCGTTTGAAATTCCTTGGTTATGCTTAGTTTGGGTTGATTTTTGGCAAAAAGTTTGGTATTATAGGGGAGTTGCTCGGACATGGTCGATCGCTGGTGAATCAGGAGTTGGTCGGGGTGACGATATTTAAATAGGAGATTTGATGCGTATTAAACCAAAACGGTCTCATACAGCTCGACGGCGCGAACCGGAGTTTCCGCCGGCGCCTTGGCAAGAGTTTATTGAGATAAAACCGAAATTGTAATTTCGTACGCGTAGAGCTTCTAGGCAGGAGATTGCTTGGAAGCTTTTTTGATGGTGTGGGTTGAGATGGGATGGATCTTGGGCGGTGTGGTTGAAAGACGATGAGACTCCTAAGAACTAGGAGTCTCATGTTGGTTATTACTCGGGATTAGCGTTTGGGAGTTTTTCGAGGCTTGGTCGTCTTGGTTGATTTGATGTTTTTCGTGGATTTACTAGAAGTCTTTGGATTTTTGGAGCTGGAGCGAGTAGCGGAAGTTGTTCGAGTTTTAGCGTTGGCAGTTTTCTTGACAGCTTTAGCGGATTTTACGCTCGAAGTAGCCTGAGAACGGGTACGGCGAGGTTTGGCGGTGGAGACGGGAGCGGTAGGATGATCCTTATTATATTTGCGGAAGGAGAAGTAAGCGGCGAAGGAAGCGGCAAAGATGAGGAGGACGGCCATGACGGAGGCTTGGGAGAGGATAACTTCGGCGAAAGATTCTTCGAAAATGGAGGCGACAGCAGAACTGATGACACCAGTATTAGGCACGAAGGCGACTTCACCGAGTGGGGCGAGATAGACTAGGTCGCCGTCGATAATGTCGGAACCGGGGATGCTGGGCGGGAGCGGAATGTCAGGCTCGTCAGGTTCGTCGGGGACGACTGGTCCGGGAGTATCGGGAACTTCAGGTTCGGGCGGCGTGTTTTTACGATAAGTGACGACATGTTCGACGTCGGAATCGGGTACGGTGCCGGTAATATTGGTTTGGTCGGGAGTGTAGTCGGTAATAGTGGGCGAGTCGATGCTGTATTCAGTTCCCTCTTCGAGTTCGGCAGTATAGGATTCAGCGGCAGTGGTACCATCTTCATAGATATATTTGATAGTGACGATGTGCTTGGGGATTTCGGGGGGAGTAGGTTCGTCTGGAATCTTAGAATAATAGACTGTATATTCGACATCACTATCTTTGACGACGCCGGTGACTTTAGCGAGGTCGGGGCGGTAGTCGGGGAGATCGGGTGAATTTACTTCGTAGGTTTCGTCTTCGCGGAAGGTGCCAGTGTAGGGGGGGTGGGCGATGCTGCCGTCTTCGTAGAGGTAGTTAATGGTGACTTGGTGAGGTTTCTTAATGAAATCGTAATCAACGATGTCGTTGTCGTAGGTGACGCCGGAGACGCCGTCGAGAGAAGTGTAGTAGCTGATTTTGCTGGACATGGTACCGGCGCTATTGTCGGAGGATTCGCCATAGTAGCGGAAGTAGAGAGTGTCGCCGGAAGTGCCAGCGGCGGTGAGGCGCAAAGGCGTAGTAAGTTTGAAACCGGAAGCGGAGTTTTGAGGCGGGGTGATATCGACTGGGTGCCAAGAGTCGGGGTTGTCAGGAGTGGCGGTGTATTCAAGAGTCTTGGAAGTGAGAGGGAGAAAGCCTTCGAGGCGAGTGGTAGTAGTTTGACCGGAATTGTCGATATTATTGGCGTTTTCGACGACATAGGCAGCGATGCGTTCGATATCGAGCGGAGTTTTTGGATCGCGGTTGGTGATACTGGAAGTGAATTCAACGAGATTGCTATTCGTGTCGGCGATTTGGCCGACGACTTCGGCAGCGAGGTCACTGTCGGCGGAAATCGGCCAGTTCATATTGGAGATCGTGACGTTGGTATTAGATTCGGTAGTGCTGCGTTCAGCGTAAAAGAAGTCGAGATTAACGACGTCGCCTTCTTTGAGGCCAATATTGATGGTCTTCTTGGTGTCTTTATAAGTAGAGCGGTTAAGGTCGTTAAGTGGCTCCATATAATCACTATAGCTACTACTAGGAGGATTCAGGCGAGTGCGAAGACTAGTGTCATTGACGTGCTGGACGAAAGTAGTGAGTGAGCCGTCTTTATTGATAGTAAACCAACCGGAAAGTTTTTCGTGGAGGCCGCCGATATCGAGGACTAGACGACCATTGAGAAATACCCAAACATCATCATCGCCAGAGAATTCGAATTTTTCAGTACCATCGGCGGAGACTTTAATCGGGATACTGAGGTGTGAGGTGAAGTGAAAGTTGTGGCCGGATTTGGTGGCATTGTCATTTTTAGAAAAATCAACATCATCAAGCGGAAAGGTGCCGTCGCGACCGAAAGAGTAAGTGTTCTTCCCTTTGCGGGTAAAAGTAACTTCGCGGTCGATGCGTTTAGAAAGGCTGGTTTCATGGAACCAGCGGTAGAAGTTATCAGTGGCAAGGACAGGGTCGTGGCCAGTGACGTTCATGGTGAAGGGATCACGATTTTTATTCCAGGCGTCGGTTGAGGTGACGAAGGACGGAACGGGGAGACCATCGCTGCCGAGCTTGTCTTTCACGACACCTTGAACGGTGCCAGAAGTCCAATAATCGCATTCGGTCCATTCGAATTGGCGGTTGTCAGCATCGCAACTATCTTGGCGTTGGTCCCAGTAGGTGACGGGAACAGTAATCGTGTCGGGGTTGCCGAGAGAGGCTATTTTCCAGGCGGAAGGAATGCCGGATTCATTGGCGATAGTTTCGAGCGACATGGCGCGGACGAGCGAAGTAATGCCGATAATGGTTAAAATAAGAAAGGAGGCGCAAGCGATAACGCGAGCGACTGAACTAATGCGAGCTTTGATAAGCTTTTGACGCGTTGTGGTTGATGACATGATTAAACCCTCTTTAATATAAAAACTTATGACTATATTACATGAAAATTATTTTTAGTTCAAGCGTTTTGAGATGGAATTTTGGTAATCTTGGCGATGATATGTTATAATGGCTAGGATATACAGGGGTAACCTCTGTTGTCGCTCTTTAACTAATAGACAAAGTTGTACCCGGGGATGTGTTTGAAAGGAGAGATGAAAATGGATGTTTACAGCGCAGAGTTCGTAGAGAATTTTGCGAAGGCGGAAAGTCTGGCTAGTGGAGGGTTTATCGACTTGGATCGCGAAGCGGTGCATAAGCGGTATCTCGAGATGACTGAGGGTGGTAAAAAGACGCCGGAGCGAACAATACAGCATATTTATGAGCGGATGCAGATGTACTTTATGACGACAACGGAGAATCTGAATGAGTATCGACAGAATAAGTGGTTATTAGATGAAATTGTATGGCCGAAATTGCGGCAGCGAGTAGCAACGAATTATGGTTTGGCACAGTTGATGCTGGAGTTCGGAGTGCATTCGCAACTAATTCCGCAGTTTGCGCTGGATATGCAGGAGACGCCGGGGGTCGCGATTTTGATGGGGCATGGAATCGGGCATACGATTAACGATCAGATGACGATGTTGCCTTTGAGCGATCCGGCATATCAGTTTTTTCTCGATGCGTCGTTCCAGTCGATGCGATTTCGGGCAAAAATATTCCAGGAAACGATGACGGCGCTGTCGAAGTCGAAGAAGAATTTGAAGGTGGCATTTCTGGGGGGAGGTTGTGATCCGTCGCTCTATGCACGGGGATTTAAGCCGGGAGCGGATGGTCGGCAGATTACGATTTTCGATAATGACCCGAGAATGAAAAAATATTTTGGGCAGATGATTGGAGATCGGAATTTTAGTGACCTCGGGATTGATTATCAGTTGCGCGATGTGACGAGGGTAATTAATAATCCGGCGGAGTATGGAAAATATGATCTTTTGATTGTGTCGGGACTGGTTTGCTATTTCTTGAAAGAGCCGGGAGCGGCGGAAAGATTTTTCCGAGGCTTAAATCGCTTATTGAAGAAAAACGGAATCTTGGCGTTCGATCTGCAAAGTGCGAATCCGGTGCTGATGTTTGATGTAGAAGTGCTGGGCTGGAGTAGTATGATGAAGGTCTTCCGAGATGTGAAAGAGGCGATTATGTGGGCCGGAGATTTATGTCGGGCGGGTGACTTCGAATTCTTGGATCAGCGCTACCAGCAGGATTACGAAATGCCGGCCGGAGTAGTCTTCTGGGCAAGAAAAAATGAAAATGGCGCAACTGAATAAAAGTAGTCTATTAGAAAGCGGTGGTTGCCTCCTAGTGAAATAGGGGGCAATTTTTATGGTTGATTTTTGAAGCGGGGCTATGCTACAATGAAAATATATAGTCATAGGAGGTTATGTGAGTTTAATTGCGATTTTGGTTTTTTCAGTAGCAATTTTGGCTTTTTTGTCGAGTTGCTTGGCAGTTTTTGGGACTTCAAAAGCCGATCGTCCGCGGATGGTGTGGTATTTTGGGGCGATGACTTTTGGGGCGATTTGGGCGATTGCTTGTCAGAGTTTCTTGCTTTTGCCGGTTGATGCGGATAGTCTGGTTCCGGTCTGCGTGGGTGGGATTTATCTTGGAGGGGCTTTGATGATGATTTGTTTCTTAGGTTATGGGGCGGGTTCGACTTTGATTGGAAAGGTGTCATTGGTGCTAATGCTTGCGTATGTTTGGATTATGACAGCAGTGGTTGCTAATAACCCGTCTTTGATGTTTGCTGATTATACTTTAAGTAGTCGTGGAAATAGCGTGGATCTCGTGAATGGTTGGGTGTATTGGAGTTATTCTTTGTTCTATGCGCTGGCGACGGGCATTGCATTATTTTCTTTGTGGCAGCGGGCGAAGAAAACGCGTTTGAAGCGAGTACGCAAGGGGGATATGATTTTTTTGATCGGCTGGGCTGTGGCTGGAGTGATTGCTTCGATTTTTAACATGGCTTTGCCGCTTTTGGGGAATTATAGCTTGATCTGGGTAGGACCGTTGGCGTTGAGTATTTTTGCGATTTTATTCTATTATATTTTGTTGAAGTTTCGAACGGTGTCGATGTCATCACGTTGGTTGAAGGCGATTTCCTCAGTGGTGATATTGTTTTGTGGCACGATAATATATATGTTATTGTTCTATATTGTCTTTACGGCGCTCTTTAAGATTCCGAATCCGTCGGCTTCGGTGTTGGTTTTGAATTTTATCATGATCGTGATTGTATTATTGCTAATACCGGTGATTAATGAAATTACGGCTTCGATTCGTTCGATGGTAATGGTAGGACAGGTGGATATTGCTTATGTAATTAAGAAATTGAATAAATTGGCTGCTAGGAATGTAGATCTCAGGGATTTGGCGAGCTTTTTGGCCGATCATTTACATTTTTCGTATATTGGTTTTATTATTAATGGGACGCTGTACGGGTCAAAGCCGTTAGCGATTTCGGCGGATGAAATTGCACAAATTGAGAAGATGAAGCGATCGCGAATGGGCAGTGATGTGTGGTTGGAACCGACTAAAACGGTGCAGAAGATCATGAAGGATTTGGATTTGCAGGCTGTAGCAGAGCTGAATAATGCGAAGGGCAAAGCTTTCGGATGTTTAGTAGTAGGTAAGCCACTAGGTAAGAAAACTTTCGAGCGCCGGGATTTGATCCAGCTAGAGATGATGATTAATCTGGTGGCGAGTGTGATTGATTCGGAGAAGCATATTCGGGCATAGGGCGAGTGATGCTGGACGTTAAGATAATGAGGGAGATTGAGCTGTGACGGCGCGAATGATGCGACAAACGAAGATGATGATTCTATTGTCGCTGAATGCGGTGGCAATATTAATTGTCGGAGTGATGATTTTTAGCGCGATTAACTTGAACGGAGGGATTGAGTTTCGGGTGGTGGCAGAGCCAGATGATTTGATTGATGGAGATGTGAATGAGTTGGGATTACTTGATCCGGTGACGGATATGCTAGATGCGCCGGTGATTGTGGCGAATGAAGGCGGAAGTTCGAGCGGGAATTCGGTGAGCGCAAGTAGCAATGCGGGACATGGAGGTGGCAGTGTGTCGGCGACGGGTGCGGCGGCGAGTTCGAAGGCAGTGCCAGCGGGACAACTTTGGGCAGAGGATTCAATTACGATTTATCAGACGGCGGATTTTGATATTTGTGTAGGGGCGGGACTGAATGATCTTGGAGATATGTATTGGCAATCGAGCAATCAGTCGGTGATCGCAGGGTTTTATAAAAGTGCGCGGACTTGGCTGGGGTATAGTTCGGCGACTTGTCGGTATCCGTCGATCGTGGGAACTGGTACGACTGTGATTACGGCGGGGACCTACGACGGAAAGCGGCACGATAAAATTACCGTAACCGTGATTGCTCCGCCGATTGAACAATGGAAACGGGATGTTTTGAATTTGGTGAATAATGAGCGACGGAAGGCAGGGCTCGCGGCACTAAGTTGGGGGACGACTTGCGAAGGAGCGGCGAATGTGCGGGCACGAGAGCTAATTTCACGGTATGAACATACGCGACCGGATGGTTCGAGTTGGGCGACGGCTTGTCCGATTCCGAGTACGGGTGGTAAGAGTGGGGAGAATTTGGCGGCGGGAAATGCGGCAGTGTCGCCGAGTACGGTGGTAAATTCGTGGATGAATTCGGCTGATCATCGCAAAAATATTTTGGATCCGGATTTTAAGTATTTATCGGTAGGGTTTGTATTTGATCCAAATTCGCCGCATAAGACGTATTGGTCGCAGTATTTTACGACGTATTAGGGCATAGAGTGTGATGGCGTTTGAGTTGGTTTTTGGCGATATGGCTAAAACAATTAGCGGTGGATGGGGATTATTAGAGCAAGTCGGCGACGAGGTGAAGTTTGATGTGGCAGTTGTTTTTGAGAGCGTCGTAGAGGGCGAGCAGCGATTCTAATTTTATGAGAAACTTGAGATTGGAAGTTTTGAAATAGGATTTATAGAGTAGTTCAATGGAAGTCGCGATGATCTCGAGGGCTGTTTCGCGAGGAGAGGGCTTAGATTTAGAGATTTTGTCAGCAAAACCAACGAGATCGTGATTAGACAAAGAGATGAGTTGTTTCGCGAGAGTGAGGATTTTAGAGTCGGCAGTGGGTGGCTGGTCGAGGACGCTGCTTTTTCGAAGATAAAAGATTTGGCTGCGGGAGCGAATAGTAGGAAGAAGGGCGTGGGGCTCTTCGGTGAGAAGAACGAAATGATGAAAAGGTTTCGGTTCTTCGAGAGTTTTCAGGAGGGCGTTTTCAGCAGGTTCGTTCATGAGTTCGGCGGCAGGAATCACGAAAAAACGGTCGGAAGTTTCGAGATTGCTGGCGAGGCTGCAAAATTCGCGGATTTGATCAGTGGTGATGACGGGAGTTTTCTTGGAAGTGTTAGGAGATAAATAAAGGGCATGAGGGTCGGCGAGTTTCGTCTCGGGCGGAACGACAAAAATTGTGCAACTGGTGCGAACAGCGATTTGGGAGATTTGGGAAATATCATTAAAAAACATAGGGAGAGAAATTAAGATTTTTGTATTTGAGTGAAGAATTCCGGAGGAACGGGCGCAGAGAAAATTTTACGTTCCCCGCCGGCGGGGCCAGGGATAGTAATTTCGAGATCTTTGGCATGCAGGAAGAGGCGGGGCGCGGAATGGCCATGAGGATTATAGACGGGGTCGCCGAGGATAGGCGTGCCGAGATATTTAAGATGGACGCGGAGTTGATGGGTGCGTCCGGTGGCGGGCTTTAATTCAAGGAGGGCGAAATGATCATTATGATCAACGACGCGATAGGTGGTCTGAGAGGATTTGCCATTTTGATCGACTTGAAAAGTGGTCGGGCGTTTGAGGTTGCGGGCGATGGGAAGGTCGATTAAAGCGGTTTCGAGTTTAGGGACTCCCTCGGTGACGGCATAGTAAGTTTTGCGGGTCTTGCGATTTTGGAATTGGCGGCGGAGCATTTTTTGGGTCTCGGGATTTTTAGCGAGAATGACGACTCCAGATGTGTCGCGATCGAGACGATGAACTAATAAACCATAATCTTCGAGAGTAGTTTCAGGACAGTATTCGCCTTTAGCCATGCTAAGTAGGCCGCTAGGTTTGTTAAGGACGAGAACATTATTGTCTTCGTAAATCACGGGCGGGTGCTCGGAAGTTTTGTTTGATTCGGGAACTCGTAGTTCAATTTTAGTATCGGGCAAGAATTTTGCGTTTGGCTTCATGATGGGTTTTTGATTGACGAAAACGAACCCACTTTTGATAAATGTTTGGAGACTGGAGCGATTATACTCAGGATGCTGTTGGACGAGAAGGTGATCAAGGCGAATTTTTTCGGGAGATTCTAGCGTAAGTGTAGGGTTTTCCGCGTCACCATTGATAACGCGGGAAAGGTCGGGTTTGCTAAATTTTTTGCCGGTGATAACCATGATTTACCTAAGATGAAAAGCAGTTTGTGCGGCGTGGAGTTTGGCGTTGGCAACTTCGTTAGCATATTTTTCGCCGGTTGCGAGTTGATCGAGGACGATTTGGTCGGAAATAGCAGCGTATTTATTTTGGAAATCTTCGAGGAATGTGGCAACATCGTCGGCGACTTTTTGCTTGAGATCGCCATAATGAGTTTCGCCTGCCCAAGTAGAAACGACATCTTGAAGAGGTTGATTATTGACGAGCGCGTCGATTTGGAGAAGGTTACTGATGCCGGGTTGGTTAAAGACGTCGAAGGCAATTAATCCGACAGAATCGGTTGTGGCGGACATGATCTTTTTACGAACTTGATCGGGCGTATCAGAAAGCATGATTTTGCTGTTTTCGGATTTGGTGGATTTGCTCATTTTCTTTTCGGGATTTTGGAGGTCGCGAATGCGAATGGCGCGGCCGACGTGCATGAAGCGGATTTGTTCTTCGGGCGTAGCAGGAAGAGTGAAAATGTCGGCGTATTTTTTGTTGAATTTTTCAGCAATACGACGAGTAAGTTCGATGTGTTGGAATTGATCTTCGCCAACCGGAATATATTTCGCGTCGTAAAGGAGGATATCGGCAGCCATGAGTACGGGATAGTCAAAAATTCCAACATTAACATTGTCTTGACCAGCGCTTTTATCTTTGTACTGAGTCATGCGGTTCAGGTCGCCCATGCTGGCGACGCAGTTAAGAATCCAACAAAGTTCGGAATGAGCAGGGACGCGGGACTGGCGATAGAAATGAACATGGTCATTTAATTTCAGTCCGGCGGCGAGATAATATTTGAAGGAGCGGATGATATTTTGTTGTAGTTCCCCGTCGATATCGGCGATGATGGAGTGCAGATCGGGTGCAAAAATATTGACATGGCAAGTGTTGCTGTGCTCGTTAGTAAGACGAACCATGGGGACAAGGGCGCCAAGAAAATTGCCAAGAGTAAGTTCGCTGTTGGCGCGGATACCGGTGAGAATCGTAGAAGTATTGGTCATAATTAATCCTGTTTAAAGATATTAGATAAGAATTATGACAATCGCCAGAGTAGTTTGTATCGCATGAGTTTATTATATCAAACAAAAATATCTTCTGCAATATATTACAAAAGATATTCTCCATAAAACAAAATTTGGTGGAGTGTACGAGACTCAAACTCGTGACCTCTTCGCTGCCAGCGAAGCGCTCTAATCAACTGAGCTAACACCCCATAAAATTTTAATTTGTTGTATTCTCAGTTGATAGATCACTTCGCTAGCGAAGCGCGATATTGATTTTTCTCGGCATTCGCCTCGGACATTCAACTGAGTCACACCCTATATTTATATATCACTGGTATTTACCAGACATGTTTATTATAGCATACTTTTTCGAAAAATGTAAAAAATAGTATAGATGGGCGAGAAATTTTGCCCATCCACTACTTATTGCTGCGCTTTTCCTGTTTTAGCAATGGATGGGTGGAAAATCACCCATCCATTATGTCGGAGGTTTTAATATCTTGGTGGCAATTCACGGCTATATGATTCGGTATAACTAGAGTCATAGCGACCGGCTTGAGCGTAAGCCCAAAGATATGTGTCGGCACGGAGATTGAAGATCTCAGCTGGAGTTTCTTTCTGACTCTGGTCGTTAAAAGTGCCTCGACGAGAAATAAGCGGGTCGGAGCCGAAGGAACGGTTGAGTTTAAGGCGGGCGGCATAAACTGGACCGTTGAAGACTAGCTGATTAGTGCAGTCATTGTATAGTTGTCTGGGGGCGTCAGATTGAGTGGTGTGAGCGGTAAAATTATTACAGGTATTAAGAGTATGACCATCTGCAATAATCCAAGCGTCTAGTCTAGTAACGTTACTGGTGATATTGACATCTCCATTGTCGGCATAGATTATAACTTGGGGGATTTCGTAAATATTGGCAAGATCGCGGCCTGGATTAGTAATAATGTTGCGGTCGATAGTGAGATTCCCCTTTGCGACAATGATAGTAGTGCCCGAAGAGGGGTCGAGAGACGCGCTGCTGAGGTATCCGTTATTTTCGATTTCAACTTTTTTGGCTGAACGAGGTGCGTCCTTAAAATAGGTTTTAAGTCTAGTGATGTAGGTGGAGTTGGTACTGATGCCGGAGTTACCGAGCTGATTACAATTAACGTTACTGATAGTGAGTGTGGTATTACTGTAACCTAAATTAGTGTTACAAATAGATTCGCTGGATGTTCCTTGACGCTTTGAGCCGAGAGCGAGGGCAGATCCGGAAGTGTGCCCAGTGACGCTGCCGCCAATAACATCGAGAAATTCAGACCATGAGCCATATAACATGCGATTGTCGTTGGCTAGGATTCCGTGATATAAATCACTAATACTGGCGGCGGCGTGGCGGCGTGAAAGCGAAGTTTTAATACTGGAATTACCGGCGGTTTTGAGGCTACCATTCCAGATAGCGACGGAAGGCTTTTTGGCGATAGTACGACAGGAGGAATTATAGACAGACCAGTAGGGACTATAAGATGACCAGCCACTTTTAGAGGAATACCAGCGGTATTCATAGTAGTAGCCGAACGAGTTACAATATTTCCAACCAACATTATCGGGGACTAAGATGGTTTTTTGCTCATTTTCACTGGAGCCGGCATTGATACAGAAATCAGAATTAGTCTTGCCGTGATGGTAAGCGCAAGGGTCTTGACTTTGTCTTTGATTCCCGCCAGTGATTCCGCCGTAGTAGTTAGTAGTAACGGGTACTGTAAAGACGATTTGTCTAGCTTCTTGGATGGGTCGAGTTTCGAAGTTAGGGACCCTAGAGGTATCAATTTCCCATTTTGCGGTTGATTGTTCGCCAGCAAACATAATGTCACTATTCACAGATCCGGCTTGAATACCTTGGTTGATGTCGGGATAGCCGGGACGAGTGATAGTGGCGCAAACTGTTGATGAACCAAGGCCAGAAGTTTGGAGTTTGTATTCGGTCCAGGCAGCGGAAGCTTCGTAGCTGCCGGTAGGATTGTCGGGAGTGACGCGATTGGGATC
The DNA here is from genome assembly GCA_964485445.1 of uncultured Candidatus Saccharibacteria bacterium. Lineage (GTDB taxonomy): Bacteria > Patescibacteriota > Saccharimonadia > Saccharimonadales > Saccharimonadaceae > Nanosyncoccus. The sequence goes on along the minus strand of CAZAJJ010000002.1, from coordinate 65,795 downwards.
GGTGTCAGTTACGGCAGCATGTTCAATTACTTCGTAATTAACATATTTTGGTGAGTAGTTAATCGTTTGGCAGACTCGTTTAGTCTCACCAACGTTAAGATGAACTGTTAGCTCATTAGTTTTGTTCTCTTCCGGTGAGACTATGACGCCGCCACCAGCGCCTTCTGTGTTAGCGGCAAAGTCTTGGCCTTCGTCATAAAGATTGTGTCCAGTAAGTCCATCTCCTTCTTCATGGACATTCCAGCCAGTTCCGGGAACATCTTCTCCTTCTCCCCGATATGTTCCGGAATAGCCTAGGGTGTGGGTGAATTTAACTTTGGGGTTTTCCTGGTCGGTACTGTATTTAATCTCTTCAGTGCCATCCTCTTCGGTTTCGACTTGAATGCCGGCAGGAATGTCGCCGCCAGCGACGGCTTCAATTTTAGATTTAGACCAGAAATATCCGGCTGCCTCGGTTTCATTTTCGGGTTCATAACAGACAGGATTGTTCGGGTCTTGTTTATCTTCTTCGGAGCAGGGCGTTCCCCAATCGGGATTATAACAGAACCAGCTAACATCGTTCCAGGTATGACCTGCGGTGGCATTGTGTTGATAAGCGATATTAAAATGAGCTTGTACTGTACTCCATGATTCCCCGCCCGGAGCAATATTATAGAGACCACCAAAACGTACGGTATTACTAGTAGGAATTAGGCCGTAAATATTGCCAGTCGGTGTTTTACTGCCGTCAGCATGGCGGTAATATTCTGCAACACCAAGACGATAATATACCGTAGCACCGAGAGTTTTGCAGTTTGTACGAACAGTAAAGGTATTGTAATATTTGCCGTCACCAGTAGCGACCATGACGTCTGAGTCGGCGGGATAGACTTTCCAATGCACGCCATAACCGCTGTTGAAATGGGTGCCGACACTTTCCCAGTTACCGACAGCGCCGGTACCGCCACCTTGGTTGCCAGCGTTTCCGGTATAAGCGGCGGAAGCGCGGAGGCTGTGACTGGTAATGGTAATGCCGCTAATTATGAAAACTGATACAAATAGCAAAGTAACTTTTTTGAATATTTTACGCGCCATATTGACCTCCTTGTTCCGTGGCTGCTTGCATCATGAGATTTTGATATTTGTTATATTCTTCTTCATTGCCAACGGCGTAATAAGCAAGCATGAGCATGTTATAGAAAATTTTCTTTTGCTCGATTGTTAAATCGTCGATATTTACATCTGCGGCTGTGGCGATAACTTTCTCGTTGTAGCCATTGCCACTATAGAAGATAATTTTGGATAGTTGGATTTGGGCAATATAATTTCGATTTTTTGAGGCGGCGATAGCATCATCATAGATTTTTTCGGCAGCGGCTAGATCGTCGGCGCCAGTACCGGTGGTGGGATTGATGCCGTCAGTGCCAACGTAGGCATTTTCAGCGAGTTCTTTAAGATTAATAATAGATTCAGTGGAAGCATTTTCAAGTGATGGTGCATCAGGATTGTTGCTGCGGGTGTGATTTTGAATAAGGAGGATAGCTGCGGTAATTCCGCCGGCTAACACGAGAATTCCAGTAATGACGGCAACAATAATCCCAATCTTGCGGCGTTTTTTATTTTGGGCGGATTTTTCAGCGGCGGCTTGGTTTTGTTTAGCGAAGGGATCGATTTTTTTGGTGGCGTTAGCTTCAATTTGACCAGAATGAAATTGGATCTTAGATGGATTATTGGGTTGATTTGGAGAAGATTGACTGGGCGTTGAAGCTTGGCTTGATGTGGGAGCTATAGCCGGAGAGTTAGCTGAAGTTCGGTTATTAGTCGCTGGTGAGGCTGCTGTATTTGGTTTTGGCGCAGCGGTATTTGAATTTGGTGCGCTGGGCGCACTGTTGATGTTTTTTATTTCTGGGTTCTGAGCAGGATTTGGCGAAAAAGAACCATGTTCGATTTTAGTCGATCCTTCCAATTTTCCATTCATGATTTAATCTTAGCATAAAAATAATGAAAATGGGAGGTTTTTGGTAGAAAAATAGTGCTTTTGACAAGTTTGCTGAAAGATGGTTAAAAATGTAAAGTGGGTACAGGGTACCCAGTTTGGGGATTTCGTAACAGAGGTGGGAAAATATAAAAGTGGGTACCCGGTACCCACTTTTGCGAAAAGAGCGCTTGAATCTATGTGGCTATTAAGCATCTAGACGATCGTAGCGCCATCGACGGAAAGAATAGTGCCACTAATGTAGCTGGCGTAGTCGCTGGCGAGGAAAAGAAAGGCATTTGCGATGTCTTCGGGTTCGGCGGGGCGACCGAGTGGAATAGTCGAAGAAATGCGCTTGACAGTTTCTTCGGGAAGACTTTTGACCATGTCGGTTTTAGTGACTCCGGGGGCAACAGCATTAACACGGATTTGGTCGGGACCAAGTTCGCGGGCAAGAGATTTCGTTAAGCCATTGACGGCGAATTTAGAGGCGGGATAACCGCAGCCACGGGGCTGACCATAGAGACTGACCATAGAGCTGGTATTAAGAATGACGCCGCCGCCTTGATCGCGCATGTAAGGTGCGACAGCGCGAGTACAAGCGAAAATTGATTTAATGTTTAGTTCAAGAATTTGGTCAAAATCAGACTCTTTGTATTCATAAATCGAGCTTGAGGCGGAAATTCCGGCATTATTGACTAAAATATCGATGTGCCCAAAATCTTTAATGATAGCTTCAATGGCAGCAGAGACTGATGCGCAGTTATGTAAGACTGGGGCGAGTCCGGAAACCGGGTAACTGGAATTTTCTTCGAGAAGTTTCGCGACGGCTTGATCGGCGGTTTCTTGGCGAGAGCCAAAAAGAATGACGCGGGCGCCTTGATCGAGAAAAGCTTTGACGACGGAATAGCCAATTCCCCTGGTGCCGCCAGTGACAATTGCAACTTTATCTTTGAGTAAATCTGTAATCATATACCTCCTTTATGTGTATATTATACTCCGAAAGAGAGCAATAATGGGAAAAGTCGAAGGTTTTGCTGAATGAAGTTGTGTTATAATAAGGTTATGATTAGATTTCAGGGTACGCATGAGGAGTTTGGATGCTACCAAGCTTTTAAGCTAGCGAAAGCGAATCATGATTTTTGTACGCATGCGAATGCGGGGACTTTGAAAAAACAGCTGGTAATCTATGAAAAGTTTTATCCAGAATTGGTGCTTGAGATAAGGGCGATGGCGAAATGGTTGAAGATGTCGGAAGATATATTGCTGTATGACGAAATTGGTTTGTTTTTGGATGCATGGAGAAATCGAATTGAAGCAGCAAGAGTGCGGCGGAAGAGTCTGCCCGCTTTGCAGGCTTGTACGATTTTTGCGATTCGAGAAGCAGGGCAGGTGTTTGTGGGGCGAAACTATGATTGGTTGCCGGCGGCGCGAGAATTTTTCGAACGTTATGATTTGGAGCTCACGGGCGCAAAAAAGTATTTTGGTTTTTCGGACGAAGGAGTGTGGGGACGGCATGTCGGAAAATCGTCACGAAAGGTCTATATTGTGGATGCTGTCAATGAGAGTGGATTATATATTGGTTTAACTTTTTCGCACATCGAGAAGTTTAATTATGGACTGAATCCGATGCATCTGATTCGCTTAGTGGCGGAAAAGGCAGCAACGACACGGCAGGCTCTGAATATTTTTGCGAAAGTGCCATGTGCGATTCCGAAGAATTTTCTGATTGCTGATGCGAAAGGGGATCTCGCGGTGGTGGAGCATGCGGCGACAGATTACGAGATTGTGCGACCAGATGAATACGGGGTTTTAGTGCAGACAAATCATATTTTAGCGCCGAAGTTGCAGAAGTTTGATCGGGTTTTAAGAGACGACCCGCAGGCTTCGACGTTTGTACGACGAGCGGAGGCAAATTTTTTGATTCAGCAGGAGATGCCGGGATTTCAATTTACTGATCTAGCGAGAATTTTGCGAAAATCACGTTATGTTTATAATGAAGAGACGATTTGGTCTTTGGCCTTGGAACTGACGCAGCAGAGATTTAATGTCTATTATGATACGGCGAACGGCGAAAAGCATACGAAATTTGGATTTACGAAAAAATGACAACGGTAAAAATGAAGGGCGGAAAGCAAACTAAGGAGCCGGGAAAGACTGCGGCGAGGGCGGGTGTGCGAAGTGCTAAGAGTCGGGCAAGGGATCCGGAAAAATTTGTAGCGAGGACAAAGGTTGAGAAGCGGGAGACGCGGCAGGGTCAGGGACGCGTGAAAGAGTCAGAAAAGTTTGCGGCAGGGATGGGATTTAAGAAATTGTTTTTTATATTTTTGATTGGCTCGGTGTTTGGGACGATTTATGAGGATTTGCTGATTCTGGGAAAAACCTGGATTGATACGGGGGTGCCGGTTTTTATGCTGCACCGTGGAGTGATTTATGGACCGTTTAACGTAATTTATGGTTTTGGGGCGGTGGTGATGATTTGGGTCTTGGGGCGGAAGAAAATGGAGAGTTGGAAAATTTTTCTGTATGGGGCACTGCTGGGTGGAGTGGTTGAGTATATGATTGGATTCTTACAGGAAGTTTTTACGCACACGACGTCTTGGGATTATAGTGATCAGTTTTTAAATATTAATGGACGAACAACGATACCTTTTATGATGATTTGGGGGTTGTTAGGTTTATTACTTGTGAAAGTGGTCTATCCAGCGGTATCGAATTTAATTGAAAAAATACCAGTGCGAATAGGTGAGGCGCTTTTCGTGGGGTTGGTGGTTTTTATGGCGTTGGATATGCTGGTATCGTGGTCGGCGATTATTCGGCAGACTTTGCGACATAATGAAGTTCCACCATTTACGCCGGTGGGGCGATTTTTGGATGATTGTTATCCGGATGAGTATTTGATAAAATATTTTCCAAATATGGTGCGAAAGGACTGAGATGTGGTTAATTAATATCGCGGGAATTTTATGTTTGATCGTGGCGGGGAGACTGTATTTCGTTGGGCGGAGGGCGCTGAAGGATAATAATTTAGTTTTGCGGAAACGAACGAAACAGCCGAAAATTGCTGTTTTAATTCCGGCGCGGGATGAAAGTAAAGTGATTCGGGGGATTTTGAAGGGGTTATTAAATCAAACGGTACAGGTACGGTCGCAAGATATTTATGTGATTGTGGAAAGGATGGATGATCCGACTTGTAAGATTTGCGAGAAAATGGGCGTGAGCTTGATTCTAAGGAAAAATCTGAAGAAGCAGAGAAAAGGTTATGCGCTGAACGAGGCGGTGAAAGAGATTCTATTGAGACGACATTATGATATTTATTTTGTGTTTGATGCGGATAATTTGGTGGCGCCGAATTATATTGAGAAAATGCTGGAGTCATATTCTGCAGGATATGATATGGCAACGGGCTATCGAAATTCGAAAAATGTGAATGCGAATGTGATTGCGGCGGTTTCGAGTCTGACCTTTTCGATGATTAATGTGATGAGCAATCGAGAAAGAATTAAGCATAATGCAAATGTGGTTTTTTCGGGGACGGGGTGCTTCGTGAGCGGAGATTTGGTAGAAAAATGGCGGGGTTGGCCGTTTCATAGTTTGACGGAAGATTATGAAATGTCGCTCTACGCGACGCTCTATGGACTCGCGACGTTTTATAATGAAGAGGCGGAATTTTTTGATGAGCAGCCGACTACCTATCGGCAGACAGTAGCGCAGCGAGTGCGATGGATTAAAGGTTATTTCGAGTCGAGAAAAATTTATATTCCGAAGATGAAGAGGCGGAAGCGTGCGCGCAACCAAGGTAGTTTAATACGAGAAGAGTTGGGAGTGTCGGCGGCGATTTGGGTAGTAGTGGGTGTGATTTTACTGCTCGTGGGAGAGGTTTTGAATTTGCTTTTTGTAGAGAAAATCGGGCTAGACTTAGGATTGATCTTGGGGCTGATTGGTGCGGTTTATGTGGTTTTGATGTTGGTGACGATTGTAATGATTCGACGGGAGCGGTTTAACTTAAAAACGAGTATGAAGATCAAGGCAGTGCTGTTTAATCCACTATACCTTGTGACTTATATTCCCTGTGCCGTGAAGGCATTAACAACGAAAAATGTGACTTGGCAGAAGATTGAGCATGGTGGGGCGGGAAAATGATGGAGATGATAGCAGTAATGAATGGCGATTACTATGATTTGTTAGTAATAATATGAAGTCGAGCTTTGATTGGTAGCATCCGTTATAGCTCAGTGATGCCGACGGCTGGCTCGGAAGGGCAAGTCTCCAAGATCTTGGCTATGGCTTCATGTTCAGCGGAAGTAACCCAAAGATGATATTTATATTTGACGGAGACTTGGCGAGCAACATATTGGCAACGGAAGGACTTGTTCTTGGGTAGCCAGGTAGCAGCGTCACCATCGGATTTGCCTTGATTGGCACCAGAATCGACAGCAAGGAGGTTAAGTGGATCGGTGGCGAGATTAAAGCGTTCGGGGGCGGAAAGAGATTGGGCGCCTTTTTGCCAAGCATCCGAGAGAGCAACGACGTGATCAATTTGCAGGCCTTTACTGATGGCAGATTTTTCAGAAAAAATGAGATGCTGGCCAGTATAAGGTTCGGTAAATTCTCCCGAGACGACTGTGCATTCGTCAGCGGCAAGCTGGGCAGAATCGCCGAGATCGCGACGAAGAATACGCTGCCGGAGGCTGCAGCCGTTAATATCGGGCCAGGTTTTGTAAAATTCGTCACGTTTATAGCCGGTTTTGGGAGCGCGGCCTTTGACGGGGAGTTTTTCGAGAACTGCGCGGGCGAGGATAGGGTTATTTGAATCGGAATTCGCGGAATTAGGATTTGAATTCGGATTTTTGGGTTCCGAATTGGGATTTTGCGAATCCAAACTGGAGTCTTGCGATTCCGAATTTGAACTCGTTGATTCCGAATTTGGATTCTCGGATTTCGAAAAATCGGAATCCGAGCCGGAAATTGTAGCGCCGGTGGCGGTTTGATCGAAAAATTGTTCGTAACTGGCTGGATTTGCAAGGATTAAACCGATGATGACGGCGAGCGCGGCAGCGACAGCCGCAATTCGGCGCTTACGGAAGGTAGAAAAGAGTTTAGAAAATGATTTTGATGAAAATTTTGGCAAAATTTTCCTCACTGGATTTAGCTTAATAATTTGGAAACGATGTTTTTGGGTTGGAGATTATTAATATTTTTCGACCACTAGCTTTAATGCATTGGAGAAAAAACTTAAAAATTATCTGGAAATTATTTACGTTTTTTTGGTCTTTTATCTTTTGGCAAGGCGGCTTTGGGATTGATAAGATAATATAGACCGCAGAGCGCATCAATGACGCCGATAGCGATAATGCCGGTGTAAATTGTATAGCGTTCGCCAGCTTTGGCGGTTTGATAGGAAATAAATGAAATAATAATGCCGACGACTGCAATGGCAATTCCGATGCCGAGATTAGTTAAGCCTTTTTTGCGAGCGGATTTAAGCACTTCAGCGGTAATTAATTGATTACTTACTTCAAGTTCGGCTTTCGCGTCAGCAAAATGCGCGCAGAAATATTCCATGTTGGTAGCAGAATAACTGGCAACGACGTCGTCGGAGCTACTTTTTAGAACTAATCTAAGGGTAATAGTTAAAGTATCGGAAGAATCTTTGGGCGTGGCTGACCATTCGCCGTTTTGATCTTCGGAAGTGGAGGCTTCAAAACCAGCAGCGTCTAGAATTTCGTGCGCGGCGGTCTCGGCGGCTTTTCTGGTGTCATAGTAGGCAATATCAGTAACGTTTTGATTCTTGCGGGTAATGAGTTGATATTTAACATTCGTATCAACGGCTTCAATACGAGCTTTAATTTCGGCATTTTGGTTCTTAATTTCGATGAGGTATTTGTCGGATGAGTCACTGGAAAGCGCAGCAGTCTTAGCGGCAGTGGCGCACTTTTTGACATAACTACTGGCCGAAGCCTTAGTGTCGAAGGTTTCGGCTGCGGTGAGGTTTTGATATTCAAAAATGGCTAAGTATTTCATTTTAACTCCGTTTGCAATAATTATTTTTAGTGTAGCATAAATGAAGATGATTGCATATACCTAGGGAGGAGATTTCAGGATTTTTGAGGACTGTGACGATTCTGGGGCCGTGACATTTTTTTCGGGCTTTCAATGATTTTTGAGGTTTTGGGGCTAGATATCGAAAAACTTAATTACTGGGAGCGGTAGGCAGGTCGGAATATTCAGGTGTTTCGGTGTCTGGGACTGTTTCAGAGCTGAGGACAGCGGTTTCAAATTGACTACCAAACGTTACGAGCGGCTCATAGCTCGCCAGTCCGCTAGTGAGGATAGCGACGGCATAATGGCGATTCTGGCCAGGAAAATCGATTAGGGCGACATCATTATAAATATTCCAGGCGGATCCGTTCCAATCCCAGCCAACTTTGTCATAGACTAAGGCCTGATTAAAGCCGGAGGGGAGACCTTGGCGCCAGTTGTAGGTGGTTGGCGGTTGATTAAGCATGGAATCTTGGATCTTAGACCAGAGTTCGGGCGTTAGGTCGGGATGCGCATAATAAAGTTTAAGCAGTTCAACGAGGTCATAAGCAGTAGAAGAAAGACCGAGATTGGTCGTGGAGGTTAAGCCGAGCTCGGAAATTAAGTTAGTAACGCGTTCGCTGGCGGCGGCATTAGTGCGTAGGGACTCTGCGCAGCCATTGTAGGATTCGCGAATAATCAAGTCGAGGCAGTCTCCGTATGTAAGATTACCTTTTTCGGTGGTTGTGAAATAATCGTCGGGGCTTGCCAGATCTCGAGCGATCTCACGATAGCCATCATAGGCGAAGAATAACTTATAGACTGAGGCCGTGTTCATAATTAGGTCAGGATTAGAAGCGGCAGCAACTCGGTCGTTATCAAGGTCGTAAATCATGAGTCCGACTTTGACATTAGGGCTAAGCGTGTCGATCCATTGATCAACCAAAAATTGTAGATCGATAAATTCGGGCGTTTTTGGTTCAGCTTCTGCTTGCTCAGGCGTGGGGTTTTCTGAAGTCAAGCTTTCGGCGCTGGCGGTTTCGGGAGGTTGGTTTTTAGAAGTTAAGAAAACGCGAATGGCGCTGGCACTGAAAAAACTAATACCGAAGGCAACAAAGAAGATGAGAATAAGATGGGGCCAGTTTTTAGTAAAGAGTCGGGGCATAATTAATTCTCCCCAGCCTCTGACTCAGGACGAGCCTGATTAAGACGATCGATAAAAGCAGTAGCAGCGTCTAGGTCCATGAGGCGAGTTTGGAGATCGGAATCGTAAATTGTAGGCACGAGGCGAGTCTGGAGCAGGCGACCTTGGTAGAAATAGTGGGCGAGAATCAGGCTGCGAGTGGTACCCGGCCACCAGGATTGATCAAAGAAAAGATTGCCTAGACCATAGTAAATAGCTCCATTATGGTAGAGTTCGTAGGTTTGAGGCTGGTGAGCGGCAGTACCAACGACTAGGTCGGCGCCGAGATCAATAATCTGCCGAAAAAGACCAATTTGGTCACCGGCGGAGGAATTAGCGTAGTCGCAAGCGGTATGCTCTGTGACGTGGTCGTAGTCATTGCATTCATAATATTGAACATCGACAATAACAAAATCACCTCGAGCCTTAGCGGTTGAAATATCCTCGGTGGCTTTTTCGAGAGTGAAGAAATTAGCGCCCGGCGTTTCGCCCAGAGTGTAACCGCCGGTAGAGAGATTATAGCCGAGCATGGTAATGTTGGTCGCCTTTTGATTAATTTGAAGTGGCACGGCGGCACTGGTAGTATTTTCTCCGCCGCCGAAAGTCTTAATATTGAGACCTTGATAAGTTTGCAAAGTGTCAAGAGCGGCTTGGTTCCCGCAGTCTTGGTTGTGATTACCGGTTAGTTCGACGATATCGAGACCGATGTCTGTAAGGGTAGTCAGCATATCGGGGAGAGCGCAGATGACAGTCGTGCCATTATTGCTAGGGGCGCTACTTGAGAAGGAGGCTTCGTTGCTAGTATGGGTGAGGTCAAAACTGCTGAGATATTCGGCAATGTGAGCTGCGAAATGATGGGGATTTTGGACGGCATTCAATTTAGCATTCATGCCACGGGATAAGGCGGTAACTCCAGTTTGAGCGAAGGTAAGTATGGTGTCTTTGGTCGAAAAAACTGGTAAGGCAGGGCGAATTAGGTCAGTAACTTTTGCTACATCCTGGGGTTCGCCGGTGAGGGTAATAATATCAAAGAAGGCGCCGGTATTTAAGGCGTCAAGATAATATTCTCCGTCTAGAGCGAGCAATTTGACTTGATTATTTAGCTCAGAAAACGGAATCAAAGTTCCCTGTTCGGCTTCTGGGGCGTCGATATTGAAGTTTGAATCGTAAAAATCGGTGATTGGTAGATATATATTATATACGAGATCTTCGGGAGTGGTTGAAGTGTGGCGAACGGATGCGATAGTTAAATCGCGCTGAAGGTTGAGTTCTTGTTCCGATAAAGCCTGTTCAATAAGACTGCGGGCAGAGGGGGCAAGGTCGTCAGAATAAATGACTTGACCGACTGGAGGCTGAAAAATGCCAGAGTGATACAAAAAGAATCCTAATCCAGCGATTACTAGAATTATAATCATAACAAGGATAGGGTGTTTTTGAGATCCTCCACTTTTTCTTGCCATGGTTTTATTGTAGCACCGCTCGGAAAATTTGAAAATAGGATAACAAGGCTGGAAAATAGACATATTTTACGAATTGTAAAATAATTCAGATATAGCGGCGGAGACTTTGAGCGGAAGGCTTGTTTTTTAGAAAAAGTAGGCTTAAAATGAGGAAAAGAAGGAAAATAGATATGATTATTTTGAATATATTATTGCTGCTCGTGGGTTTCGTGCTTTTGATTAAGGGGGCAGATATTTTTGTGGATGGGGCTTCGAGTACGGCTGAGAATTTTGGGGTTTCGAAAATGTTAATCGGGCTAACGATCATTGCGTTTGGGACGAGCGCTCCGGAGTTTGCGGTTTCAGTTTCGGCATTTATGTCTGGAAAAACGGACATGATCCTAGGGAACGTGATAGGTAGCTGTATTTTAAATATTTTGTTGATTTTGGGGCTGGCAGCGGTGATCCGTCCGCTGAGAATTACGGACAATACAATTCGTAAAGAAATCCCGCTATGTATGCTGATTTCAGCACTGCTAGTTGTGTTATTTCTAGATAATGTGCTGGGGAATGGGCCGGTCAATCAGATTACTCGAGAAGACGGACTCGTTATTATTCTGTTTTTCTCGGTATTTTTATATTATTTGGTGTCGTTAGCTGTGAAGAGAAAGCCAGCGAAGAACAAGATGGAAGCGACTGAGGAAGTTGAAGCAAAAGGCGAGAGTGAGGAGAAAGGACCGAAGTTTGGACTTGGAAAATCATTGCTGTTCGTGGCGGTGGGGTTAGTGGGAATTGTGATCGGGAGTCAGCTGGTCGTAGATAACGCATCGGCAATGGCGACGGCGTTTGGGATGAGCGAAAGGTTAATCGCTCTGACGATCGTGGCCTTCGGGACGTCTTTGCCGGAATTAGTGACAACTGTAGTAGCCGGAAAGAAAGGCGAGCAAGAATTAGCGGTTGGGAATATTATCGGAAGCAACATTTTTAACATTTGTATAGTGCTGGGCGTACCGGTTTTGATCTTTGGGGCAATTGTTCCGGTGGAATTTCAGATGATCGATCTTTTTATGCTAATTGCTTCCGCAGTAATTTTATTCCTATGTTCAGTTTTCACGAAGAAGATCACGCGCAGTGAAGGCGTAGCAATGCTGGCGATTTTTGCGATTTACTATGGTTTGATTATGTTTTTGTAGAGTAAGTCGTTATGCTTAGGTTAATGTTTGATAGGGCTTTCTGGAGGCTCTTTTTGGAGTCGTATTGGTATAAAGATAATTGTTCTAGGCGGTTATTTGAAGGAGTTTTGGAGTTTCTCTGGATATTTTAGATACTTATTAAGCATTTAAGTTGCGGTGCTGCAGGTAATATAATAGTTATGTCTCCGGATACGGCTCGGCGGTAATAATGAGGCGATGGGTCGCGTCCTGATTTGGAAGCGAGTCGCCAGCGCACGTCATGATAACAATAGTATCAGAGAGGGCGGGCGAGAGAATTTCGGACATATCTACCTCATTTTTAGGCTCCGTGACGATGTTTTTGACGATGAATTTCCTTTGATCGTAATAGAGTAGATCTCCAATTTGTAACTGGTGAAGATTTTGAAAAACCGTCGAAGAATGACCGATGATAAAAATCTTATGGGTCGAATGAAGGTAGGCGCCAGCTATGGTAGCAGGGGCTTCGAGTTGATGATTAACTAGTTCGATATTGCTGACAGGTGTTTCAAGATCAATAGCGGGAATAGATAAAGTTGGATAGTCGGTATAATCGAGCGAGGAAGCGGGCTGCATACCAAAATAGAGGTATATCGGTAAAATAATTAGAATTATCGTGGCGAGTAGGGCTTTTGCGAGGCGCCGCGAAAAATTGACTGAACTAAGTCTTAAATCACCTTCCATCTTACGTTTATTATAGCATAGGCAGGATGGTTTGAGGATAAGAATTTTACTAAAGTCTTAAGCACATTTAGAAATAGTAGTTAGGTTGGCTTAGGCAATAATCAGCATATAGCCAATAACGAGACAGGCGACAATAATACGGTAACGTCCAAAAGACTGAAGAGTGTGGGGCTTTTTTAAATAGGCTAAGAGATATTTGAGGGCAAACATTCCGACGATGAACGCAACAAGATTAGAAAGCATGAGCATACTAAAATTATTGAAGAAATAAGCGCGACTACTACTAGAAAGAAACATTTTCAAGCAAACTCCGCACATAATCGGGATAGAAGCCAGGAAAGAATACTCAGCGGAAGATTCGGAATCCATGCCAACGAGGCGACCGGCAATAATCGTAGTACCAGAGCGAGAAGTGCCAGGGATGAGTGCAAAAATCTGAAGGAGACCAATACCGAGTGCGCGTTTGGGGGTTAAAGCATTTTCATTTTTCAGATTAGAAAGATGAGGTAATTTATCAATCAAGATCATAATTAAGCCGACGACCCCCATGGCGCCGGCTACTGTATAAAGCGAGGAGAAGAAACTATTGTTCTCGATAAAGCCGGCGAGAATTAAGCCGGCGACGCCAGCAGGAATAGAAGTAATGATGATATTGAGAGCGAGCTTATAATTATGTTCGCGAAAGACGTTATTTATTATTTTCCAGATACGATGGCGAAAATAAATTAACAGGGCAAGCAAAGTGCCAAGATTGATAAATTCAATAAAAAGGTGGAAATTTTCAGCGGGAAATTGAAAAAGTTGTTGTACGAGCTCGAGATGGCCCGAGGAAGAAACGGGAATAAACTCAGTGATTCCCTGTACAAAGCCGAGAAGAATTGCTTGAAAAATGTCCATATTATATATTATAAGTTATTTGCCATTCTTAAGCAAGAATTTCTTAAGACGCTCGGCGATTGGAGTGACTTGTTCGAGGTTTAGAAAGTATCCGGCGATAACATAGGCAAGAAATGAACCGATGCTAATAACACAGAACTTAGGAAAGATGATGAAAATTGAGTCGTCGGAAGCCATGAGAGGAAAGAATTTAGTTAAGGAATAAGTAACGCAAGCAGTGACGAGACCGGCAAAAATAGTGCGCGTGAGGTTGCGCCAAAAGGCACGATCGAGCAATTTCTTGCCGGACTGTTTCTGCAAAAGTGAAACTAAGATACAAATTTCAAGCAAGGCGCCGATAGACTGCGCCCAACCTAAACCTTCAGGTCCGCAATCAATTAGAGTGAGGACGATAGCGACGAGAATACTTAGCCCAACTGTGATAATGGATATTAGAAAAGGCGTCTTGGTATCTTGATGCGCATAAAAACCTCGGGCGGCCATATGGAAAATTGAATTAGCAAAAATCGAAATAGCTAGAGTAGCAAGGACAGAGGAAATTAAGGGGTCGCCACCGTTTTTAATAAAGCTAACGACGTAGCCGCGCGCGAAAAAAGCAATGATCGTTACTGGTAAGGCGATCCAAATAATCGTACTCAGGGCAGTACGAAAAGTTTGGCGATATTTAGTCTCATCGCCCTCTCCGATCTCTTCGGTGAGTTTAGGAAAGAAAGCCGTCGAAATCGCAACGCCAATTAGACTAACCGGCATCTGGGAAAGACTATAAGCCTGTTGGTAAGAACGTAAAGCGCCGGCTCCCATGCGTGAGGAGAGATTGGTTGTAATAATAGTATTAACATAGTCAATTCCCTGATCTAAGGAACGTGCGGGTAATAATTTAAGGACAGATTTAAAACCTTGATTTTTCCATTTAATTTTAAATTCATAATCAAAACCAAGACCGAACAGCCCAATTAAACTAACTAATAATTGCAATAAGGCGCCGAGAACCACACCAAGAGCAACGCCCATAATGCCGCCTTCGAAGATTTGCCAGCCAAAAAGGTTAATACCGCCAGTGAAACAAACGATACCAATAAGAATGCCGACATTATAAAGTGCGGGCGCGAGGGCATAAAAGACAAAACGCCCCAGGGCCTGCTGGATGCTGGAAAGAATAGTCGAAATGCTAAAGAGAAAAGGATTAATAGCAATGACACGCATCATGTTAATAGCGAGAATAGTACCAGATTCATCGAGACCGGGGCCAACAACATAGCGAACAAGTGGATCAGCAAAAATAATAATGGCAATTGATGTGATCATAGTCAAAATTGCCATGAGGTTAAGGAGACTGGAAGAAAGTTCCCAGGCAGATTTTTTGTTGCCAGTGGCGAGGCGTTGATTAAAAACTGGGATAAAACTGACCGCTAGGGCGCCGGAGGTGAGAATGCAAAACATAAAATCGGGAATTGTGAAAGCGGCGGTGTAGGCGTCGATGCCGGTGGGATAAGTATCCAAATAATACGAATTAAGCAGACGATCGCGAAAGATCCCAAGCAGAGCAGAAATCAAGGTCGAACTAGCCAAAATAATAGCAGCAAGGCGCACGGGTAGCTTGCGATTAGCTAGAGTGACTACCGAGCGAAAACGGAAGCGCTTTTTATGCGACTTAGGATTAGGCTGATTAGGGAGATTGATGGTGACATCCGACATTTAAATTTCGTCTGCCCCACCCAAATATTCGCGAAGAACTGCCGGAACTTTTAATTTGCCATCTCTTTCGGCATAGTTTTCAATTAAGGCAACCATAGTGCGAGCAAGTGAAATCGCAGTGCCGTTCAAAGTATGTAGAACTTCAATGCTGCCATCGCTACGGCGAACGCGAATGTTGAGGCTGCGAGCCTGGAAGTCGGTGCAATTTGAGCAGCTGGTTAGTTCTTGGTACTTTTGATTGACGGGCGACCAGTATTCAATGTCGTATTTTTTGGCGGCAGGAGCACCGAGATCGCCGGCGGCAATATTAATAACACGGTATGGGATTTCTAGAGCTTGCCAGATTTCTTCTTCGATGGTACGGATTTTTTCGTGCATTTCGGGAGACTGTTCGGGCAGGCAGAAAACATACATTTCAAGTTTATTAAATTGATGAACTCGGAAAAGTCCGCGAGTGTATTTGCCGTAAGCGCCGGCTTCTTTGCGGAAGCAGGCTGAATAACCAGCGTAGCAAAGCGGGAGATCTTTTTCGTCGATAATCTCGTCCATGTGATAACCGGTAAGCGGCATCTCAGCGGTGGCAATCATAGCAAGGTCTTCGCCTTCAATGAAGTATTCATCACTTTGTTTGCTGCTACGCGGATTGAAACCGCAACCTTCGAGGACCTTGCTGGAAACCATATCAGGAACCATCATAAGGGTAAAACCGTGTTCGACAACTTTTTTAATGCCAAATTGCAATAAGGCATTTTCAAGCAGAGCCAGTTCGCCACGAGTGTAATAAAACTTCGCGCCGGCAACTTTGGCGCCACGCTCAAAATCAACCCAGTTGCGACTCTCAGCATAATCAAGATGATCGACACCTTCGGTTTTTTTCTTACCCCAACTGGCAACCTCAACACTGCATTCTTCCCCACCCAGCGGAACATCGTCAAAAATAATGTTCGGGACACGCTTCAGGCGTTCGTTCAAATCCTTTTCGATAGCGGAAAGTTTTGGCTCTTCCTCGGCTAGTTCGGCTTTAATGGATTTAGCCTGTTCGATGAGTCCAGGATCGGGCTGACCATTTTTCATTTGGCTAGAAAGTTCGTTGCGGCGCTGGCGCAGACTATCAACTTTTTGAAGTACTTGGCGGCGTTTGTCATCGAGGGCTAAAATTTCCGAAATATTAACATCATAACCCTTTTCGTGGGAAGATTTCTCAACTAGTGCTTGATTTTGACGAATGTAATTGATGTCTAACATATTTTTAGTATAGCACATCTTAGAGAAAGTGCGGAAGTTTTACGGAGACTTTGGTGACTCTGAGAAAATACTGTGCTACCAGCCCCCACCACCGCCTCCTCCGCCACCCCCGCCGGAGAAACCCCCACCGCCACCGCCAGAAAATCCGGAGCTAGAATTACTGGTTGTAGAATGAGTGGTGCTAGTAGAGATTAAGTTGCTCGCGACGACCATGCTGGCAGCAAAGTCTGAAGCAGAAAAGACCCCAGGACCAATATACCAGACTGGACCAGCCACATCGTCAAATTCATAATATTTACTCAGTTCGGCAAGCCAAGATTTCTCAAGTTTAAAAAGGACGGCATAGGGTAATAACTTTTCATAAAGGCGAACGATGCCAGTATGGGTCGTATCAACTCCATCAACACTCTGGAGGAACGCGAGGCGTTCTTGTTCGGCGAGTTGCATATATTTTTTCAGTCCGTCAAGGTAGCGAGAATATTCAAGGCCCTTCATAGTATGAGTCTGATAAACATTGTAGCGGGCGGCGAAAAGCATCAGGCAAAAAACCCAAATGAAGAAAATGAGGATCATAATTGACTCTAAAATACCACTACCGATTACATGAATATAGCTTGGCGAATCTTCAAAGAGCATTGGCACGGCAAACACGAACATTATGAGAATCAAGATCCAAGCAATCATAGAGGTAGTGTAGCGTTTTAGGATGGAGCGGTGCTTAATTTTAGGCCTTTTGGATTTCGATGGTTCAGTGAGCCCATTCTTCAAGAGGTTTCCTTCGACGATGGTAGTAAAATCTTGATCGAGCTTAAGTAGCTCGCTAGTAGCCGAATGAGATTTAATGGTAATTTCTTGATTTAGACTGAGGCTAGACTTGCTACCGGCGAGAATTTGCAAAATAATTAGTTGCTCCCGATTTAGGTTGAGAGTTTTCAGACGGACTCTCCAACTATATTTAGCTCTTTTGAGCTTTGAAGGTTTTTCAACTTTAATGATTTCGATTTTATGTTGAATAGCAAGTTCGAGTAAGGTTGCAACCTTGCTCGAACCGAGGCGGCCGCTATGAAGATAATTCGCAGCGGCTTCGGCGACGCTAAGGCCATGTGGCGGAGTATATTCGGGCTTAATAAAATAGTCTCTATAGAATTTACGCTTCGCGGAAATCTTGCGAAACTTCAAAATGCAAATGACAATGGAAAACCCGATAGCTGCAAGTTCAAGAATGAAAGCGATGACTAGTCGGTAATCGACCTTAGGTGCAGGGATAACAAAGGTATCATCGGTAAATTCGAGATCAAAAGTTAAATTTTCGCCAGGCAATAGCTTTTCGGTATGAAACTCAATTCCATCATCAAGCAAGCGAGTTTCGCAGCGATCTTGACCGCTGTCGCCATATTTACCGACATAACACCATGATTGACCTGTAAAATTTTCGGCAATTTCTGGTTCAGCAAAATGAATACGGGCAGTCAATTCATTGAAGCGCTGAGACCAGTCGTTGCCATTAGTATCCCAATAGAGTTCTTGCCAACTTCGGCCGTCGTCGGAGAATTCGGTGATAATATTGCGAAATTCGTAGGTGAGTTCGTAGGTATGTTCGCCAGTGACATAGCTGTCTGCGTCGCCGAGATAGACTTTAAAGAAGCCGTCGCCAGCTTCAACTTTGTGGGGACGCTCGTCTTGACCGTTATGAAGAACGTCAATTTCCAGCAGATCGTCGCGGAGCATGGTGAGATTTTTGCCATCTTGGTTGGTAAAAGGAATGGCACGGGTAATGCCGTGACTCTGAGAATTTTTCGGGAAAACCGCGGTGAGTTTTTCGGTAACGAGGAGGCGACTGGTGCCGTCTAGGGCTTTAGAGAGATAATAATCGGCTTCGAAATTCTTAAAGTAGAAGTTATTAACGCCGATGCTAGGTGTATAAGCAAGCTCAGAGGTCGAATTCGTAGTGGCTAGCGGTGAATTTTGAACGATTTCGGCGAATTGGGTGATGTTTGAGTTTTTTGGAGGTTCCGAGTTTTCAGGGGCTTCGAGGGCAAAAACATCTGAAAATGGCGCAAAAATAAGCATAAACACTTGACAAAACAGGATGAGTGTGATACAATGGAAGGATAGGGTCTTTTTCTTTGGCAGAAATTGGATATTTCTAGCGCAAAAACTAGGGCTCTCGGGGCGGATTTTAGGCTGATTTTGGAAAAATTGGTGCATATTGGTCTATGACTTCTGGTTAGATTGAGATTTCTTAATCTGGTTGATGGTTTTTTGGAGGGCAACGGCTTCAGTTTCAGGCAGCTTCAGATCAAGGCGGCGAATAGCGCCAGCGCGACCGACAATGGTCGGAAAACCGTAATAAACATCCTGGCAATTATCGTAAGACGAAATCGGTAGGACACGATGTTCGTCATCCAAAATCGCCCGGAGAATTTGCACTACGCAGGCGCCAATGCCATAATAAGTGGCGCCTTTTTTGGAAATAATTTGATAGGCTTTATCGCGAACCGCGGCGCTGATAGCGGCTTGGCGTTCATGAGAGAGAAAATGATCGATAGTTTCGCCGCCGATATTAGCAAGCGACCAGAGAGTAACTTCGCTGTCACCGTGCTCGCCGACTTGGTAGGCGTGGATAGACTGAGGGTGAATATGGAGTTCATCGGAAATAGCAGCGCGGAGGCGAGATGAATCAAGCAAGGTGCCGCTGCCGATGATCTTTTCGGGTGGAAGACCGGAAGTTTGGAGGATGATGCGGGCGAGAACATCGACAGGATTCGTAACAACAATAAAAATACCGGAAAAGCCAGAGGCAATCACTGATTCTGTAATAGAGCGGGCGATTTCGGCATTCTTTGATAGAAGGTCAGTGCGGGATTCGCCAGGTTTTTGGTTGGCGCCGGCAGCCAGGATGCAAATATCGCAATCGGTGGCGTCGGCGTAGGTGCCGGTGGAAATTTTAACCCAACTCGGGACGACACTGAGGGCGTCGGAAAGATCCATAGCTTCTCCAACGGCGTCAGCGGAGTTAAGGTCGGTGAGAATTATTTCTTGAACGGGAGTTTGCTGATTGACGATTGCAAAAGCAATGCTTGCGCCAACATTCCCTGTTCCCACAATCATGATTTTACCACTCATATTAATTATGATTGTAGCATAAAAATCTGTAAGGCGGAAGAAAACTTTTTGCGTGATGATGTCGCGCTGGCGTCGTTGATTTTTCTGAAGAATTGTGCTATTCTACTAGAAGGATGGATAAATCCTGATTTTAATCTCGAAGGCGAGAAGTAACTTAAAATTTAGTCAAATCTGCACGTTTGACAAGGAAAAGAAAGGGTGGGAAGAATGAAGAAAGTCTTACGAAGCATGTTGATTGTAGTGCTGATTGCGGCGATTTTTGTGATGCCGGTGGAGGCAAAGTCGGAGCGGGCGGGATTACTACGAGTAACAATTGAAGCGCAAAAGTGGGAATCAGAATATCCGGCGTATGCAACGCGAAGCGAAGGGGACGAGCATGTCACGGAAGTTTTTCTGGAGGAAGACGAGTTTCCGGTGGTGGCTATGATTAAGGATAATGACGGTTATCTTGAGTTATTAAAAATTGAAGCATACGGAACAAGATATTTAAGCGCTGGATCTTTTAATGGGGATGATTGCTTTGCAACTTTGAAATTATCGAGACCAGAGAAACCTGACGATGAGGAGACCGCGGAAACGATGACGGAAAACTGCGGGCAGAAAAGAAAGTATGAAGCACAGCGGGCCGTGAAGATGGTTAAAACTAGCTCATTGAATCGATTAGCGACATGTCTGCAAGAAGCTTCAGAGGTCAAGAAGGAGCCCCTAGAAGTAGAGAATGAGACCGAGAAAGAAGGGCTGATCGATCCGGCAGATACATTGATTGAGCTCGTAGATTTTCCTTTTCCGATGAATGATTATAACCGCTCAAAATTGAACATTGACGCTTTTTACGCAGGAAATTGGAGTGGTGAAGCGCCCCATAAAACTTGTAAAGATATTTATCCGTTTATTTATCTGGAAGGTGTTTCCTATCGAGAGTATTCTTTTTTGGCTAATAATTTACTGAATGGGGAAACGTATGAATTGAAACAGAATGTGGATTATTCAGGCTCCTGGGAATGGGAAGGGGGTAAGAATTTCACCCTAGCCTATAGTCGAGAAGAGCATAAAGTAGAAATGTGGCAAGAGTTCGAGCGACTAGACAGTTGGGAATTGCCGGAAACAGAAACAATCGACTCCGTTTTACCGTTGAATACGGCGAGCGACATGTACGGTTCGGTGATGATGTATGATGTAGATGATCAGAAGCATGTCTATTGCTTGTGTCCAAATGGAGTTATAAAATAATGTTGCCTAGAAACGAAATGAGTGCAGACATTTCAGGCAATGCCTCGACTATGGTCGGGGCATTTTTGATGAGAATTGCTTATCACGGAAAGTACCGGCACTCTTAGTTTAGGCTTCAGGACCTTTGTTTTTCGCTTTTGATAATCGGGAAAGGCACGGCTTCGCGGCCACTGACACCTTCGAGCAACCAAAAATTGCGTTCGGAATTTCCCCACCCGCAGGCCGGAGGCATACCATATTCGAGCATTTCAACGAAATCGCGGTCGAGCATTTGAGCCTCGTCATCGCCGGCGTCACGTAGGGCTTGTTGCTCTTCGAAGCGAGATAATTGGTCGAGCGGATCATTCAACTCGCTATAACCATTCCCCATTTCGGTGCCGGCAATAATCGGATGGAACCTTTGGGTGACCAGGGGATTCTCTTCGCTAACTTTAGCGAGAGGGCTGAGACTGAGCGGTTCTTCGATGAGCCAATAAGGCCCAGCGGAAGTTTTGCGGATAAGTTTCCAGACATGATCAATGAGGCGCGGAGTGTTGGACTTAGGATCAATTTCAACACCGTTTTGACGCAGAACGGTTAAAATTTGCGCGCGATCAGGGTTAAAAACGTTAATATCGAATTTTTCTCGCAATAAATCAGCGTATTTAATGCGTGGCCACTCGCAGTCAAGGTCAATATCGAATTCACCAACGTGGAATTTCAGGGTCCCCCAGGTTTGCAGGGCAACATACTTAATCATTTCTTCATAGAGTCTCATGCCGTCCTCGTAATCTTCGTAGGCGGCGTAACTTTCGAAAGCAATATGCTCGGGGAGATGCTCATCATCGACGCCTTCGTTACGAAAGCGAGGGCCAATATCATAAACTTTCTCAAAACCGCCGCCGAGGAGACGCTTCAGTGGTAGTTCTTGGCTAATCCTGAGGTAATAATCTTCGTCAAGTGCGTTCATGTGAGTCTCGAAAGGCGTAGCGTCGGCGCCCCCGGTGGTTTTTTCGAGGATCGGAGTGTTAATTTCGATAAAACCATGATCATTCATGAAATCGCGGGTGGCTTGCCAGAACTTAGAGCGGCGGACGAGACGCTCGCGGACTTCAGGATTAACATTCATATCAACATAGCGACGGCGATAGCGAGCTTCCTTATTAGTGAGGCCATCGTAACCAGGGAGAGGACGGAGACTCTTCGTCAAAAGACGAAGATAATTCGCAAAAACCGAAATTTCGCCGGTACTACTTTTTTGAACTTCCCCGGTTGCTTCAACAAAATCACCGACATCCAGTAGTTTTAATTCTTTAAGTCCAAACAGACCCGGATGTTCTTCGGAAGTTTTTTGCATAAAGATTTGGATTTCACCAAAATAGTCACGGATTTTGACGAAAGCGATTTTGCCAAACAAGCGAATAGCGGTAATTCGACCCGCCACGCAAACTTCTTGACCGACTTTTTCATCAAAATGGTTAAGAATCACCGAAATGCGCGTGTTACGGTGTGATTTGGCTGGATAGGGGTTAATTCCGAGTTCGCGGATTTGGTTCAATTTGCGAAGTCGTTCGTCGCGATAGTCATCTAAAGTCATGGGTTGATTATAACATAGATTAGCAAGTCGAGGAACAGGTTGGCGCCTGAATTAGAGATCGTTTCGCAACCTGTTAGGTCGCACACTCTAGGAAACGTTCTTGATCTCCACTTTTTTACCGTTAAAGTCGAACTTTTCGCCACTTTTGCGCCCGAGGAGTTCTTTGCCAATAGGTGATTCGTTGGAAATCTTGCCTTCGAGCGGATTCGCTTCGACGGGACCAACGATGCGATAAGTAAATTCCTTGCCACCCATATCGACGACAACCGTAGCACCGATCGCAATGACATCTTTTTTGCGTGGAGTATTAATAATTTTAGCGTTTTTGAGGATGTCTTCGATTTCGATAATGCGGTTTTCGATAGTTTTTTGCTCAGCACGAGCGTCGGTGTATTCCTGGTTCTCAGAAAGATCGCCAAAAGCCCGCGCAGTGGCTATACGCTCGGCCATAGCAGGGCGCATAGCGATAAGGTTTGCTAATTCTTTTTCTAGTTCGGCCTTACCAGCCGAGGTGAGATCAACTGTCTTTTTCATAACTACATGAAGTTTATCATTGATTATGCTAAAAGTAAAGATTTTTATAGAAAATTAGGTATATATTATATATACAGCGCAACAATAATGTTTATATATCTTTTTAGTCTCGCATCATTGATTCTAGTTCTGGCAAATCCATTGCGGAAACTGCGCCAGTTTGACGCTCAGTCACTTCGGCAGACTCATTTTCGAGAGTTTTATCACTGAGGACAATTCGCTTTGGAATACCGAGCAACTCGGCGTCAGCAAATTTCTCGCCCGGACGGAGATCGCGATCATCGAAGAGGATTTGGTCAGAATATTTCTCATATAGTTCTTCGGCAATCTTTTGGCCTTGCTTGCCGATACCGATCAGATAATATTGATACGGAGCAACACTTGTTGGCCAGACTAAACCACGATCGTCGGCAAACTTTTCGGCAAGAACGCCCATAAGGCGCGAGATGCCAATGCCATAGCAACCCATAATGACCGGTTTCTTAGTACCGTCCTGCGCAGCGTATTCGAGACCTAGCGGTTCGGAATATTTCGTCTTAAGCGTGAAGATATTCCCCACTTCGGCGGCGCGAGTAGAATCGAGTTCGGCGCGAGTGAGATTAAACTGCGCCAGGACCTCATCATTCAAAACCTCTTCGTTCAAAACAACGGACTTGTCAGTGTTAAAGTAAATTGTATCTTCGCCAATATCAATGAGGGTTTGAAACTCATGGCTGTATTTTGAGAAGACGCCTCCACTAGCAAAGGCTTTATAGGTGCAGTCGCCGAGACCGAGGCGCGCGAAGATTTTATGGTAAGCGGATTCAGCCTGGGCGTAAAATTCTTCGTGGCTGGCAAGATCAGTAGAAAAACTGTACATGTCATTCATAATGAATTCGCGACCACGCATAATACCGGATTTGGCGCGTAGTTCGTTGCGGAATTTGGTTTGGATCTGGTAAGCATAGATTGGGAGGTCCTTGTAACTGGAGACATAAGTTTTCATCATTTCCGTAAAAGGCTCCTCGTGAGTCGGAGCAAGACCAAGTTCGCCGCCAGCAGCGAGAGTGGTGCGAAACCAAACGTCCATCTTTTCGATATCCCAACGATCAGTTTTTTGCCAAAGTTCAGGGTTTTGAAGTGAAGACATGAGGACTTCCTCACCACCGATACGATTAAGTTCTTCGCGGACAATGGTTTTGATATTTTCAAGAACACGCAGACCGAGCGGGAGATAATCATAAACTCCGGCAAGCTCTTTGTGGATATAGCCGGCTTGGCTAAGGAATTTGGCTCCGCGCGCAGTTTCCTCTTTCGGAGCAGAACGCAAAGTTTTAACAAATGAATTTTTTAGACGCATATAGTATATATTATATCATACTCCTAGATAAGGAGGCGTTTTTGACGTTGTCGCTAGACATTTTTGAGATTGCTTGCCATGTTCTTGGGGGTTAGTCGCTAGAATCCGGCGACATAGAGAAAATAAAAGGCAATCGCGTTAGACAAGGCGTGTAGAAAAATGCCCGCCCAAATCGTACCGGTAATTTCACGGAGACTACAAAGGACGAGACTCATGGCAAAAACTCCGACCGCGACATTCCATTGACCATGAAGAAGACCGAAAATCAACGAAACAATTGTAGCGGCGGGAACAAATGAGAGTCTGGTGCGGATTTTGCCATAAAGCCAGCCGCGCATGATAATTTCTTCGGCAAGTGGCGCAATAATAATTAGGGCTAGCATGGCCACAAAACGATCAAAAGAAGTGAGAAAATAACCAAAACCAGTATCTTGAGCCTGATCCAGATTAAACCACGGGAACAGACGCATAAAATTCGTCAGAAGGCCGGCGAGAACTAGATAGACGAAATAGCCAATGGGCGCCAGACCAAGGTCGGTAAAAGTTGGCCAGTGCGCGAAACCGAGTTCAGCAGAGGTGATTCGGAAAGGATTTGATAAGTTTTCGAAAAATCGATCGGAGTTCTTGAGGGGTTTTTCGACTTTGAGGGATTTTTCTGGGCTGAGTTGAATTTTGGCTGCCCCATTTTTTTCGTGAGAACTGCTTTGAATTTGTGATTTTTCTTCGCTATTCATTTGCGGCGCCAAACGGCGCTTCGCTAGAAATCTTTGGTATAAATCGAATATTTTTGGCGGGACTAGCAAAACGAGGGCTAGAGCCAGAGCATAAGTCAGAACATAATAAACTGACATCCAAAATGGCTGAGAGAAAGAATGGCCCACTACAAGTGTAAATATTGCGCCCACAGTGAATTGGCTAAGTAGGAGGCTGAGAATAGTCCAAGCGCACAAGAAAACAACATAAGCAAAATCGCGACTAGTAAAACGGAGTTTTTGACGAGAATGTGTAGTTTTAGTCATTATTAAAACAGCCTTATGATATCAAGGACGGAAATAATGATAATTAACGCAAAGAGAACCATGAAGGCACGAGAAACAACCCGTTCTTCGGTTTCTTTAGTTAGTGGTTTCTTGAGAAGTTTATAGATAGCAATTAGTAGCCAGCGTCCGCCATCAAGCGCAGGAATAGGTAACACGTTCATACAGGCGAGCGAAACGGAAATCAAAGCCGTAAGAAAGAGCAGGTTAATCACGCCGGAACTAACAAAGGCAGGAAAGATCGTACCAAGAATACCAATCGGGCCAGAAACCGAATCGCCAGCGGTTTGGATGGCGGCTTGGCCGGCCTGGCGGACTGTGGTATCGGGACTGAAGAAACTGACAATTCCAGAGAATAAGTTCCAAACTAGGTCACCGAGACCACGAAAGGTTTCGCCAGTGAGTTGAAGGGTCGTGCCGACGCCGACAATCGGGGCGGACCAAGTGGATTTGATAAGAGTTTGACTAGGCGACATATAGACACCCAGAAGATAATCGGAGCCGGCAGGGTTGAGTTGGACCGGTAAAGTTAGTTCTTCGGAATTACGCAGAATTTTATAATCAATAGTTTCGCCAGCGTGTGTATTGCCGTAATTTGTGACCTCGGTAGGCGTCAGAACTGTCGTATCGCCAACCGCCAAGATTTGATCACCGTTTTGCAAGCCAGCTTTGGCGGCCGGAGAATCCGCCATAATATCATAAACCGTGACGCCGCCGGAAATAAATTTAGCATCGTTTCCAAGATAAAATTGATGGGGGATGAACTGCGGCATACCAACAAAGGCTAAAATCGTCAAAAGTACGGCGGCGACTAGCCAGTTCATCATGACGCCGCCAAAGAGAATCTTAGTCTTACTCCAGAAACTGGCAGCCCCCAAAGTTCCCGGGCGACGATCGGCCGCAGATTCGCCATCCATGGAACAAAATCCGCCAATTGGCAACAAGTTAATGCTAAAAACTAGTGTATCTTGCGGCTTATTCCATTCGGATTTCGGGAGACGCAACCATTTTTTTTGAGTTTTATCGCCTTTGTGCCACTCGGGATTTCGGCGCCAAGCGGCGAGACGGGGTGGAAAACCAATTCCGAACTCATTAACTTTAACGCCATTCCGGCGCGCCATAATAAAATGCCCGAATTCATGAGCCACTACTAGTAGCATCAGAATAATTAGACCAATAATAATCCCGAGTAACATATTCATGTCTAATATTATACTACGGACATGAAGAAAAAGATATTATTTTCCAAAACGACGCTTGCGGTTATGATAAGATTCGAGCGCAAAGCGACAGTCTTCTTTCGTAAAATCGGGAAAATGTTTGTCGATAAACAAAAATTCGGAATAAGCGGCACGCCAAAGTTGGAAGCCAGAGATACGTTCTTCGCCAGAAGTACGCACGATTAAGTCTAATTCCGGAACTTCAGGATGATATAAATACTTAGCAAAAGTCTCGGGGGTCAAACTTGTTTCGCCAGCGGCGATAGCGCGACTAGCTGCGTCGGCAATTTCCCAGTGTCCGCCGTAATTAAAGCAGATGCAAATCGTGAGACCGGTATTCTCCCAGGTAACCTCAGAACTAGTCTGAATCTTTTGCCACAACTTCGGTTCGACCCGTTCAGGACGACCGCAGATCAAAAGTCGTAAGTTGTTTTCTTGGCATTTTTTGGAAATCGAGCTGATACTATTTTGAATTAACTTCATGAGATAGGAGACTTCGTCGGTTGAGCGGTCCCAATTTTCAGTGCTGAAAGCAAAAATCGACAAAAACTCGACTTCCGTGTCCTGGAAGAACGGAATAATCTCTTCGAGAACCTTGAACCCGCGGCGATGCCCCTCGAGAGTAGGAAGACCATGCACTCTTGCCCAGCGGCGATTACCATCGGGAATAATACCAAGATGGCGTAGTTTAGGAGTAGAGTCTGCCATTAGATAGCCATGATTTCCGCGGTTTTGGTCTTGAAAAGCGCGTCAATTTCGTCGGTATATTTTTTGGTCAGTTCGTCAATCGCTTTTTCGGCTTTTTTAGCGGCGTCTTCGGGCAATTCGCCGTTCTTAAGTTCTTTGCGAGCGTCTTCACGAGCGCCACGAATAGCAACCTTAGCATCCTCAACTTTAGACGAGGCGGATTTAACAATTTCTTTGCGGCGCTCTTCGGTAAGTGGGGGAACGGGAATGCGAATAACCCGGCCATCGTCAGCAGGATTCAGGCCAAGACTCGGGTCATTGCGAATGGCGGTCGAAATACTAGCAATAGTACTGGGGTCAAAAGGCGTAACCATAAGCATGGTAGCGTCGGAAGCGGTGACATTGGCAACTTGATTTAGGGGCATGAATTGTCCATAGGCCTCAACTTTTATACTTCCGAGCATGTCCGGATGAGCGCGTCCAGTGCGAACTTTCTTCATTTCGGACTGAAAACGATCAATTGCCTTTTGCATAGCAGCGCGACATTCAGTGTCATCAAACATAATTTTCTCCTTGATTATTCGGTCACACCTAGTTCAAGGCGCTTGAATTGACGAACTGTAATATTTTCGCCGGTTTTAGCGATCGCTTCTTTGATATATTCGGCGACAGTGAGTTTGTCATCCAAAATATAAGGTTGTTCCATGAGAACTTTGTCAGCAAAAGCTTTTTTCAATTGATTCGAGACGATTTGCTCTTTCATATTCTCTGGACCTTTAAAATTGTCTTCAAATTCTTTGCGCTTAGCCTTCAAAACTTTTTCAGGAACATCATCAATAGTGACATAGAGCGGGCTCATCGAAGCGACTTGCATAGCAAGTTTGTGAGCTAGATCTTTAAATTCTTCGGTCTTAGCGACAAAACTGGTTTCGCAGTTAACTTCAATAATAGCACCGAGGCGACCATCATGAATATATGATTCAATCAAGCCTTCACGAGTTTCGCGATCGCCGCGTTTCTCGGCTTTAGTCATGCCTTTTTTGCGCATGGCGTCAAGAGCTTGGTCGAAATCACCTTTAGCTTCGACC
The DNA here is from genome assembly GCA_964485445.1 of uncultured Candidatus Saccharibacteria bacterium. GTDB lineage: Bacteria > Patescibacteriota > Saccharimonadia > Saccharimonadales > Saccharimonadaceae > Nanosyncoccus. The sequence goes on along the minus strand of CAZAJJ010000002.1, from coordinate 37,629 downwards.
AAGGCTTTCTTAGCATCAGTCAAACCAACTCCGGAAAGCTCTTTCAACTTTTTGATCAATTCAATTGACACAGCCTTAACTTCACCGGCTTTTTCTTTGAGTTCTTCACTCATGATATACTCCTGTATTTATATTAATATAATATCACGAAACTAAGTTCGAGAGAACTTAATCCTAGTCGTTTTTGGCTAAAGTTATTGTATATAGCCTTAGGCTTCTTGTTTTTGCTGGCCTTCTTTAAGTGCAGCGACCATGTAATCAAGAATAAGCTGGACGGATTTAATGGCGTCATCGTTCGCAGGGATGACGTAGTCGATGTTCGTCGGATCGACATTAGTATCAGTAATAGCAAAAACTGGAATCTTGAGGATATTGGCTTCGCGAATAGCGTTTTTATCCTGAATAGCATCGACGACAATGATGGCAGTTGGACGCTCGGTCATGGACTTAATTCCACCATAGCGTTCGTTCAAAAGGTCGATTTCTTCTTGGTAGCGCTGAACCTCAAGTTTGGAATAGCGAGCCTCGAGTTCTCCAGAAGCCATGCGGCGCTCAAGATCTTGGAGTTTCTTGATTTGGCGGTTAATAGTTTCGACATTGGTCAAAGTTCCGCCAACCCAACGCATGGTAACATAAGGCATATCGACTGACTCGGCAGCAGCCTTAGTAATATCTTTGAGTTGCTTCTTCGTACCAACAAAGAGAACTTTTTTGCCGGCGGCAGCGATTTTGGTAAGCTCAGGCAGAGCTGTTTCGAGAGCTTCGACGGTCTTCTCGAGGTTGATAATATGGCCACCTTGGCGTTTGCTATGGACATAAGGCGCCATTTTTGGGTGCCAACGGCTGGTTTTGTGACCAAAGTGCGCTCCAGATTCGAGCAGTGCTTTGATGTCAATTTCTACTGACATGGTTTCCTTTCACGTATCCTACGGGTATTCGGCAAGCCGAAAGCAGGTAACCTCCCGTAGTTGTTTGATTATTTTATATATATTGTTTATTATAGCGTAAGTTGGCGAGAAATGCAAGGGTTTAGCCGGCTAAAAATTGCTTTTAGGAGTTATTTTAGAAATTGGGGTTTTGATAATAAAAGTGACTTTACTTTTTAGATAAAGTTTGCTATAATTTTGAGTAATTATGAGTAAAAGTAGAGTACAACCTAAAGACTATCGCTATGTGGTATTTTTGGACGAGGCGGCTAAGTTTTCTTTTTTGACTCGTTCGACTGCACAGAGTGATGAAAATATCACCTGGGAAGATGGTAGGGAATATCCGCTGATCAAAGTGCAAATTTCTTCAGCTTCACATCCATTCTTCACCGGCGAGGAAAAGATTATCGATACTGAGGGTCGCGTTGATCGCTTCAAGGCGCGAGCAAAGCGGGCTGAGGCGCTCAGAGCCAGCCTAGGCAATAAGGCCAAAAAAGCCGAAAAAGAAGCCGCGAAAAAGGCTGAAAAGGCAAATAATTAGCATAGGATGCCGAAAAGCCTCCGTGAGGGGCTTTTTTGGTGGGGTGTGTGAGCCTTAAGTAGATTCGGAGCGGCTTTACTCAGGCTTAATAAAGTCGGGGGGAGGTGGATTTTTGGGGCTAGGGATCGAAATGAGATCCTGGCTAAGGTTTTGAGAAATTGAATTTCGGAATGAAAAGCTGGGTTAAGGGGATTTGTGAGATGGAAAAGGGCGGACCGATAGGTCCGCCCGCACGCTTAGCCCGAGTGAGAGATTTTTTACATGAGCCTAACAAGCAGTAAAGTTATTGTGAGCTAGGAAAAAGAAAAATCGGGCTAAGCGAGGCGCTTTGCGCCTGAAGGTTAATAAGTTACATGGCGAAATTGCCAGATTGCTCAGGTGGTAATAGAAGGTTACTACTTGAGCCAGGTTGATAAGTTGCATGGTGAAAATGTTTGCCTGGAAGCCGGTGAGCTGCATAGCCTAGAAAAAGCCGCCGTTTTCTTCGGCTCTGCGGTTAGCAGCATTCGCTTCTCCCTTGGTGTTATGGAAATTACCACCTTTGTCTCGATAAGAGCCGAAGCCGCTGGCCGAGGTGCCAGTGCAACTGTTCTCATATTCGGCCATGCTATCGTAAGGACGGCCGTCAATGATAATGCTGCCAGAAGTTGGCTTGCCTTCCGATCCAAGTAACCACCCCATTCATGATCACCCCCTTTCATGAAAATTTTTACCCTTGAATATCGAGGGTATTCTTTCATTATACTCCAGATGTCTCAATTTGTCAATAGTTAGGGCGGATTTTGATGTGGCTGACAGAGGTGAGCTACTTTTTTTCGAGTTCGAGCAAAACCTGGATGAAGGCTTTGAGGTCGCGCATAGTATGACTTTTGTCGGCGGGGAGATTAAGCTCAGGATTGTCGATGAAATCAAGGGTCATGATTCTTTGGTAAATAGCCTTAGCGAGAGTCTTGAAGTCTGGCGCGGAGATAACGTCATCAAAATCATAAACCTTATCATAAACCAAATCTTCATCATCTGGCGAAACGAAAAGAATGTGACCTTTGGTGATGGAAAAATTGCGGTAGGTCGGAGAAAGGTTCAGGAGGCGCTTATAAAACTCGAGCTGGAGAGCGTATTTAAAGAGGGTAGGATGGCTAGACCACTTGCTGTCGTGGAATTTGCCGGTTTTGAAATCGTAGATTTCGATGGTTTTCGTAGCGGGATCGATGGCGAGATGGTCGATTTTGCCGGTGATTGGGATGCCGTCGAAATCGAGATGTTCGGAACTGAGATTAACTTCAGCCTTGGCGGCAGGGCTGCGCAAAATATCGGAAAAATGGTTCAAGGAAATTTGAAGATCATGGAGGCCTTTTTCGGTGAGTTGGGAAATTTCAGAAGGCGGGAGCGGAAGGTCGGCAGCTTTAGTTTGGAAGAAATCGAGGGCGGCGGAGTTATCGAGACCTTGGGAAGTAACTTGCTCGAAAGTGGCGTGAATAAGATTCCCAAAAGCAATTCCGGCGGTCAAAGGCTCGTCGGGAGCCTGAAGAATGCGCGAGCGATAAAGCGACTGAGGACCAGCATAAATAATATCGATAAAGGCGGTCAGGTCACTGGCGGTGAGACGATAATGCTCGAGGCGAGACTGGAGGATTTTCTTAAGGTTCGGAGTAAGGATTTGGTAAGCGGAAATCCAACTTTTCTCGGTAGCATCGATGCGAACGCTAGTGTCAAAATCATCGTAATGGAGAAAAATTTCTTGCTTCCCTTCCGGAAGGTAAGGGGAAAGTTGGACTGCGGCTTTGTCGTCGCGTTGCTCGTTCAGATAGCCGAGGCGGGCGACTTTTTTGTCATTGAAATCTTGGATCGAATTGGTCATGACGAGATACTCCTTGGCACGGGTAATCGCCACGAAAAGCAGACGCAGTTGCTCATCGTCGGTGATACCGGTATGACGAATTTGAGTAAGATTTTTCGGCAGAGCGAACGGGTTGTTATTGCCCTTAGCCTTGCCCCAAGCCAGTTCGTCGAGAGCAATCAGAAAAACATATTGAAACTCGAGACCCTTACTTTTATGGGCGGACATGACTTGGATAGCGTGGTCGCCGTCTTGGAAAATGCTAGTGCTGACGATGCTGGCGCCGGCGGCTTCGTAGTCTTCGAGCATCTCGATTAAATCAGCTAGGCGGGGATGGGGGTTTTTCGTATGAGAAATAATCGTATTGCGCAAAGCGGTCAAGTTATTAAAGAATTCAAATTGAGCCTCGGGAGTGGAGTGTTCGTTATAATAATCGAGATAAGGCGAATGAAAGCCAGCGAGATCTTGGCGGCCGATTAGATAGTCGAGCCAAAGTTCGAGGGGAGCGGAGAAAGATTCGGTGGCGAGGCTGGCAAACCAGCGAGCGAGAGTATTTAGTTTTGGGTCGGAACTTTCCAACAAATAATCCAAGGCGGTCTTCTTCACCGTACGGGCACGCTGCACTGCAGACACGGCGACGACTGGATCGATTTCAAAAAAAGGGAAGGAAAGAATTTCGAGAAGTTGATGCGAGGCGGGGTACTCAGCGGCTAAATCGGAAATGAACTCAGCTAAGATAATTAGTTCATGCAACGCGGGATCTTCGAGGAGATTAGACTTTTTCTCATAAGAGATATTAACCCCGACGGCTTTCAGATAAGGTAAGAGCGCGCCGATGTATTTATGACGAGGAGCGATAATTGCGATATCTTCGGGAGCAACTCCCGATTTAATCAAATCAGCGATCTGCTCGGCCACCCAGTAATATTCATCACTAGCTAACATGAATTCATGGCGAGAAAGGGTGGGAAGTTTTTTAGCTAAAAGTTCAGAATTCGGCTGATCTTTGCGCCAAGAATCGAGCATGGAGCGCAAAATCTTAGCAACGTTATGATGTTTAGCGAAACTATCATCAACTTGCTCGGCGACGCGATGAGAGAAATCGAGAATTTCGCCGGTGCTGCGATAGTTATCAAGCAAAGTAACGACCTTAGCCCCGTAGTGATTTTGAAAATCAAGGAGATTGGAAGCACTAGCACCTTGGAATTCGAAAATAGCTTGGTCATCATCGCCAACTGCCATGACTACCGGATTTTCATAATCCGTGAGAAGGCGGATAATTTCAAATTGCGAAGGGTTAGTGTCCTGAAATTCATCGAGCAAAATATATTGAAAAATCTCGGAAAGGCTGAGACGGAAACCACGATCTTCACGTAGGGCACGGATGGCTTCTTCGATCATGTCGGCAAAGTCAAAGAGCCCAGAAGCACGCAGAGCGGCATCATATTTTGTTATAACATCAGAGAGGGCTAGTAATTTTTTATTCGCGATATAATCTTTCAGACGGTAAGTGTCGTCGGCGGTTTTTTCAAAGTTTTTGTCTTTCCACTTAGTCAGAGGGGAGACGCTGGGTTTTTCTTCGTCTAATTGTTCGGAGATAATTCGCTGGAGATCACGAACAAGCAAATTGGCGCTAGGTTCAATATTCCCGACAATTGGATCTTGATTAGCGAGACTAGCAAGATCAAGTAGTAACGGTTTATAGACTTGATTAACAGCCGAATCAAATTTCATGCGAGGAACCAAGTCAGATAGCCACTTGGTCGCAGCTTTACTAATCTTATTACTATCGGAAATATTGCGTTCAGCAATCTGTCGTAAGTCGTCAGCAGACAGGCGGGCAGACTTAGCGTTTTGGATAGTTTCGACTAGATCGGAGACTTTACTATTCTTAATAATGTTGGTCGCGGGAAGTTCGGCAATAATATTACGAATAATTTTATGTTGGGTAATGCCATCGACGACTGAATCCAAATCGCGGTCAAAATTTTCGGCGTAGTTTTTGTAACGTTCAAGGATATTAGCACCGAAAGCGTGATAAGTATAAATATTGACACTGCTAGCGGCGCGACCAACCATGGTACCGAGACGCTCGCGCATATTGCGGGCGCCGGATTCGGTGAAAGTCAAACAAAGGATATTCTCAGGGTTCGTGTCCGTATTGTCGAGAATATAAGCTACTTTAGCGGAGAGCAGCTGTGTCTTGCCGGTACCTGGACCTGCCAGAACCAGTAGGGGACCATCTAAATACTCAACTGCGGCTTTTTGTTCGGCGTTAAGACCCATGGGTTTTCCTTTCTAAAATTACTAAATTTTCGATGTGAGGAGTGCGTGGGAAAAAGTTGTAGGGCTGAAAAGCGATAATTTTGTACTTTTCAAGAAGAATTTTTACATCGCGAGCCTGAGTAATAGGATTGCAGGAAAGATAAATAATTTGGAGAGGACGTTGTTCTAAGAAGCGCGCCAGTACTTCAGGGCGACAACCGGCGCGGGGCGGATCGACGATGACGATTTGGTCGGGTGCAATATATTCGAGAGCTTCTTCGGACCGAGCTAGAATAGGATGGATATTTTCGCCAGGATATTTCTGGACGTTCGTGAGCATTTCTTGGTAAGCAGAGCGGTCACATTCAACTAAGGTTAAATCGCGACCCGACGCAGCTACTAAGCCAATCGTGCCAACTCCGGCGTAGAGATCGAGAACTTTGGCGGCGGAATGAGTCTGGATGTAAGAACGAACTTGGCGTAGGACCTGACTATAAAGTGGAAGATTAATCTGGAAAAAGCCATTCGGCGAATAAGTAAAAGTTTCTGCTACGGGATCATCCACTGGCAAACGATCAGGAAGCGGAGGAAACTGGGGGCGAGGTTTTTTATTTTCGAACAGACCACCGCTGACGACGCCAGATTGATTACAACGCAAAAGCAAGCTTTGGAACTGGCGAGCGTCGGCTTGTTTTTTATTTAGCTCGGCAACAATTTCTTCGGCGCGGGCGAAAATTTCGGGACGCTCGAGACTGGACTGAGCAATCGGAACCTTGCGATGAGAACCGCGAGCATGGAAGGCAAGATGAATCTTGGCATCTTCGTGATCGAAATAGAGCGCATACTCCATTTTGTTGCGATAATGATAGGGCTCGCCAGCGATAATCGGTTGCGCGGAATCAAGAATAATTCCCTGTTGGCGAAACATTTCGAGAACGAGAAGTTCCTTTTCGAAGAGCTCATAATCATAATCGAGAATTTGCCAAGGAGAAGTCGCTAGATAGCAGTCGTCGCGCGGAGCCAAGCGATGAGACGAGGGGGCTTGAACTTCCAGGACAATTCCCTCGACAAAATGAGACTTAGACTTCGTGACTTGGACTTTGGTGGCCACTTCGCCCGGCAAGGCGTTCCAAAGGAAGATCTTTTTACCATCCGCTAAAGTGCCGAGGGCCTGTCCGCCAGGAACAAACTTCTCAACCCGAAGATTAACGTTGAGGATTTTGGGAGATTTGGAACTACGCCTCGCCATCTAAAAACTCACTATTCGTAGCGCAAAGCGTCTATCGGGTTCTTATGAGCAGCTTTCCAAGCCGGAATGGTGCCAGCCAAGAAGGCGATAAACATAATAATCAGCATAATCATAAGAATGTTTGGCAAGGTAAAAGTGAAAAGGTTGAAAGTCGGGAAGACTTCGAGAAATCCGCCCGGAGCATGGACTGCGGAATTAACCGCAAAACCAATCAACATGGCGACCGCTACACCAAAGGCTGAGCCCCAGAAACCGAGAGAAATGGCTTCGGTAGCAAATTCGACAAAGATGCGACCCGATGACATGCCCAGTGCTTTATCGAGACCGATTTCCCGAGTACGTTCTTCGACAGACATAAAGAGAGTATTGACGATGCCGATAGCTGCGGCGAGCAGGGCGATGCCACCGAAAATTGTAAAGACGATCATAATCACATCAAAGAAAGTACGAATAGTACCCATCATGTCGTTGATCGTCCAAGCAGAGTAACCAGCGTCTTTGATAATTTGTTTAATCTCATCTTCGGTGAAGCGCTTATTGTCGAAAGTCGCCATGATATAATACGTCGGAGCTTTGTAATCTGCGGGATAATGTTTGGTTGCGAAAGCATACATTTCGTCATAAAGGGCGCGTGAAAGCAACATACCAAATTGCGAAGAGACGATGCCATTAGCTTCGACGCCAACTACTTCAGCCTCGAATTCTTTGAAAGTGTCGGTAAATTCATCTTTGAGAGCAAAAGTGATAGTTTGGCCGATGATATCTTCGTCGTTTTTGTAACCGAGAGCCTGAGCGTAATCCGGAGGAAGGACAATTTGTTTTTTCTGCTTCGCTTCTTCGGTTTGATCAACCAAGGTTCCGGCGGCGAGCGGAATATTAAAATTCCCCGGCGGCAAGATCATAGCGTTGCCGACATTATACTTTTTGTCAGTTTTGCTACTCGTAATATATCCGGTGCCGTTTAGCGGAGTGGGAGAATAAAAGCTATCAGCGTCGATACCATCAATTTCTTGAAGCTTCTTAATATCTTCATCGCTCAGCATGCCAAGAGTACTAGTTTTTTCGGTAAATTCCTGCGGACCAGTCGAAGCAGACATTTGTTCGCTCATCATGGATTCGGAATCCTTGGACATAAGCATCAGGAAATTATCGCCACCAAGAGCCGTGGTTTGTTCATCAATGAACGCATTAACGCCAGTGTTAATCGCAACGTTCAAAATAATTGTAAAACTACCAACGAAAATTGCTAAGATAGTTAAGATTGTGCGCACTTTGTTGCGGAAAAGATTGTGGTTCGCAGTGCGAATAAGATCGAAAAAAGCCATTATTTTACTCCTTTGCTAGTAGTTTTGGTACGAGAAGTAGTTTTAGTCGCTGAAGTGGTTTTAGCAGACTTAGCTGCGGAGCTTGCTTTCACAGCCTTCGTAGTCTTTTCGGTTTTAACGGCAGTTTTCGTCTTCGACTCAGTCTTGATTCTTGCGACTTTTGCGGCAGTTTTCTTAGCACTCGTCTTCGTTCCGGTATCTTCGATAATCTTGCCGTCGGAAATGCGGATTTGGCGACTACAAAGACCCGCTAAATCTTCATCGTGAGTCACGATAATCAAAGTTACGCCTTTTTTATTCAAATCGAAAAGCAATTTAATCACCTTGTCGCCAGTCGCCGAGTCAAGATTACCAGTCGGCTCGTCGGCGAAAAGAATTTTTGGATCACCAACAATCGCGCGAGCGATACAGACGCGCTGTTTTTGGCCGCCGGAAAGATCATTGGCCTTGAACTTCGCGCGCTCAGAAAGTTCGACGGTTTTCAGAGCCCTTTCGGCGAGGCGACGACGTTCTTTGCGTTTTTTGCCGGCAATCTTTAAGGGCAAAACGACATTTTCCAAAACTGTATCATAAGGATTCATAAAAAACTGTTGAAAAACGAAGCCAAAACTACTATTGCGCAACTTATTAAGTTTGCGACCGCCAAGTTTAGTCGAATCGACGCCATCGATTTTAATGCTGCCCTTAGTCGGGCGGTCTAATAAAGCAATTAAATGCATTAGGGTCGATTTGCCTGAGCCGGACTTACCGACAATAGCGACCGATTCGCCTTTATTGATCGTTAGATTGACGTTTTTCAAAGCCGTGAAAGCCGTTGAGCGTTTGCCATAGACTTTGACTAGATTCTTTACCTCAATTACTGGTTCCATTTATTCATTATAACACATTTAGTACTTTAAAATTATTTTAAATATTGCCAAACCTGTCCAGAAGGCGTATCGAGAACGGTAAGATTAAATTTTGCCAACTCGTCACGAAGGCGGTCGGACTTAGTGTAATCTTTACCTTCGCGGGCGGCGGCGCGCTCGGCAAGGATTCTTTTACCTTTTTCGTTAAGATCAGGGCTATCGTCAATCAAACCAAGGCCAAACAATTCGTCGATTTTTTGCCAAAATTCAAGATCCTGAGAGGCAAATTGATCAACTAAGGCAAAGGCTTCAGGTGAATTCAGGTTATCATTAACAGCTGCGATAATGACAACAAATTGCTCTTCGGTCTGATTTGAGACATCAGGAGCGGAAGTTTGATAACTTGAAGCAATGAAATTGCGCCACTTCAAACGACGATTTCTCGCGGCATCTAAGTCTGATAAGGTGAAATTACGCTCAGACTGATAATGGCCCTGCAGAACCCACATCTTGAAATCGAGAACATCGTAACCATGATCCAGAAGATCTTGAATAGTGTAACCGTTGCCAAGCGATTTGGAAATCTTCTCACCGTTGCTAGTTAAGTGATTACAATGAAGCCAATAGCGCGAGAGCTGTTGATCGAAGGCGGCGAGAGTCTGAGCGATTTCGTTGGTATGATGAACGGGGATATGATCAATACCGCCAGTATGGATATCGATCGGCTCACCGAGCTCGGTATGAATAATAGTTGAACATTCGAGATGCCAACCGGGATAACCTGGGCGGCCGAGATAATCCCAACGCATGGCATGTTTTTCGCCAGGTTGAATAAATTTCCAGACCGCAAAGTCACTAAGATGACGTTTTTCATGGGAAAACTCGACGCGAGCGCCGGCTTGCAACTTTCCGAGATCGAGGCGAGCAAAATCGGCGTAACTCGGCAACTTACTGGTGTCAAAATAGATGCCGTCGGTAGTTTCGTAGGTATAGCCCTTTTCAATCAACTGATTGACCAGAGCCTTATCTTGTTCAATATAATCCGTCGCCTTGGCGATGACATTGGGTGAAGTGAGATTCAGCGCACGATAATCTTGCAAGAATAAATTCTCATAATATTCAGCAACTTCCCAAACTGATTTGCCAGTTCTCTGGGCGCCTTTTTCGAGTTTGTCTTCGCCTTCGTCGCCGTCAGAAGTGAGATGTCCAACATCGGTGAGATTAAGGACGCGATAAGGTGTATAACCATTGACCTTAAGCGTACGAATTAGCAAATCCCAGTAAATATAAGCAGCAAGATTTCCGACATGCGGAGTACTATAGACCGTCGGTCCGCAAGTATAAATCTTAACATGATTTGGGTCTTGAGGTTGAAAATCTTCAACTTTGCGAGTCAAAGTATTGTAAAAACGAAGCGCGGTTTCTTTAGACATTTTGTTCCCTTAAAATCCTTTTTAGTTCGATTAAAATTTTCGTGCGCTTGGCAGCGGAAATGTCATGGTGGCCCATTACGCTGACGAAGCGAAGATGAGTTGGATTAGCTTTTACAGCTCGTTTAAGGTTTGAGGGCATGACTAGAGGATCGAAGCGACCATGGATAATTAAGGTTGGAATACGAATCTTGGTATAAGTTTGGTAATTGTGACGGTTCAAGATAACTTGCTCCATGGATTTAGCAAAAGCGGGAGTCTTAATATAACGGCCATTAAAACTCGTAAAGCGTTGAATAATATTTGCGACAACTTCTAGGGCGGGCTCGTCTTTAACGAGTTTTTGCAGAGAGCTGTAGGATTTCGTATAAACACGGTCAGGTAGCTTGGCTAATTCTCCAGACATGAGAACCGGAGGAGAGACCAAAATCAAGGCGACAATATCAAAGTCAGGATGAAAATTCGTAGTATAATCAGCGGCAATCAGAGAACCCATCGAATGACCAACTAGAACAACGGGGCCGGTGACCTTTAATTTTTTGAGAGCATTATTCAAGGCAAGATCGTAATCGTGATAATCATAATCTAGCCAATCAGCCTGCAGAGTTTTACCAAAACCCAGTAAATCCAAAGCAATTAAACGACAGGAGGCTAAGTCAGAATTTTGGGCAAACTGGCGAATAGTCAAAGACCAGGTTTTTGCGGTGGCGGAGATGCCATGCAAGAAAACGATTGTGAGACGCGGGCGAGATTTGGAATACAAATCTAGGATCTTAGCCTTAGTTTTTACTGCGCGATTAGAACCTTTTTGCGACGGCTGAACATACAAATCATGCACCGCCCGTAATCGAATAGGACAACGCAAGGTTTTATGCTTAAACTTTGTCGAAAAATTATAAATCTTCCCTTTTTGTGTGGGCATAACTACTCTCCGGATTGATTAAGACTTGAAGATTCGGCTTGACACTGGGAAATAATTTCCGGCAAAATCTTCACGATGTCAGCGACAACCTCGTCATAACTCAGATCATAAGCGCGAAAACCAGCCGCATAAGGATGACCGCCACCACCAAAATAACCGGCAACCTGCTCGGAAATCGGCAAACTAGAGCGAATTTTGCCAGTAATCTTGCCATCCGGATAAGTCTTAACAGCAATTGCAACAATTACTCCTTCAACAAGACGCATTTCTTCGAGAATCAAGACATTCGGATTATATTCATCGGAGTATTTTTGGATATCATCAAAAGGAATATGAATAGTGGCTAGTTCCCCATCCAGGCTATAATCAATCCGCTTGATCAGGTCGGCTTTATAATCGAGAATGCGCGGAGATTTTTTCATGAATTCGCGACGACGCTCTTCGAGTTCGGCAGGGTTAGCGCCAAGATCAACGAGATCCGCTGCGACGCGCAAAGCGTCAGCATCGACCGAAGCACTGACGAAGCCTAAGGTATCAGAGGAAAGCCCAGAATAGAGCGCTTCGGCAGCAGACTGAGGAATTTTGAGATCCAAGGCGGAGGCGACTTTATAAATCAAATCCGTGCAGGAGGGCAGGAGTTCAATAATCGTTTCATGCGGAAAATCGAGATCATCAGGAGTCTCGTGATGGTCGAAAACGAAAACCGGTTTATTATAGAGAGAATTTTTTATTGCGGAGTCGTCGAGAAGCTTAGAGATTAGAACGCTGGACGCGGTATCGACAATAATATAGCTATCAGCGCGATAATCGAATTCATTCGTAACGCGCGACCAATCAGGATAGTAGCGAAGGTACTTAGGAATATCGACTGGACAATACAAGGAATTTTCGGTCTGGTCGAGAATGTAATCCAAAGCAATAGCAGAACCTAGAGAATCACCATCCGGATTTTCAGCTTGAATAATGCAAAGACGTTTTTTATTGTCAAGAAATTGGGCAAAATTTTGATACATATTATATATTATACTACAATCAGCCTAGACGGCAAGTTAATCTTGATCGGAGACCAGTTATTTTGTATTGTTGTCGGAATCTTTGCAATTACCAGCAGCAACTTCCGAATCTGCAGTTTCTGGAGACGTCTTTAAATTTGCAGTTTTTGTAATTGCTGACGAAGCCTTAGTCCCGTGTTTAGTAGTACGACGAGACCGACGAGAAGTTTTCTTGGACGGAGACTGATTCGGAAAGGCGCGCACAAGGCGGCGATTAAGCTTTCCTTTTCCCATCAGAATTTCATGAACTCGTTCGGAAATTTCTTCGGTAGCATCACGAGCAATTGTGCCAACCGTGACGCGCACGCCTAAAATCAGCCACAGAGAAAGCGCAAGATCACAAAGCAGAAGCGCGAAGAGAAGACTAGCAAGTAGAATTATAACCGAGGCGGGAAGATGACTCAAAAAGGCGAAAAAAGCAGGTGTAACAAAACGAATAATAAAAATCCCCATTATTCCAAACATAAAGACGGAACCACTATAGATTCGGCCGTTCAGATTAAACTTTTTCTTGGAATAATCCCACCAGCGCACGCGAAACATCTTTTCCATCAGATAGCTAACGCTATACTCTAGGAGGGCGCCACCAAGTACGGAAATCGCAAAAATGAAGAGGACGTTCTTATTATCATGGAGTAAAAGCGATAATAATGTAGCACCTGTGCCATAAATGGGGCAGATTGGGCCGACTAAAAAGCCGCGATTAACTAGTTTTTTGCGTTCTAAGAGACTGACAACTACTTCCATTAACCAGCCAGCAAAAGAATAAAAGAGGAAAAGTAAAAACCAGGCGCTAAGTTTTTCAAGTAGTGACATCAAGATCTCCAATCATTTTAATGCTTTCGGATTCGGGCAGAGTTTCAACGCTCTTTAATTTACGTTCAATTTGGCGTGAAGCGGTAGCAGCACCTTCGATTTTATTAGCAGTTTCTTGGAGTTTCTTTTTAGTCGCGTCAAGCAAATCACCGAAGCGACCGAATTGCGCCTTGACAGCACCAAGAGTTTGCCAAACTTCGGCGGAACGTTTTTCGATCGCAACACTACGAAAGCCCATGGTCAGTCCCGACAGGATCATCGGCAAGGTCGAAGGCGAAGCCAAAGCGACGTTATATTTTTGACGCAGTTCATCACTGAGGCCGGGGATGCGCAAAATTTCAGCGTAGAGACTTTCGGTCGGCACGAACATGACTCCGAAATCAGTAGTAGCAGGCGGATCGAGGTATTTTGTAGAAATTTTCTTGGCTTGCTCTTTCACGTCATTCATGAGCGCCTTGCGATAAGTTTCAATCTCAGATTTTGCACCAACATCATAGGCAGCAATGAGACGAGAGTAATTTTCGATCGGAAACTTAGAATCAATCGGAAGATAAACGAATTGTTCGGATTTTCCGGGCATTTTAACAGCAAATTCGACGCGGTCATTACTACCGGTTTTAGTGATAATATTTTCGGAATATTGATCTGGAGCTAAGCAGTCGGAAATAATATTCCCGAGTTGAACTTCGCCGTAGATACCGCGAGTTTTCACTCCTTCCATAACTTTTTTCAGGTCGCCAACGCCGTGGGCGAGATTCTTCATTTCGCCAAGGCCTTGATAAACTTGAGTAAGTTGCCCGGAAATCGTCTTAAAACTTTCACTAAAGCGACGCTCGACAGATTTTTGGAGTTTTTCATCAACTATCAGGCGCATCTCCTCAATTTTTTTGGAATTATCTTCCTGGAGGGTCTTTACGCGATTATCAAGAGTCTGACTAATACGGCTAAGATTTTCGGCGATCTCCTTGCGATTTTCGCGAAATTCAGTTTCAATCTGGGGGGCAAGTTTATCCAGCTCGCTTTCAACTCGAATTAAGCGCTCATCAAGTTTTGTCGTATCGACACGAGCCAGCGGACGTCGAAAAAGATTCAACACTAAAAGTAGAATAATAACCCCTTCAAGGATGATGATTAGGGCAGACATAGTTATATTGTAGCATATTTTCGGTTAAGGAATAATTAAATGCTAGCCGATAAAGGCCAAGATCCTACGGAAAATCCGCTACATCTAAGAATGCCCTGAGCGGGCATTCTTAGCATCTTGATTAGTGATTATTTTGCAGCATTGCGAGATTCAACGATTTCGGCAGCCACGTTTGGTGGAACTTCCTCGTAGGCGAAGAGTTCCATGGAACTAGCGGCGCGACCTTGAGACATGCTACGCAGATCGGAAGTGTAGCCGAAGAGATTAGCAAGCGGGACGAAGGCTTTGATTAATTTAGCACCACCATTGATATCTTCCATACTATCGACGCGACCGCGGCGAGAGTTAATATCGCCAATGACGTCACCCATGAATTCTTCAGGAGTGGTCACTTCGAGTTTCATAACCGGCTCAAGCAGGACTGGCGAGGCTTTCTTGATACCTTCGCGAGTGGCCAGGCTACCGGCAAGTTTGAAGGCGAGTTCGGAGGAATCAACGTCGTGGTAACTACCATCATAGAGAGTGGCTTTTACATCGACAACCGGATAGCCAGCCATAACGCCACCATTCAAGGTTTCTTCGACGCCTTGCTGAACAGGCTTGCGGTATTCCTGAGGAACTACACCGCCTTTAATCTGGTCAATGAACTCGAAACCTTTACCCGGCTCATTCGGCTCAAACTTAATCCAAACGTCACCATATTGACCGCGACCACCGGATTGCTTGACGTGCTTACCTTGAGCTTCGGCGGTACCGCGGATAGTCTCGCGATAAGCAACTTGCGGAGCGCCAGTATTGGCTTCAACGCCATGCTCCTTATGGAGACGATCAATAGCGATTTCAAGGTGGAGTTCGCCCATGCCAGAGATGATGGTTTGACCGGTTTCTTCATCAGTATGAACACGCAGAGTCGGATCTTCTTCAACGAGTTTTTGAAGACCGAGGCCCATTTTCTCTTGGTCAGCTTTAGTTTTTGGCTCGACAGCAACAGAGACAGGAGGATCCGGGAAGGTAATGTCTTCAAGATGAATCGGGTGGGTAGGATCACAAATCGTCGTACCAGTCGTGACATTTTTCATACCAACTACAGCTGCAATATCACCAGCGCAGATTTCGGAAATTTCTTCGCGCTTATCGGCGAACATACGAACAATACGACCGATGCGCTCCTTATCACCGGTAGTCGCATTCAGAACCGTGTCGCCGGACTTGAGACGACCGGCATAAACGCGGATAAAGATCAATTTACCAACGAAAGGATCGGTGGCAATCTTAAAGGCGAGAGCAGTCAAGGGCTCGTTGTCATTAGCTTTACGAATAACCTCGTTACCAGTCTTTGGATCAATACCAACAGTTTGACCTTGGTCGCGATCAAGCGGAGACGGAAGATAATCAGTAACAAGATCGAGGACTTTCTCAACGATCACGCCACGCCCATCACCACCGGTCACCAAGAAGAAATCACCATCTAGAACACGCTTACGTAGAGCGGCCTTGAGTTCGGTTTCAGTAATAGCTTCTTCACCTTGATTGAAGAATTTTTCCATTAGGGCTTCATCAGCAGCAACGGCTTCCTCAACGAGAATGCTACGAGCGTTTTTAGCTTTTTCAAGCATGTCGGCAGGGATTTCGCCCACCGTCAATTCATGATCGGCGTAATCATTGTAGGTATAGGCCTTCATATCAATCAGATCAACCACGCCGCAGATATCCTTTTCGAATCCGATAGGTAAGTGAATCGCAACAGCATTCTTAGAAAGACGCCTATGAATACTATCCAAAGATTTATAGAAGTCGCCACCAATCTGATTAATCTTGTTAATGAAGCAGATACGAGGGACGCCATACTTTGTCGCTTGACGCCAAACAGTTTCAGACTGAGCCTCGACACCCATCTTACCGTCAAAAACCACCACGGCGCCATCAAGCACACGCAGAGAACGCTCAACTTCGGCGGTAAAGTCGATGTGCCCCGGGGTGTCGATGATGTTGATTTTATGATTCTTCCAATAGACAGTCACAGCGGCGGAAGTAATAGTAATACCGCGTTCCTTTTCTTGTTCCATCCAGTCGGTAGTAGCACCACCGGTACCACCTTTCACGAGGTCGATTTTATGCTTCAGACCAGTGCGATAAAGGATCGCCTCGGAAGTAGTAGTTTTACCCGCGTCGATGTGGGCGATGATTCCGATGTTACGAAGCTTTGATAGATCTTTGATTTCGCTTGCCATACAATGCTTTTCCTTTTATTATTACTCTCCCAAGTGCAGCAGAATTTGCTTGCTTGAAGACATTAAAAATAGACTTTTCATTATTTTAGCATAATGTTAAGGATTTTGGTAGAGGAAAATCGTAAGTTTTTGGTATGTTTTAAACGATAATAGAGCCCTCATCCTCGCCGGCTTGGTTCAGGCCGAGAAATTGATTGTTCCAAGGCTTTACTGGCCAGTCACCAAGACTGCAGGAATAAATTAAGTACTCAAAATGAGGATCAGCGGGACGTTCGGCGGTATATTCTTCGCGAAGCGGCATGACTTGATCATAAAGATGGACGGCGGGACGACCGGGGCGATCGGTAGTATCGAGGCGAAAATAACGATACTGACCGAGATTACGACAATAATTAATTGTATCAAAAAGCGCCTGCTTGCCAAAACCTTGACCGCGATACTCGGGTAAAATTGCAAACCAGTCCATCCAAATTGAGTCACCTCGATCATAGCCAGACTCATCAGGATCGAAAGTAAAAACGCCAGTTAAGCCAATCGGAATCTCGTCGCGGTAGATTATCCAGGTAACATTCGAAGTATCATCAGGATAATCGACATTATTAATATAATCTTCATCAACCGCTGAATCCGGCCAGACTGAATGCTGAAGACGAAGGAGTAAATCAAGGTTATCGTGAGTAACTTTTTGATAAGTGAGTGGAGAAGAGATTGACATACTGTATATTATATATAATTTTTCGAGACTTGGCAAAAATAGAAGGCATCTTGAGGCAGAACTAGGGGTTAAACTGAACTTAAGGTCTGATCAGAGGTTGCCGATCGGAACTTAGAATATAAAGTCTTTCCTTGGCGCGAGTCAGAGCAACGTAGATTAGGCGATCCTGATCGGCAGATTCTGCTTTTTCCGTGTCGCCAAAAAGCGGGAAAAGCGTAGCATGAGGATGATGAGATTTAATGATTTTCGTATTCATTTCGAGGAGAATAACAATTTCAGCCTCAAGCCCCTTGGATCTATGCATGGTCAAGCAACGAACTTGACGATTGAAATCTTCGTCCGACATAATTCCCCGCTGAGCGCAAGCCATGCGCAAGACTTGGAGAAGCTGCTCTAGACCGAGTCCAGCGATTGAAGTAAAATTATGGCGATGAAGGAGCATGAACTCGGAGTAAGGATGCTTGCGGAAAATTTTGAGGAGACACTTGAGGAGTTTGACAGCGGAAGGCGGGACGGAGTGGCGGGAACTGGACTGGGAAAAAGTTAAAGTTTGCCGAAGAAGTTGTTCGAGTGCGCCATCACCGAGCGCGTCTTCAAGGATATCGGTGGCGTCAAACTTAATCTTCTCAGGATTAAGATAATAAATTTTGCCAGAATGGCGCTGATATGGAATGGCGGGAAGCGCGGTCGAGTCGTAGTGCTTCAGCATGTAGGTATTAGCGAGTTCGACAATTTTGCGATGACTGCGATAATTGGTGGCGAGAGGAATGTTATTTGAATCTTCGGGGAAGAAATGAGCGAAATTAATAAAATAATCGACATCGGATCCAGCGAAGCGATTAATCGCCTGCCAATCGTCACCAACAGCAAAAAGATGAGCAGAGGGCGCGAGCCCTAGGATGGCTGAAGTGAGACTGAAAAAGAGACAAGAAAAATCTTGATATTCGTCAATCATGAGATATTTGAGGTTTCGAACATGACGAATTTTAGGGTTTGAAGAAATAATAGAGGATTGAGTAGGCTGTGCTGAATCGGAGGCTTGAGTCGTAGAAGTGAAAGAATACTGGAAGTTATTAGGATTAGTGGCTTGCTCAAGAACGGTCGTAGCTCTAGCCATAAGGAGGTTAAAGTCGGTTTGGGGTCGAATGAAAGAATGGAGATAGGAAGAGTAGGCAGAGAAGGAGATGCGATGGAGAAAAATCTGCGGTTGAGAGCGAGAGCTGGATTTTAGATTGGAACAGGAATCGAGTATAACTTGTTCAAGAGACGGCAGGTCGCGAGGAGTGGGATATTTTTGACCGGCACGCGTAATGAAACTAGTGACAATGCTCAGAAGTTCCGCATATTCGGTGGTTGGAAGTTCAAGTTGCCGACGACTGAGTTCGTGATTTAGCAACTGCTGGATAAGTCTGGCGCGAGCGCCTTCCGTTAGAATATCGGGGCGTTCGCCAGTGGATTTGACGATATCGAGGGCAAATTTATGAAAAGTTGAAGCGACAGACAGGGGAGGCTTTGCCGTGTTGGCGGGAGGATTTGGGTTCGAAACCTCTTGGGGTTGATAAGAAAAGTCTGTGAGCGGTCGCCCGTCAATCTCGATGGCAGCAATACGCTCATTAACTTCGGCGGCAGCGGTGCGGTTGAACATGAAGATGGCGATTTCTTCAAGACTGGCAAGACCTTGCCCTACTAAATAAGCGGTTTTCGCAACGATGACACGAGTTTTGCCGGAGCCAGCACGGGCAGTGACAAGAGTATTTTTATGGAAATCGCAGGCAGCACGGGCTTGGTCGAAATCGAGAGCATAGGGTTGCCCGTGTATAGTGACATGTTCCGCAAACCAGGCTTGGGCAGCAAGAACCTCAGCATCAGAGCTTATAGCAAGTGATGATTCCGATTGCGGTTTCTGTGCTCTGAGTTTTTGCTGAAAATGAGATTCTACGGATGTAAGGGCTTCTTGAGGCTGATCTTTGGGGATTTTTTGAACTTTTGGGGCTTTTGGATCCGAGTGACTGCGTTTAAGACAAGCGGTTTGAGTTTCAGTGCTGTGCTTTCCTTTCGGTAAAAGCGCAGCACTACAAATCATCTAGGAATTTAACTTCGCTTTCAGGATTTCTTGGACACGCGAAGGATTAGCCTGACCGCGAGAGGCTTTCATGACTTGACCAACGAGAAAGCCGAGAACTTTTTCTTGACCGGCACGATAATCAGCTTGTGCCTGCTGGGTCGCGGGGTCGGCTAGAACTTGATCGACAATAGCTTCAAGCGCCTCAAGGTCATTCTCCTGGACAACGCCAAGTTCTTTGGCGATAGTGCGAGTGTCTTTATGGTGCATCTCAGGATCAAAGAATTTCAAGAAAACTTCTTTCATGCCGGTACTGGAAAGTTCGCTCTGTTCGTTCATATTGACAAGATCAACTAACTGCTGGTTAGTCGGCAATTCATCGTTTAATAAACTAGTATTTTCTTCGGCGAGTAGAACGGAAGCGAATAGATTAGCCACTTTTTTCAGCCGGTTATAAATATCGGTCTGGTCAAGTTTTAGATCTGCGTGTTTCGCATACAAATAATCATTCAAGACATAGAGCGCATCGACGAGATTTTTATAATCTAGCAAAACTTCAACCAAATCTTCGGGCAGGAATTTACGCAGGAAAGTGCGGTATTTCCAAAGCGGCACACCCATGAAGACTTGTTGCTCAGCGACAACAGACTCGTCGAGACGGAGTGGCGGGAGATCTGGTTCCGGCATGTAGCGGTAATCTTGAGCAGCCTCCTTACTACGTTGAGCGGTAGTCTCGCCGGTAGCATCGTTCCAGCCGCGAGTTTCTTGAGCGACTTTTTCACCGCGGTCGAGAATTTTTGACTGACGTTTAATCTCATATTCAACCACGCGCTCGACGCTGCGGAAGGAGTTGAGGTTTTTAATCTCAGCACGAGTGCCGAGTTCGGTGCCATCTTCAGGCGCTAGACTAATATTGACATCAAAACGCATGTTGCCGTTATAAAGGTCGCCGAAAGTTACGCCGGCATGTGTCATTAAACGCCAAAGCTCTTTTGTATAATAACGAGCATCCTCGGCGCTATGCAGATCAGGCTGAGAGACGATTTCGAGAAGTGGCGTGCCAGCGCGATTCAGATCGACAAGACTACCGCCTCCTTCGTGGCTAAGTTTGCCAGCATCCTCCTCGAGGTGAGCATGTTCGATGCGGACGAATTTATGGTTCGGAAGTTCGACAAAACCGGCGCCGATAATCGGGTGGAACATTTGGGTAATCTGATAACCCTTGGGTAAATCAGGATAAAAGTAATGTTTGCGGTCAAAGCGAGATTCAAGATGAATCTTAGCACGCAGAGCCAAGCCAGCCCGTACTGCCAGCAAAACAGCTTCCTCGTTCAGACGAGGCAGTATGCCAGGTAGGCCATAATCAACCGGCGAGATGCAGCTATTCGGCTCCTTGCCGCGGGCGTCATTATCGACTTCGGAAAAAATCTTAGTTTTGGTACAGAGTTGGACGTGGCATTCGATGCCGATAGTAGGAAGATATTTGGTCATTAGATGGCTCCTAAATCTTTTAGTGCGCCCCGGAAGGCGGCGAGAGCATGGCTGGCCTGCTCGTAGGTAATATCGAAATCGGACTCATGGGCGATTTGGTTGCGGAGTTTATGAGCCGACCAAACGGCATTAGGTTTTTCTAGGCGCCCCTGATCAGTCAGGCGTTTCAGGCGATCACCCATAGTTTTCCCCGGCAAGCCTAGCTCCGTCAAAGCGCGGTCAAGTAATTTATCGCCGTTAATCACGGCCATCGTGAAAGTCGCCGGATTGTCACGGTTAAGGCTATTTTCGATTTTGAGCCAGCGAGTTTGGTATTCTTCGACATTAAAGGTATGACTATGTTTGCCAGTCAAGGTCATAGCGATCAGCGCTAAAAGTCCGACTGCGACAATGGCAATGACCAAAAAAAACCAAGATGATTCCATTAAATTTCCTCCATTTCCTCTGCAAATTTAATTAATTGTTTATCGCTACGACGAGGTCCGACAAGTTGCAAACCAAGATCGAGTCCAGACGCAGTTTTGCCAACTGGGATAGCAAGACCGGGAAGGCCCGCCAAATTCAGAGGAACCGACAAGACGTCTTCGAGATACATGGCGATCGGGTCATTGACTTTAGTACCGAGTTTAAAGGCGGGATTCGGGCTAACCGGAGTTAAAATCAAGTCGCATTTTTCGAAGGCGGAATTATATTCTTCAATAATCTTAGTCCGAGCTTTCGCAGCCTTTAGATAATAAGCATCGTAAAAACCGGAACTGAGGACGAAGTTGCCGATCATGATTCGACGCTTGTTTTCAGGCATGAAACCTTCGTTGCGGGTATTATTATATAAATCATGCAAATTGCCAGCCTCGGAACTACGATAAGCATAGCGAATACCATCGTAGCGGGAAAGATTACTTGAGACTTCGGCGGGAACGATGACATAATAAACCGCCAGAGCATATTTCAAGGTCGGCATCTCAAGTTCAACAATTTCGTAGCCCGCTTGACGAAGACTCGCAACCTTATTCTGCAAGGCAGCGCGAATTTCATCATCAATAGCGTCATTATCAAAATCTTTAATGATGCCGATTTTTTGAGGTTTCGAAGCAGAACTGTTCTTATAAAAATCGGGCAGACTAGTCAAATCGCGCTCATCCTGACCGGCGCAAATTTCCATGAGCAAATCGAGGTCAGAGGCCTTACGAGTAAAAAAGCCAACACAGTCGGTACTGGAAGCCATAGCAACGACGCCATAGCGGCTGATCGCGCCATAGGTTGGCTTCAGACCATAAACGCCGTTAAAACTGGCTGGCTGGCGAATGCTGCCGCCGGTATCAGTCCCGGTCGCAAACTCAACAATATCAAGAGCCACGGCGACAGCTGAACCGCCACTGGAGCCACCAGCGACGCGCTCGAGATCTTTGCTATTCTTCGTCGGACCGTAATAACTATTTTCAGTGCTGGAGCCATGCGCAAAGGCGTCGAGGTTAGTCCGACCGATCATAATCGCCCCTTCGGCCTCTAGTTTCTGGACGGCAGTGGCGGTGACTGGGCTTTTGAACCCATTCAGAATCAAAGCCGAGGCTGTCGTCTCACCTGCGGGACTAAGGAAATTATCCTTCAAAGCATAGGGGACGCCAGCGAGACGGCCGACTGGCTCGCCTTTTTGGATTTTTTCGTCGATGGCGCGAGCCTGGTCGAGAGCAGCGTCATTAATCCAGGTGAAAATATTATATTCGGGTTGCAAAGCATGAGCCTTATCAAGCGCAGCCTGAACGAGACTGACAGCAGTAGTATTTTGATCAGCAATTTTCATAATTAGAGAACCCTCGGAACTTTGATTTGATGATTTTCGACGTCACGACTGAGGGCGAGGAGCTCTTCAGGGGTCGCATCCTGAGGTAGAATCTCGTCTGGACGCCAGACATTTTCCATCTCGAAGACTTGATAAGTCGATGCGACGCCCTCCGCGTCCAACTCATCAAGTTGAGAAATGTAGTTGATAATATTTTTGATATCCGGCACTAGGCGTTCGCTTTCCTCGTCAGTTAAAGCGAAGTTCGACAAATCGGCAAGATGATTAATAGTCTCTCGAGTAACTTCCATAGGTCTATTATACTACATGAGGGAGGGGATTGAAAAGAGGGACGGATGTTACCACTAGGGAAAAACTTTTAGTCAAGGAGCCCTCCGACCATACCTCTCGACACCGTCATGAAGAACGGTAATTCCAGCACTGCGAGAATCAGCAAGATATAAGCCAAAATCCGCACAGCCTTCAAATGAAACGAGCGCAGGCTAGTTGGCGGGCGGAGAGAAAAATGCCAAACCTGAATCAAAGGCCAGGCGAAACTGATCAGTGCAATGAGGATTAAGGCAAGAAGTTCGACTACCAAGTAGATCGCCGGGCGATCGGGGAGTTTGGCAGCACTAAAACCGCAGACAGTGAGACCAAGAAGGTTTGCAACAAGGCCGAAAACAATACCGCGGATTAGCGTGGCGCAGCGAACTTGAAGGGAAAATGATATCTGAGCGTGACGGAGTTTGTACTCAGAGATAATAGCCAGGATGAGACTAAGAAAAAGCGGTAAAGACATAAGCATAACCAAAAAGAGAAAAGTTATAACTTCGGTTATAGAGACATCTAAGACTTTTTCAGTATAATGTTCGATCGCAAAAGTAAGGAGCGGAAAGAGAGAAAAAAGTTCCGCTATGATAGTGAAACCGAAGAAAACATAGGCGGCAATGGCGGTCGGGCGGGGGCTTTTTGAGGCTTTAGCGTGAATCATCGTGGTCTCCGAGGCTCCCTTTTTGGTTTCTAAAACCCTATTGTGCGTCATAAATCTCCTCTTGGCGCTCGATGAAATCAATAGCGGCTTGACGGGTTTTAATTTCTTGCCAGAGCTGACGCTTGCGGGTCGTGAGAATAGCGAGGCGCTCGGGCTCGGTCGCAGAGCCTTGACGATAAAGACGAGCGTAGCGCTTAAGCTCGGGGCGAGTGAAGCCGGCGTCTTTCATTTTAATCAAGGTCGCGAGTAGTTCGAACTGCTCGGGCGTGAGCAGGCGACGGTAGTGGCGGTCGCGGCGGATGTGGGGGATGTAGCCGCCGTCACAAAAATGACGGATAATATATATTGAGGTATCTAACCGCTTGTGGGCTTCAGAGATAGAAATAAGTTCTTCTTGTTCCATGTTTTTATTATAACACGAGGCTGGGTTTTCTGAATTTTATCCAGCTTGACCACCTCTGTTAATTCTCGAAAAGAGGCTGGGTTTTTTCGAAAAAATCAAGCCTCCGACAAATCAGTTTTCGCCTTCCAAATACGCTTTCGCGCGCCGAATAAATTCCAAATCACGAGTCTGCAAGATAACAGCGCTAGAATCTAGGACAGGATTGTGGCTAAGTCTAGCGATTGCAGAATCAAGGTCGGGGCACCATTCAAGTTCAAACTTGAGCGAAACCTCATGACTATCGAATTGAGGTAATTTTTTCGTGCCAACTACCCGAGCGATGAAGCCATCCGAAATATCGTGCATATCCCAAGCAGGAATATCATTTTCTATGCGACCAAGTTGGGCGATAATCTCCGAGTCACACCCGGTCTCTTCTAAAATTTCACGCCTGACAGCGGTTATAATATCTTCACTAGCTTCAATGCCTCCGCCAGGAATTTTATAATAATCAAACTTACCAACATGAAGGATGGCGATTTGATGATTTTCATCCAAGAGGACGGCGCGAGCGGCATGTCGAGGTTTCATGGGTATATTATAACATAGAATATACACGCCAAAAAGAGCAGCCCTGAGACTACTCTTTTGGTTTCCTGACATTCAGGCGGTTAGACTTCTGCAACGTCCTCAGCCGAGGGGCTGCTGGCCAGATCGGCAGTCTCAGCAGCCACTTCAGCCTTTTCAGCATCAGTGATGGCGAGTGGCTTGACGCCGGTGCCAACTGGAATCTTGCGACCGATAATCACGTTCTCCTTGAGACCATTCAAGTGATCGACGCGACCGTTGATGGCGGCGTTAATTAAGACGCGAGTGGTATCTTGGAAGGAAGCAGCGGACAAGAACGAATCGGACCAGATCGAGACCTTGGTGATACCGAGCAAGAGATTTTCGAACGTAGCCGGAGTCTTGCCGGCGGCTTCGAGCTCGCGGTTCTCAGCCATAATCGCAGCCTTGGAGACGATGTCACCCGAGACGAAGCTGGAATCGCCAGCATCGTCGATCATGACGCGACTGAACATCTGGCGGACGATAATCTCAAGGTGTTTCGGCGAAATCTCATGACCCTGAGCAGCATAGACAGCGAGAACGTCGTTCATGATATAACGAGCGGTCTCTTCGGCGCCTTTATACTTGAGGAGGTCTTGGAGGTTCAAAGAACCAGCCGTCAAACGATCGCCAGCTTCGAGGCGATCACCGCTCTTCACGAGCACTTCAGCCTCAATGGGCATCTCAACCCGCACGGCACCGCCAGCTTCGGCAACGATAATAATCGCATCATCGGTGAGTTGGGCATTGCCATCAACTGGGGAAATCAGAGGTTCTTTGCCCTTACCTTTATCGGCGAGGACATCACCAGCATTGACGCCAGCTCCATCCTTAACAGTCGGCGTACGACCGTCAAGCGGAATGCGCATGGTTTCGCCGCTTTCGGGAGTGATCTGAGCGATATAATGATTCCCTTCTTCCCAGACTTCAACTAAGCCAGCGACCGGAGTGACGAAAGCCTGACCTTTCGGAGCGCGGGCTTCGAGCAACTCTTCAACACGCGGAAGACCACGGGCGATAGCACCGGAACCAGCGACGCCGGAGCCGTGCTTAGTATCGAGAGTAAGTTGAGTACCAGGCTCACCGAGACTCTGCGCAGCGATAACACCGACAGGTTGGTGGGCGGCAACGAGTTCTCGAGTAGCCATATCAACACCATAAGCCTTGCGCGGGACACCGCCGATGGCAGTCGTCGTCAAGGTCGATTGGATCTTGACACTTTCAATGTTGTCGTCATTCTCAATTTGTTCAGCGATCTCAGGGCTAATCAGTTCATCAGCACCGATATAGCCCGGAACTGGTTCGGCCGTAAAACGTCCAGCAATGCGAGCCGAGAAACTAGTGCCAATATATTCGGATTCTTTCTTATAAACGTTGAAGCCAGGATCAGGAGCCTCTTCGTCGGTCGTGAAGACATCTTGGGCAACATCAACGAGACGACGGGTCAAATATCCAGAGTCAGCCGTACGCAAAGCGGTTGAGACCTGACCTTGGCGAGCGCCTCGAGTAGCGATGAAGCTTTCGAGAGTGTTGAGACCTTTCTTGTAGCTACTCTTGACTGGAAGCTCGATTTCGTTGTTGTTAATATCAACCATGATCCCGATTTCGGCGGAAGCAAGTTTAATGTTACTGACTGAGCCACGGGCACCGGAGTTAACCATGACGGCGATATCCGTGTCCATGGAAGCCAATTTGCTCTTCAGAAAGTCAGAAATCTTTTTGTCGATATCACGCCAGTTGGCTACGGTGAGACTATAACGCTCTTCCTCAGTGACGAGACCTTGATCAAATTGTTCCTGAATTAAGGCAGTCTTGGCATCACCTTCAGCGATGAAGTCGTCGATTTCGGGATAAGTCGGATAGTCATCCTTGGCGGTCGAAACCGAAGCAATCGTTTCGTACTCAAAGGCGAGATTTTTCACAGCGTCGGCAGTCTCCACCATGGTTTCTGCGCCAAAATCGTCGAAGATATTAGCCATCACTTTCTTGAGTTGTTTGCTAGTCTGAACAGAGTTATCGTAAGGATAATCTTTTGGCAGAACTTCGTTGAAGATAACGCGGCCAAGAGTAGTGTTTCGAATTTCACCTTTAGCAAAGACACGAATCGGAGTTTGCAAGGCGATGATTCCCTGGTCATAGGCCATTTCGGCTTCATAAACTGAGCTGAAAGGTTTAACATCGTCCGTCTCAGTGCCCGGTTTATCGTAAGTCAAGTAGTAGATACCAAGGACTACATCCTGATAAATCGCCAGCACTGGAGCGCCATCAGCCGGTTTCAAGAGGTTCTTGCCGGCGGACATCAGTTCGCGAGCTTCGGCTTGGGCGGCGTCAGATAGCGGCAAATGAACTGCCATCTGGTCACCATCGTAGTCGGCGTTGAAGCCGCTAGCGACAAGCGGGTGAAGTTGAATAGCCTTACCGTCAATTAGTTTCGGCTGGAAGGCCTGGACCGACAAGCGGTGCAGACTCGGAGCACGGTTCAGGAGGACGTATTTACCTTTAATACATTCGTCGAGAGCGTCCCAGACAATGGCTTCACCAGCTTCGATCATGCGAGCAGCCGAGTGAATATTAGCGGCGTGCTCACCGGCCATCAACCAAGAAATTACGAAAGGTTTAAAGAGCTCGAGGGCCATTTGTTTCGGCAGGCCGCACTCGTTGAGTTTTAGTTCTGGACCAACGACAATTACTGAACGTCCGGAATAATCTACGCGCTTACCAAGCAAGTTCTGGCGGAAGCGACCCTGCTTACCTTTCAAGAGATCAGAAATGCTCTTGAGTTTGCGACGACCGTTTTGAGCACTGGCGCTGCGGCTACCATGGACAGCCGAGTTATCAATCAAAGCATCGACGGCTTCCTGCAACATGCGCATTTCGTTATGACAGATCACGGAAGGAGCATTAAGTTCAAGTAACTTCTTCAAGCGGTTGTTACGGTTAATAACGCGGCGATACAAATCATTCAAGTCGCTGGTAGCGAAACGACCACCAGGCAGAGCGATCATCGGGCGCAGATCGGGTGGGATGACCGGCACAATCGTGAGGACTAGATCAACCGGTTTAATGCCAGCCGATTCCATACCTTCGAGGACTTTGAGCCGTTTCATAATACGCTTTTGCTTCTGACCTTTAGAATTCGCGGCTTCTTCGTGCAGTTCATCGATCATGCTCTTCAAATCAATCTCATCGAGCAGTTTCTTGATAGCAGTGGCGCCCATTTCAACTTCAATGAGATCTTCGTATTCTTCAGGAAGATTACGATACTCCTGTTCGCTGATAACAGCGCCTTTTTGCATCTTCTCAAGAAAGCCTTTACGCATCAAGAAATCTGATTCCAAGGCTTCGGATTCTTTGACCTGCTCATCAGCCAAGGCGACAACGTTAGCATTGGCATCTTCGGCCATTTTCTCGTAGCGAAGTTTGATAGCCTCACGGGCAGCGGCGGTATTAGCCTCGAGATCACTCAAAGTTTGAGCGATTTCCTCGTCTTTGGCTGAGACGATCAGATACGAAGCGAAATAAACCACTTTCTCAATATTCTTGACCGTCAAATTCAGCAAAACGCTGAGTGCGGAAGGGGTACCACGCATGAACCAGATATGAGCGACCGGCGCAGCCAAGGTGATATGGCCCATACGCTCGCGACGGGAAATACTCTTCGTAACAAGGTTACCTTCCTTATCGACAGCAGCTTCGCGAGAGCGTACGCCTTTCAGCTTGGAATCATGCGGATTAATATCCTTGACTGGTCCGAAAATTCGTTCGCAGAACAGGCCGTCGCGTTCTGGCTTCTGAGTCCGGTAGTTAATTGTCTCAGGTTTCAAAACCTCGCCATAACTCCAACTCAAAATATCTTCTTTGCTAGCTACGCTCAAACGAATTGAGTCGAAATCGTTGGCGCTGATAAAATTATCCATCCAGGCCATATTATTGCTCCTCTCCGAGGTCAGTGGCGCCTTCACCGAAATCATCAGTTTCAGCGAGGCCATCCTCTGCCTCTGTTATTTCTACCCCCTCATCGTCCAACATCTCTTTAACTTCTTCATCTTCATCCAAATCGACTACCGTTTCAGCAGCTTCGGCGCTTTGATGCCGGGCGTAAATCAAACGATCATCATGTTCTTTTTCGATCTCGCGAGAAGTACGTTCGATTACCTCGCTGGCGTCAGTAGATTCACCATGATCTAAGAGATCAACTTTCAGGCCGAGGCCTTGGAATTCTTTGACTAACACATTGAAGCCTTCTGGGAGTTTCGGCCCTTCGATTGGTTCGCGTTTAATGATGCTTTCGTAGGCTTTAGCGCGACCATAGACATCGTCAGATTTAATCGTGAGCATTTCCTGCAGGGCGGTAGCAGCACCATAAGCCTCGAGCGCCCAGACCTCCATTTCTCCGAAACGCTGACCACCGTTTTGAGCTTTACCACCGAGCGGTTGCTGGGTAACGGCAGTATAAGGACCGGTGGAGCGGGCGTGAATCTTGTCTTCGACCATGTGGTGAAGTTTTAGCATATGCATAACGCCGACTGAAGTGCGTTCGTTGAAGGGTTCGCCAGTCAAACCATCGTAAAGCTGTACGCGACCATCACGAGCGAAGCCGGCTTTTTCCAGCTCGTCGGAAATGGTTTCGTCGCTGACGCCGTTGAAAGGTGGAGTGGCTACGGTATAGCCTAGGGCTCGAGCAGCCATGCCCAAGTGAATCTCGAAGAGCTGACCGAGGTTCATGCGACTTGGCACACCCATTGGACTCAGCAGAACGTCAATTGGAGTACCATCTTCCATGAAAGGCATATCCTCGACCGGCAGAATGCGAGAAACAACACCTTTGTTACCGTGACGACCAGCAATCTTGTCGCCAACGCTGATTTTGCGCATTTCGGCAACATAGATTTTAATTTGCATGATTACGCCGGCTTTAAGATCGTGACCTTGCTCGCGGGTATAAACGCGAACGCCGACAACCTTACCGGTACTGGCGCCGTTCATACGCACGGAGGTATCGCGAACGTCTTTGGCTTTTTCACCGAAAATTGCACGGAGGAGACGCTCTTCTGAACTGAGTTCCTGTTCGCCTTTCGGGGTAATTTTACCGACAAGGATATCACCCGGCTGAACTTCGGAACCGACGACGACAATGCCATCTTCGCCAAGGTGACGAAGGGTGCGCTCGGAGACATTCGGAATATCGCGAGTAACTTGCTCCGGACCGAGTTTAGTTTCACGAACTTCAACATCAAAATCTTTAATGTTAATGCTAGTTAGCTTATCGTCTTCAACTAAGCGCGAAGAAATCACGATGGCGTCATCCATGTTGTAACCGCGCCAAGGCATGAAGGCAACAAGCAGGTTTTTACCAAGAGCGAGTTCGCCATCTTCAACTGTGGCGCCTTCAATGAGAATATCATCTTTCTTAACTTTTTGGCCACGGGTGACTTTCACACGCTGGTTATAACAACGATCGTCGTTAGTCTTTTCGAAATGCTCGAGTTTATACTCTTTCTCACCGTCTTTATATTTAACAATGACGCTCACACCATCAGCCTTAACGACTTCACCGTCAGCTTCAGCGGTAACGACATGCGAGGTATTCATCGCAACGACGTGCTCGATACCAGTCCCCACGGTCGGGGCGTCAGTACGAAGCAGCGGCACTGCCTGTTTCTGCATGGCGCAGGCCATAAGTGAGCGATCGACGCGGTTCTTTTCGACGAACGGAATCAGGCTAGCGGAAGTACCGAGAATTTCTTTGTGGGCAGCGTCAATATGCGTGACCAAGTTTGAAGCAACTTGACTAGGACGGCCCTTAATCCGAGCAGAGACCCAGTCTTCGACAAATTCGCCTTTTTCGTTCAGTTTAACTGAAGCGTCGGCGATAATCATATCATCTTCGGTCGCAGCATCGACATAAACCACTTCGTCGGTCACTTTACCATTCTTGACGACTCGGTACGGAGCCTCAATGAAACCATATTCATTAATCCGCGCATAGGTTGCTAGGTTGAGCACGAGACCGACGTTACCACCTTCTGGCGTCTCAACGGTACAGATGCGGCCATAGTGGGTCGGGTGAGCATCACGCACATCGAAGCCGGCGCGCTCACGGGTCAAACCACCAGGGCCCATGGAGCTGAGACGACGCTTGTGAGCAAGTTCCGAGTAACCATTCACCTCATCCATCAACTGAGAAAGCTGAGAGCTAGAGAAGAATTCCTTAACGGCGGCGACCACGGGGCGAGAGTTGAGTAGTTGCGACGGAGTAACTTCTTCGGGACTAACCATTGACATGCGGTCGAGAATGTTGCGCTGAAGACGAAGCATACCGAGGCGGAATTGGCGCTGAACCAATTCACCAACCAGCTTAACTCGGCGATTACTGAGAGAGTCAATATCGTCAGCTGGTTCCTGAGTATTGTTAAGGCGAATAATTTCGCTGATAATCGCGATCAGGTCTTTCATCTGCAAGGTGCGGTGAGCGGCATCGTTCGGCGTATCGAAACCGAGGCGACGGTTCAATTTGAAGCGACCGACACGCGAACAGTCATAACGGCGATAATCAAAGAAGGCGCGCTCGATCATCGACTTAGCGTTTTCAACCGTGGCGAGGTCACCCGGGCGCAAGCGGCGATAAACCTCGAGAAGAGCAGCGGATTGGCCGGTGGCCGTGTCTTTATCGAGAGTGGCGTTAATATAACTAATCGGACCATTATCGACGTCAGCAAATTTCTCACGTATTTCGTCATCTTTCGAGAGGCCGAGCGCCTTCAGGAAAGTGGTGACGGGAATTTTGCGGCGGCGATCAATTTTGACATTAATACAGCCACTAGTTGTAGTCTCGAACTCTAGCCAAGCCCCGCGACCAGGAATCACTTTCGCGCCATAGTAACGCTTGCCGTTGATTTCGTCGGCAGTAAAGAAAACTCCAGCCGAGCGAATCAACTGAGAAACAACGACACGTTCAGTGCCATTGATAATGAAAGTCGCGCGGTCGGTCATCCAAGGATAATCGCCGAAATAAATATCCTGTTCCTTAACCTCGCCGGTAACCTTATTGGTCAGCTCAACTTGAACGTGCAGCGGAGCTGCGTAGGTAGAAAGGTTATATTTGGCAGTTTTTTCGTCTTCGACTGGCGTTTTGAAATAGTAATCCTTGAAACGTAAGGATAATTTTTGGCCAGTATAGTCGTCGATCGGGTTTAACTCGTTGAAGACCTCTCGGAGGCCCGATTTGACAAAATCTTCCCAGCTATCCGTCTGATGAGCAATCAGATCAGGGATAGGAAGAGCTTGGTCACCTTCGGTAAAGAAGACGCGACCAGTTTTAGTGGTGGTTGCTTTACTCACACATTTCCCTCTACTTAGTGTTGATAATCTCTCTCGCCAAGCGAGAAATCCTTGCGTCACCTCGAAAGATTAAGCAAACTTAATCTTTGCTCGGTTGTCTCGGGATTTAGCGCCGAAGATTAACTGTGGTGCTACCCTAGAATCGCCATTTCCAAGGTATTAATTACCATTAACTATAAACACCACTCACTACTTCTTATAATACATAGTAGCGGATTTTGAGTAAATTTTCAAGGGTGATTTTTTAGGAATTTTGATAGTTGTGCTATGAAACAATATTTACTGAAAAGTGGCAAAAAACCGACGTTTTACGGCGATGACATTGACTTTTTCTGAGATGTGTGCTATAATGGAGAGGTAGGGGGCTTTTGCAGGGAGGCAAGGTTCCTTAAAATGAGCCGGCGGGCGAACGCGGAGGTGAAATATGAAATATACAGTAGTTATGGCGGCTGGGAATTTCGTGGCCGCTCGTTCAGACAACGAAGAAAGACCTAAAATCGGAATTGAGACAAGCGTTACGTCCGATGATCCCTGGGTCAGGCTAGGAAATGAATGGAAGGTACGGATTACACCTATAAACAATGAGTGTAATATTATAGTCGAAGATTTATTTAATAGGCGGCAGAAGCGGTTCAGATACGCGGATGGCACTTTGACGCTGAACGCAGCAATGCCGCTGGAGCAGAGGGTTGAGTTCGCTAAGGTGGATCCGGCCGCCCTAATGGAAACCCGATTCGGAATTACCAAGGTTATTGTCGGAGATCCAAGAGAGAACGCAGCCTATTCTATCGGCTATCGCCAGCATCAGCAGATGATGTTAGCGGGAATGATTACGTCCGCGCACGGAGAGGCTGTCTATGCCTATAACGGCTGGGAGATCGAAGGTTTTACGATCAACCGGACGGCGGAGGTAATCGAGGATTATTTGGAAGACAGTGATATCGCCTTTCAGCCGCCAGAGACAGCAGAGTGGCGAGTGGATTGCACTTGCTATCTCGATGATCATCGAGATCCGGTCTTCGAGGCGACCTTAGTAATACCGGAGGGCTGCAACATTTTCCTACTGACTCCGCAACTGGACAAGGTGCTGGAAGAAATCGGATTCGGGCGATTTGACGACTGTCTGAAAGATGCTTACGATTTGCTGATGGACAGGATTCGGGAGACGTCAGAGGTGTATTAGGTGATAGTCGGCTCAAAAAGAGAAGGGCCCGCCAGATACGGCGGGCTTTTTCTATGCAGTGATTTTAGTTATTAAGATGACACCTAACTATGCTAAGTAGGCGTCAATCGTTATTTGAAATCGTGAAGTTGTCGTTTCTGCCAGGTGCCGAGCGGATGCAAATCAGGCTGAGGCAGACAATGAAAACGACGCAGAACATAATTAGTCAGAACAAGCTAGATGAGATTCAGAGTGGCACTGCCTTCGACTAGGCGCAACAAATGCGGAGATGAAGTTAGAGAGGCGCTCGAGTCGATTGGAGAAACCGGCGAGGCAGAGAGAGGTTGAATGAAAAGATTAACCTCAGCAATCACCGAGCAGATTAGAAATACTACACTAATATCCAGTAGAATCCCCAAAAACGAACCAATCATAATTTTCAGTTGCAGGCGACGACGAGTAGTTAAATTATCGGGGCGAGGAATGAGGGCGAAATTGTTTAGCCAAGTCTCAGGATCGGGATGACGGATAAGCAAGTGGCGCAGAGCACCGAAAAGAACTAGGCCAATACTCGCCGCCAACTCAAAAACCAGTAGAAGAATGACTGGAGCTGGAAAAGTGTAGCCAGGTGTAATCCATAAGCAGCAGATTAAACTAAGGACGACTACGAGTTTTCCGGAAAGTAGGAGTGAGACAGCGGCGGTCGGAGAAATTAAGCCCATGAGGGAAATTTTTGACATACGAAAGATCTTGTGTTTTTGCCGATGCGATCGGCGAGAGGGGTTGGTTTGGGACAATTTTGACATACAGAATACCTCCAAAAAACTAAATCGATAAACTACTAACCCTTAGTGGGCTCTGCGAAAGATTGTAACATAAAAAATTATGGCTGGAAAGGGTGCGAATGAGAGTGACTCGGTCCGTGAGAAGATCGGCTAGTTTGCGCTGAAGAGCCGATGTTGGCTGCGGGTGGAGACGAAGAGATTGCATTGGTATTCTAAGGAGAGCGTGGAGCGATAGCCGAGTCGGTACTATAACACGAAAACTTTGGAACCAAAAAACCACCCAAGAGAAGGTGGCTTTTTGAACATATAAGCTCTCAACTTAAACGTTGGCTCGCAGTTAGCCTTTATGTTCTTTCGAACTGTATTTAGTATAGCTCATGGTTAGAATTTTGACAAGACCTTTTTGCAAGATTTTCAGCGTTTTGGGCTTTAAGAAAAAGGCGAATACTGAAACCAGCAATTGTATCGGTGGCAATACTAAGGGTACTTGGGTGGCGTTTTTACTTTTGGCGATACCATACTTAGAACTGAGATTGGAGACTTGGCATCTCTTTCGGCTAGTGCCGCAGAAAAGCCTACGTCTCCTCAAAAAAGTCCGAGCGGAGCTCAACTTTTTTGCTTGGATACTTGACTTTTTGAGCGATGTGTGATACAATGAAAGGATAGAGCTCATGCTTCTAGTGCTTTATCATCCTAACTAAGGTATTTGTCAAGTTGAAGATCCGCAAAATAAGCAGCTAGACAAAAGTTAGCAGGTAAGGTGCTAGAGTGCAAAATTTCGGGCTCAGGGAGGTAAAGAATGGAGAGACTATGGAAATGGCTGGCCGATCTTAATGATGAGTGCGAAAACCGACACCGCGAGATGGAGGATCGGAAGGTACTGAGGCACCAGAGGAGAGTTTTTAGGGCGCGAGACCCGAAGCATATCGAGGAATTAACCTTAAGGGAGGCGATGCATAACGCGATTACGGTTAGCCTGATGGAATTAATGATTCTTCTGCCGGGCTTCGTGGTTTTGTTCAGCGGAGTAGTAATGTCGAAACTTTCCATGAACGATATAGCACCGATATTTTTCGCGACAATCTTCATGATGGGAATGCTTTATGGTGCCTGGCAACTGATCCGGCGCTTGACCGGGCTGATTTGCCCAGGATACAGAACTACGAGCCATGACGACACAGGGGACGCGGAAGACGTCTTCGAACTGCTAGATCTGCGATTCAAACAGCGGAAATTCCTGCAAGGCGAGCAGAAGTTGCGAATTATAGGAAGTTTGCTCACGGTGGGAGCGTTCGTATTTTGCAGTTTGTGGCGCTTTGAGTCGCTCGACGCGCTGGTATATTTCGACGCAACGCTCATTTTCGTCGATCAGGTCATACTAGTGGTGGCCACGGCGATAGCATTCTGCGACGTGGTAGTTTCCGTCATGAATTCGGTAGTTCTGGCGAGATCGGAGAGCAACGAGAGGCTGAATCGGGCTCTGCTGGACCGGCAGCGGGAAAACTCCACTTGGAGTGTTACAACGACCGAGATGGAAATCGAACCCAAGTAGGGGGTAGTAATTTTAGATGCTTTCTGGATTAACAAACGCAGCGGACGAGACTTTAGGAAGGGGATGAAAACGGAAAACGGGCGCCAAGGGCGCTCTTTTTCATAATATTAAGTTTCATAATACAACAGAAGATACATTATGGCGCAAGGTTTAACTCTAGCAAAAATATTCCCGTCGTGATATAAAGAAGGGGTTATGCTCAGAAATAGAGTTACACTGCGGGAACGTAAGACCTTCGTTTTTATTGACGTGAGTAATATTCGCTATGCCTGCAGGCGCAGTTGCGGTTTCGACTTAGATTTTATAAAATACTATCACTATCTGCAGAATAAATATCCAAATCTCCAGGAAGTGCGCTATTACGAAGGAATTGCCAGTGATGACAAGAAAAAAACAACGATATTTCCAGTTCTTAGAAAGGACCGGCTACATAATTTGCTCATTAGAGCGAAAAAGTTACAGGAATGGAGCGAAATATACGAATTTTAGGTGTTCGGATTGTAGCGCAATAAATACCGTGCAGATATTACCAGAAACTATACAGTTGAAATCTAATGTTGATGTCTATATGGCGGTTGATATGATGAAATGCGCAATACAAGCAACTGAGCAAATTCACATTATTCTAGTATCGTGTGATGGAGATTTTGCGGAAGCGATTCACGGGATTTTATCGGTAAATTCGCACGCGTTTATTACAGTTATGGCAACACCTATGACAAGAATAAATAACTGCCTATCAGTGCGGTTAAAAAGATTGCGAAGTGAGTTGCCGAATAGTATGACCCTGATGAATATAGATAACCTGAAGGAGCAAATCTCTCGTTAGTTTTAAAGAAGGCCTGAATATTGAGCAACCCGCCATCACTGGCGGGTCCTCTTGAAAATGGTGCCGATTATGAAATCGATAACATTCCCGACGGTGGAACTTGCGTTCCTATATTTTTATATTAGCATACTCTTAGCAAAAAATACAATACTAAACCATAGAAAATGACCCCGGAACCCGAGGTCATGATTCCCCGCTCCCCGAAACTAGATGTCGAGATCGTCAAGATCGGCGAGCTCAGCGCGAGTTTTCTCGGCGAGTTCGGCATTTTCTTCACCGCCATCAAGTGGAGCGGCATCGTTTTGCTCGTCGGCACGCAAATCACCAGTAGCTTCAGCGTCTTCGCGAGTCTCTCCAGCATCGCGGTGATGACCGCCGTCAGAAAAATCAACATCGTCGGTATTGACTACCTTGAGGTTGTAGCGGGCACCGTTTTTAGTACCGAGAACACGCAA
Source organism: uncultured Candidatus Saccharibacteria bacterium (assembly GCA_964485445.1). Classification (GTDB taxonomy): domain Bacteria; phylum Patescibacteriota; class Saccharimonadia; order Saccharimonadales; family Saccharimonadaceae; genus Nanosyncoccus. The sequence goes on along the minus strand of CAZAJJ010000002.1, from coordinate 886 downwards.
AAGAGTGCGGATGCTCTGAGCGGTGGCTCCGCGCTTGCCAATGACGCGACCGACATCTTCAGGATCAACACTGAGGCTGAGAAGAACGCCGCGTTCGTCAATTTCGCGATCGACGACGACTTTGTCTGGGTTATTGACGAGAGTTTTTACGATATATTCTACAAATTGTTGGTCAATGGTTGCCATAAGATCTCCAGTTATTGATACTATTCTTATTTATTATACCACAAGCAGAAAAAAAATGGAGAAAAATGTGCAAAAATTTTATGAGACTATGGGCGCTAGTTTTAGGTTTTCATGAAAATGCCCTCCTTGAGAAAGGAGGGCGGGGGTGTAAACAATAGTAACAATATGCAGTATGCAGATGTCTCAAAGATAGAAGATACAATCTTCCATTTTGGCATGATCGTAAAAAGCGGTGAGTATCCCAAGATCAGCAACGCCGGCGATGATGGCGCAAACAATGTCATCCTCATAGGCCGAGGTAGCGTGGTAAGTAGCACCAAAGCTAAGGCCGATGAGAAAAATCGAAACGGCGATATAGGCCAGGAACAACGCCCAGATAATGAGGCTACCGCCTCCATGGTCATCAACAAAATGGATGATAGCTCCAATGATGCAGCTGCTCAGAGCAATTGCTACACCTATAATTCCGCAAATAATGATGGCTGTCGCATACGGCAGGCCATCGATGGCGCAGTTTCTGGCCAGCAGCTCAATGAGTGGCATAACTAAACCCATATTTTTACCTCCTAAAGAACTGATATAAACTCACACCCCTGTTTCCATTTTAGCATGCTCTATCAAAAAAGTCAATAGGCGCCTCAATTAGGGCTCACTTAACGAATCCAGAAAGAATTAACTAATAAGGTTCAACAAAAAAGGA
>CAZAJJ010000001.1:0-109540 GCA_964485445.1 uncultured Candidatus Saccharibacteria bacterium | reverse complement strand
ATGTGTTCAGGTAAATGCAATGCAACATGACTTGCATTAGGTTGCCCCATTCGGATATCCCCGGATCAACTCACGTTCTCAGATCCCCGAGGCTTTTCGCAGAGTACTACGTCCTTCATCGGTATTGATTGTCAAGGCATCCACTATCAGTGCCCTTATGTACCTTTTTATGCATTGACTTAACTAGCAATCGAAATTCGAAGTTACGATCACTAGAGTCGTCTTACATTTCTAATCGTTGTCTCAAATTGTTAATTCGAATTTTACTCGGAAAATCTGCCGCTCATGGCGGTCGATAGACTACCTCGCATGATTCTATCGTAAGTACAGAGGTTACTCTCGGTAACTTGCTTAACTGTTACTCAGTATATCGCACCCACCTTTCAAAGTCAATACTTTTTTCGAAGAAAATTGAACTTTTTCGATGAGTTTTTGATAACAGAGGTAATTTTTACGATACAAGGGTGTAGTTTTTATTTCTATCTACACTCTATATGTCCATTGTAGCACACTTTTTCCGAAAAGTCAATAGTAATTATGGCTATTTTTAGGGATTTTGGCAAATTCTTGGAGTTGAAATTTATATCATGGGATAAATATTGAGGATTTGTACTGAATCACCGCAGAGTCATGACTCAACGACATAATATTGAGGTTGTATATTATTATGATCTTCCGGCCTGAGATTATTTAGAAACGAGGGTCTGGAGTTTAGTGAGAACACCGGGGGAGTCGAGTTTGATTAGATCGAGGCGGGCGGGGATTTCGACGCGAGCAATCTCGAGAGCGCGGGAGAGGGCAGGGCTGAGATTATGGTCGAAGAAGGCGAAGAAAGCGGCGGATTCGTCTTCAGTGCGGAGGCTGCTGGCGGCGTAGCGGACGTAATCTTCGACGGATTTCTCGCCGGCGAGACTAACGACGTAATCCCAGTGAGAATAGAGCCAGTCGAGAGCGCGGGGCTTGGCGCGGAAATTGCGCAGGAGATAGACGAAGAGGAAGATATGATCTTGAGGGCGGACAATCTGAGGGTTGGAGAGGAGAGAAATCAGAGTAGAAATATGGTCGGAGTCGCGAGCGGAACAGAGGGCGGCAAGGAGAGAAGAGCGGAGTTCGGGGCTAGCGGTTTCAGGGTAACGAGAAAGTAATTCCGGAAAGAGCTCGGACTCGGAAAGATAGAGCTTCGCCAGGAGAACGGCAGTGAGCAGCTCGGGATCGATTTGGGTGAAATCGGAAGAGTACAACTCAGCGAGCCTAGCTAGCGAATCCGAGTCCTTAATATAATATATAAGGGCAAGCAGGGCGTCGCGGAGGCGGATGGAATTTTGATCGGGGAGGTGACCGAGGTCGAGAGAGTGAATCAAAGGTAAAAAGGTCTGAGCGAGGAAGTCTTTATAGAGATTCGCCGCGAGAGAATCTTCGGGACAGAAGAGTTTGAGGTCGTTAATTCCGGTCAGCAAAACATCCCAGACAGCAGAAGAAGTCTCGACGAAGAATCTTGGCAAGAGGTCGAGCAGAGAGGCAGAGGGGACGGCGGGGGTCTTGGCGAGGAGAAGACGATCAATGAGGAGGCGGAGTTTTTGCTCGAGAGAAAGACTGGCGAAATTGGCGATTTTTCGAGAGAAATCTTGGTCACTGAGATTGATTAGATAGTGACCGGACATATCGTCGAAAACTTCAGGGAGAGGCCAGGTTTCGGGAGCGGCGGTGCTGGCGATGAGGAAGCGAGTTTGGTGCCAAGAGGAGCTAGTCGAGGAGATATGGGGATTTTGGGAGTTTTCCACAGGTTTTTCCACAGGTTGAGCAGTAGAATTAGCGCTTACGCTTGACTTTTTTTCTTTTGTGTGATATAATGAAGAGATAGGGTCGTTATCTTGAGAATTTTGAGCCGAAGACCGCGAGAGGGCAGGATAGCCGGGCTGGGAAATCCAACTGTGCATGAAATCTTTGACGTTAAAATCGGCATAGGGCTGGAGGGCCTGCCAAAGATCATTGCCGACAGCGTTTTGATACTGAAACTTTTGGAGATAATCATGGACTCCGCGGTAGAAGTTATCTGCACCAAGCAAGCGCATGAGCATAAGAACAAGGCGAGCGCCCTTCGCATAGACAATGGCAGCGTCAAAAAGAGTAGCGATTTCGGCGGGGTGATGGACGGGTTGCTGGACGGCTTGGACGCCAGGGAGACAATCACGACGCAAGGCAGCAACACAGTCACTAGTATAAAAATCTTGCCAGATTTGATAATCGGGATAAAGAGCGTCTGTGGCGTAATATTCCATGATGGTAGCGAAAGCTTCGTTGAGCCAGAGATCGTCCCACCAAGACATAGTGACGAGATTACCGAACCATTGGTGGGCGAGTTCGTGAGTGACCGTGACAGCGACGGAGCGCCGAGAGTCGTCAGTGGCATGAGAATCGGCGAGAAGACAACTTTCGCGATAAATCACGAGACCCCAATTCTCCATGGCACCGGCTTCGAAGTCGGGCAGAGCGACTTGGTCGAGTTTGGTGAGCGGATACGGAATACTATATTTAGAATCGTAATATTCAAGAGCGCGAGCGGCAGTTTCGTTTGCGAAATCAACAGAGTCAAGGGGCTGATTCAGAGCGCAGAAAGTAGAAATCTCGATACCATTGGCGTTCTTAAGAGTACGAGATTGGAGCGGACCAATGACCCAAGCGAGAAGATAGGTAGGCATACGCGGAGTAGTAGCGAATTCGAAGCGATTCCCGGCTCGACTCTTAAGCTCAGTGTTAGCGAGGACAACATCTTGCGCGGCGAGATCAGGAATGTTCAGGATAAGATTAAACTGAGCCTTAGCGGCAGGTTCATCGACGCAAGGAAAAACTTCGCGAGCGTAGTGGGATTCGAATTGGGTAGCGGCGAGTTTTTGAGTCTGGCCGGCAAACTCGTAAGTAGAAAGGTAGCAGCCTTGGAGATTATGGTTAATGAGACTCTGATGCTTGATAGTCAGTTTGAGAGACTGTTTTAGAGGGAAATGTTCGGGAAGATTGATAGTTAGAGTCTCAGGATCTTGATGAAAAGCGCAGGTCTGAGAATTTTTTGAATTTGACGACCAAACGGAAACTGAGTCAATTTGGAGATTGACGGCGTGAAGTTTTACGATGGAAGACTTAGCAAGGCCTTTGATAATCGTGACGCCGGAAATGGTTTCGTCGGCACGGGAAATAGTTAAATCGAGGGTGTAGGTTTCTGGAATGAATTGATCAAGCAGACGCTGCATGGGTTAGTCCAGTGGTTTAACCCAAGCGGGTGGAGTGATATTGAAGAGGATTTCTGGAGTTTCTTGATTGATAACGTGAGACTCGACGTCGAAATAATGAGCGTAGGTCGTATCGACAGAGCCGAATTTAGCTTGATCTGGTGAGAAACCAAGTTTCCCTGCTATATCCCAAACCTGGTCTTCGTTCGGTCCTTCAATTTCGATGAAGGTCGGAATCCAGGGCCAAGTGTCGATGCAGATTTCGGAATCGTAAAGGCGCCAGACTTCACGATAGGTTTCTTGGTTGGCCTTAATTTTCAGGCCGCAACATTTTAAAAGTTCAATCGCATTTTCATAGTTATCGACGGTGAGATTAATTTCCTTGGTACCAGTGAGAGAGTTGTTGCCAGAGATGTTTTTATAAGTCATGACGATTTTGTCGCCTTCGTCGCGAACCCGAGCAAAAGAGTGCGGGCCGGTGTCAAAAACCACGCGACGCATAAGGACTTCAGGCAGAATCAACTCGGCGCCGAGAGCTTTTAGCTGTTGGCGAATTTGGTTCTTATTGATATCAAGGAATTGAGCTTCGATTTCGGTGTGCATAGTATATATTATACTAGGTTTTTGAGGTTTTCGAGTTATTTGATTCTTCAGGAAGACCTTGAATTTATATTTTAGGTTTAAAGATTCCTAAATGACGCGGGAGACTTCTTCGAGGGTGGTTTCGCCACGCAGAGCAGCCAGGATACCTTTCTGCTCAAGGGTAAGCATGCCATGCTGGCGGGCGTTGCCTTCGATTGACCGAGTGTTAATGTCTTTGACGTCGCCGCGCAAATAAGCCTGAATATCTTCAGAAACAATCATCTGTTCCATCAAAACTGTCCGGCCGAGGTAGCCAAAGGGAGCTGCGTCGGTAGGGACCGGACGATAGAGAGTAATATTATCAAGATCAACTTCAACTCCTTCAAGGGTGCGATGGATATAGTCAATCGTAGCGGTGTCGGGAGTATAGGCCTCTTTGCCGTCGGCTAACTTACGGACTAGGCGCTGAGCAATGAGCATGCGAATGGAGTTAGCAAAAATCGGGTTAGTGCCGATAAGGTCGATCATACGAACAAAAGCAGCGGCAGTGGAATTGGCGTGAAAACTGGAGAGTACGAGGTGACCGGTAATCGAAGCTTGGATAGCAGTTCGAGCGGTATCGGAGTCGCGAATCTCACCCACCATTACGACATCAGGGTCGAGACGAAGCACGGAGCGCAGCCCTTCGGCAAAAGATCCACCATCGTTAGTATGGATAGGAATTTGCGTAATGCCAGTGATGCCATATTCGATCGGATCCTCCAAGGTAATAATCTTGCGCTCGCTATCATTGAGAGCGTTGAGAATAGAATAAAGAGTTGTAGATTTACCAGAGCCAGTCGGACCAACCATCAGAACGAGACCGCGGGGATGAGAGACGATTTCACGGATATTAGCAAGTTCGCCTTCCGAGAGACCAAGCAAGTCAAGATTAAGTAAGGTTTCGTCAAAATTGAAGAGGCGGAGAACGGCATCCTGACCATACATAGTAGGAACTGTTTCGACACGAATGTTCAAAAGATGACTAGAACCGTCGCGATAAATATCCTGCTGCATATGACCAGATTGAGACTTCTGAGAGGCCGAAGAAATATCAGCACGGCGAGAGAGTTCGCCCATAATCACACGATAGCGGTCGCGGCTGATTTCAGCGACGGGATGAAGCATACCATCAACACGCATGCGGATGCGGATAGTTTCGCGCATGTTTTCGATATGGATATCCGAGGCATTCAATTTGTCGGCTTGGTCAATAAGGTAGTCGAAAACTTTTTCGGAAGAGACGGAGTTCAGGGTTTTGCTGACTTCAGCGATCGTTTCAGAATCGCCGGCTTTCGCAATTTTAATGTCGTCGTAATGAACTTCTTGAGGCGGATCATAGCGAAGCATAAAGGCTTGAAAAGCGGACCCAGAAATCATGAAGAAGCTGATATGCAACCCCTCATCAGTATAACGTTTTTGCATTTCAGGGAGAAGACTATTGGGAGTTTGGCTGGTGATCATGAAGCGATAGGGATTCTCCTCGTCACCGCGTTGAAGCGGGACAATGAAATTCTCACGCATATCCTTAACGCTAATAACGTCAGGAACTAGAGGAATTTCTTTTTCGAAACTCCGAGTATCAAGATAAGGCAAACCCAAAATCCGGGCCCGATTACGCGTAGCCTGTTCTTCATTATCTCGACGTTTGCGCTGAATTTCAGCCTCATCCATATTTTTTTTGATCCTGAACCGGTGGCAAAAGAAATGATTCCACCCTTAATGTTTATGTATATATTATAGCACGGTTTTAAGAATCCGAGGGTTTTTCGAGTTCGGCAAATTTTGCAGTCATAGTAGGGTTGCCACGGGTAAGTTTCTTAATAGAGAGGTCATCAAGTTTTTTGTTGGCGGTTTCAAAATTCTTGACAGTCTGAATCAAAGCGTCGCGAGTATTCTCGAGTTTTTTGATACTTTCGTCAATTTCTTTGATAGCCTTGTTGAAGTTTTTAGTGGCTTTATCCGAGCTAGTAGCAAATTTATCTTTCCATTCGGCGATGCGGCTTTCGAAATTAGTAATATCGATATTTTGTTCGCGAACTTCGGCTAGTTCGGCTTTATAGTGCAAAGAGTTTAGAGCGGCGTTGCGCAAAAGCGTGATCATCGTGATAAAGAATTGCGGGCGGATAACATACATTTTTTCAAAGCCAGACTGAAAAGAAACATCAACGATTCCCTGGTTGTAAAGTTCGCTGTCGGCTTCGAGCATAGAAACCAAGACGGCATATTCACAGTTTTTCTCGTGGCGATCCTTGTCAAGTTCTTTGAAGAAATGTTCATTTTTGTGTTTAGTAGAAGTGGTTTCATTTTCGTTTTTCATTTCGAACATGATGGAAATAATTTCGTTACCACGTTCGTCGGTTTCGCGATAAATATAATCTCCCTTACTGCCAGTGGTTTTGGAAACGGCATTGTCTTTTTCGAAATAGGCGTGCTGAAAGGCGGTAGGGCGAAGTTTATTAAATTCGGTTTCACAATGTTGCTCAAGACTTTCGCCAACCATTTTAGTAGACATGCGGGCTTTCATGTCCTTATAATAAGCAATAATTTCATCCTTGTTGCGCAGTTCGGCGTCGTGCTGCTCGCGCAATGAAGTGAGTTGTAGCTTTTGTTCAGTTTCTTTATTGGCAAGTTTGCTAGCGAGTTCATCACGCTGCTTTTCGATGGAGGTAACTGCTTTAGTAACAGCAAGTTCTTGCTCGGTTTTTGAGTTAGCAATTTGAGACTTCAGACCGGCGATAGTTTCAGCGGTTTGAGCTTGAAGCCTAGAAAGCTCGGCGGAATTTTGAACTTTGAGCTCGGAAATTTTTTGATTAGCTTGGGATTTCAGTTTCACTAATTCGGCCTCTTTATCGGAAAGGGCTTGCTGAAGTTCGGAACGAACCTTGGCTTCGGCGAGTTTAATTTCATTAGCCTTATTACGTTCAAGAGCGGAGAGTTTTTCCTGAACTTCTTGGTCAATTTCTTGACGGCTGATTTGATTAAGTAGATTAGCATACTCGCTCTCGTCGATTGAGAATGATTTATGACAATGTGGGCAAGTAATATCGTGATCCATATAAAACTCCCTTAGTTATAAATTTGTTTAACTGCGGCCTTAAGCTTAACAGCGGAATTAATAATCCAGCTAAATTGTTCAGACCAGGAAGATCGGTCGTCGAAGTCAGCTTTTCGGCGCGCACGAATGCGACTGGCGTTTTTGTTAGGCAATTCTTGCCAATCAAATTTCAGACCGGTTTCCGCTTCGATCATATCGCGATGTTCGAGAAGTTCGTAAAAGGTGCTTTTATCATCTGGAATATATAGTTCGATAGTAATAAGATTTTGGCGACGAATTTGACAAATGCAAATGTGGAACTTTGAAGACCCGACGCTTAAGTCCATCCAGTGATCACCCGAAGGTTTGCGAAGGGTAAAGTTACGCATAAAAGCATCACTTTGCGCAGCATAATCATTGAAGGCTTCCCAGTATTCTAATCGGCGCTGACGGGTGCCACTATGTAAATCATTCTTCTTGACAGCCTTCGACCAATCGTTAGGCTTTTCAATAATCTCGAATTTAACAGCCGGAGCGGAATTGCCAATTCTATATAGCTTAATCTCACAAAGGAAAAAACCAATGTCGTCATCAGTATGATTATTCAACCACTCGATTGCGGAGCGATGTTCTTCGCGAGCATGCCGAACCAACCAGACAATAACGTTGGCGGATTTTCCAGAAGCGTAAGTAATCAGCTTGCCAAGATGATCATGATTAGTGCATTCGAGCTGATTTTCGATAATAACTTTTTGTCCGGCATTAGTACTGGATGCAAAAATATCAACATGAAAATCCCCCACAGCAGATTCAACTTCAACATCTTCTAAATCAATACCGATAGTGCTTCCAAGCAATTCGAGATTTTCTTCTTCGGCGAGCCAACGAGTGAAATCTAGGGCTTCATGTGGCCAGACTTCGCGTAGATTCTTAATTTCTTCCAGTTTATCTAATAACATACCTTTTACTCCTTTTCGTTATTATATAACATAATGCCAATATTCCTAAGGGCAGATTGAATTTCAGAAATATATCTTACGTCATGAGGAGCATGATAATGAAGTTGTTCAAGAATGGTAAGTTCATTTTCAGGTTCGGAATCAAATTGACGCAGAAAGCACATTTTTGAATTAATTCTTAGCGGACAATAGCGGGCGCCACGACCGATAAGTTGGACTTCGGAAAGTGTGGTTTTGCCGGGACGCCCGGTCTTAGCGAAGTCTTTATCGACTGTATCGTAAAGGCGAACTATGTCGAAAAGGTTAAGAACATCCCAGCCTTCTTTGAGCATATCGACGACAAAAATGGCACGATGGGGGTTAGTGGCGCTTTCGAGAGTATTAATAATATTTTGGTCGCGCAAAGAAATCTCACGACCGCCGTCAATGCGAAGCAAGTTATCTGGGTGAAAACTATTTTGCAAATTTTGGACTAAGTTAGAAAAAGAAATTTGAGATTTTTCAAAAAAACGAAAAGCCTGCAAAAGAATCCCGCTAGCAGATTCCTGTATATGTTCTAAATCGGCGGGGCTAAGAGTTGCAATGAGATTCAGGAAAATTTTGAGATTAGACTGATTTTCAAAAATAGTGCGACTTTTGAACATAACGACCGGTTTTAAGAAAATCTGGTTTTGCTCAGCCAGAAGGCGACGATATTCACTGATAATAATTGCCGCAAGCATGCGCTCTTTAAGGTCGGCGTAGGTTAGAAAAAGAGAGATATTTTTACTATAATGATCGGCACAAAATGAGATAAGCGGATAGGAAAAAATGAGACGATTTTGATATTTTTGAGAGAGTTTTTGTTTATCAAAATCTAGGGTGCCAGTGAATTCCAGAAGAATATTTTTTGAATTCATTTGAATAATTTTTTCAATGGTATCTTCCCAACTGATTTTTGAATTTAGACTAAGAGAACTGACATTATTATGATGAGCTTCATCGGCAATGAGAACAAAACTATGCTCAGAAAAATCAGAAAGCGAGAGGCGGTTTTCGTGCGGCTCAGAAAGGTCGGCATGGAGACGCTGAGTAGTCGTAAAAAGAATATTAATCGTCGATGAATCGTTCGACTGAAGTCCGGCAAAAGTTTTGACTTCGCGAAGGAAGACCGACTGGCCATGAATTTTTAGTCCAGCACGAAAAAGATACTTCGGAGAACCGAAATTGAGAAAATTGTCGCGAGTTTTTTCGAGAATGTTAGTGGAATTTACAAAGAAAATAAAATTCTGGTAGCCGCGAGAAAAAAGATCGAGGATAAGAGCTGCCATAAGGTAGGTTTTGCCGGAGCCGGTAGCCATATGAAAAAGAACTTCGAGCGGGATGACGCCAGCTTTTGAACTTTGAGATTGCTGTTCAAGGAAACGCTTTTGCCAAGATTCAAGAGCCTCAACTTGATAAGGACGAGGCTGGAAACGCAGGTTAGAGAAAATTTCTTGTGGGAATAGAGCGCTCTGGGCAGGCAAATTTAATCGATCTGAAGATTTACTGGACAGCATGGTAGAATTCAGCATTTAGAGTTTGGTCAAGAGCGGAAATATCGGCGTTGGATTCTGCGGAAGAGAAATTTATATAATTATCGCTTAAATCCCGGGCAAGTTCGCAGGTGACAAAACTACCAACTTTAGACAAGCGATCAACCATCAGATGATAAGCGCCACGCATTTGTTCGATGCCGATAAAATGGCGACCAAGTCGCGCGGCGGAATATAAAGTTGTACCGCTGCCGGCGAAGAAATCGAGCACCCAATCGTGTTCATGAGAAGACATTTTAATAATGCGATCGAGAAGTTTGTAGGGCTTTTCAGTATTATAGCCAGTGCGATTTTGACCGTCAATGCGAGCGCGCGCTGCGACCGGAATATCATCCCACCAATCGTCCGGAATACGACCGCGACTACGCATATTGGCCTCATCTTCTTTAGTCCAAGTTTTACCATCACTCAAAGATTTGCGCATGGATTGATAAGGATCCGAATACGGAATACGAATAGCATCTTTATTAAAAATATAATTATCAGGATTTTTGGAATACCAGAGAATAGTGTCATGTTTGCGATTAAGCTGGCCCATATGAGGGCTGCCTGGACCAGTATAACACCAAATAATTTCATTAACAAAATTCTCACGACCAAAGATTTCATCTACAAGCACTTTGAGATAATGCGCTTCATGCCAATCGGCATGAACAAAAATTGAGCCATCAAAAGTCAAAAGTTGCCTGGCAATTTCGAGGCGATTTTTCATGAAAGTAAGCCAAGTAGAATGCTTGAAATTGTCGTTATAACTGAAAATATCTTTGCCAGTATTGAACGGTACGTCAATATAAATTAACTTAATCTGTCCAGCGAAACGAATCTTAAGTGAATGGAGAAGAATTAAATTGTTGCCACGCATAAGCAGATTGTCAGTGTCTTTCAGTTGCTTGGCGGGACTAACGCCATGTGAATTATAACGTTGCCAGTTAGTAAGCATTTTAGGAGAGAGCAAATCGCTAATTTGACCGGGAGATAACACGGGACTGAGAAATTTTTCCGTACTGTGGTCGTTTTCTTTTTCCTGCTTCCCTTCAAAATAACAGTCTTTGTAGGGCCAGTTCAGAACAACGTCTGAATTATGAGCAAGAAAATGCTCGGGCGACTGCCCTAAACCAATTTTTGAAGAATAGGCGGTAGGCGATTCATCCGTCAGAGAAGGCTGGTTCATGGACTTATTATAGCATGATATGGGATTATTTGGCGGTTGAAATATTGTAATTTATTGTCATTTTTGTCAATATATGGTGATCTAAGCAGATGATTACAATAATCAGAGTTTTTATATCGGAATTTTGCACTATTCTAGATACATAATGTCGAGATCAACATTGCCATCAATGCCATCAACGCGACCAGAATCGCTCATTTGCCAAATTTGAAAATCACCTTCATAGGTGGGATGGTCGTAATACTGGGCGAGCCAGACGGGATGCTGAGGTTGCCAAATACGTTCAAGATAGACCTTGCTACTATACAGCAAGCCTTTGTAACCTGAACCGGCGAGTTCGCCTAGAAAAGTGCCGGCGACTTGATTAATTGTATAAAGGCTCATATGAGCATGATTTAAGTCCGACCAATTCTCCCAGTCAAAGGCAACTCCAAGTTCAATATCATAATCAACAATTTGGTCCTTAATCCAAGCAGCTTGCTGCTTTGCTTCGTCGAGAGAAGAGGCATAGGAATAGAAATAAACGCCAATGGGAATACCGGCAGCCGTGGCGCCCGCGACGTTGGTTTGATAATAACGATCGAGAGTATATTCGCCACCAAAGTCAGTTTGGTAGCCTAGGCGCAGAATGGCAAATTCGACGCCGGACTTTTTAACGGCTAGCCAATCAATTTGTCCTTGCCAGGCGGAAACGTCAATGCCGATCTTAGTTTTTGAAGTGCGATATTTTTTAATAACGTCACTTAGCAGAAATGGCGAGGAAGACGTGCGATCCGTCGAAGAGTTTGCATTAGGGTTAGGATTCACAACACGAAGAGTAAAAGGCTTACGAGTTTGATTACCACTGGCGTCAGTGATGGAATATTCGAGATTATAGTTGCCCGGAGTGTTCAGATCGTAGCGACCGATAATTTCACGATGCGGCGAATCATCGACATTGTCGATACTAATCATCAGGTCGGTCAAATCTTGATCGGAGCCGGTATTGACAAGATACGTCGAATTGCCATAAATGATAGGTGGAGTCGAGTCGATAACTTTGATGGTAAATTTACTGGGTCGTTTGCGATGCTTTTTGTTGATGTATTCAAAATGAATTTCTTGGTCGCCGAGTTGATTAGTGGAAACAGGAAAATCTTCAACCAATTCACCTTGCAAACTACTGAGAAAATCGGAAACTTGGGCTGGCTTTCCAAATTCAATGGTGAGGTTATCCTTTAGGATAATCGATTCGGCATCCAGGCGCTTATTTTCTTCGGCGTCCAGAAAAAGCCAAACTCCAAGAAAGGCGGCGAGGATAGTAGTAATCAAAATAACTGCAACGATAATATATCGACCTTTGTGGCTCGAAGACGGCGTTGAAGTTGCTCTTGCTGGGGTTCGAGTAAGTTTGCGATGGCGGTTTTTACGATTTGAGGACGATACCGAAGGCTGGTTCGGCAAGCTCTGAAACGGTTGAGAAGAAGACGAAGACTGATGAGCTGAAGTTTTTGATGATTCCCTGTGCATATTTTTATTATAGCGGACAGAATGAGGATTGGATAGATGATTACGAGATTAAATTTGGAGTTAGGAATTTTGATTTTAAAACAAAAAATAATACGCAGAGTGCTCGACTTTTTCTTGATTTTGACTGAATGTTACTAGAGTGATAGTTGCATTTTTGTAAAATAGCATTTTTTATATTGACTTTTCTTTTTATGTACGCTATAATATAGAAATGATGTCTGATTACGGGCATTTATTATGTAAATCCTAAACAACGACAGGAAATTAAATGACTACGATCAATAAAAACGATGCGCGCTATGTGCATAGTACTAAAAAATTACATAAAGCATTGAACGCACTTCTAATGAAGCGACGTTCTAATGTGAAACCAACTGAAATCTGCAAATCGGCAGCAGTCACGCGGCCGACTTTTTATGCTCATTTCACTGATGTTGATACTGTTTTCAGAGAATATGAAGCAGAATTAAAGCAAGATTTCCAGGGCAGATTTCCGGAACAGGTTTATAAAAATGAAGTGGCTTTTACGATTTTGCTAGGTTTTATCAGAGATCGGCGAGGCTATTTTGAGGCTACGATTCCTAATTCAGATCTTTGGCTGCTGAATAATATTTTTGGCGATATGGAAGTGCCGCTAATCGGCGAAAAGGTAGATGCGAGAACATATGATTTTTATGTGCAGAGGCAAATTATGGTAATTTGCGACTGGGCGAAGTATGAGAATTTTTCGAAACAAAAAATCCCAGCCTATGTGAAGAAATTAGTGCGGACAAGGCTAGTTAATCCACTGGAAGTGAAGAATTTTTAGGAAGATTTTCTGGTTGATTCGGTGGGAATATTCCCCATCTAGTTTGAGAGATATTCTCTGGCTGATTCTTGAAACGTAGGCGAGCAATAGAACGCTACCAGGCGGGCGTTTGGTGAAGAATTATTACGACTGTTAAGTAGGGGCTGGGATTAATTTTGAGCGAATTATGACTGTGCGCTAAAGTTTCGGTGTTAGCATTTAACATAGCGACTATGATGCTTATGGTTTGAGATTTCGTAAAACTTTTCGTGGGGATGGTTTTTGATGAGGCTCGAAGGCTACATGATTATGCTTGGTTGATTATGGTGAGGCTTAGGTTTAATACTACTGATAACAATAGTGCTATTTTTGATTATTTGCGCACAGGTTAAATTTCTATTTTTTGGTTTTTCTTTTTTTGTTTAGCTACATAATGCTTAAGCTTTTCAACTTTTGCTTTTTGCGATTTTGCTGAGGGTTAGTTATACTGATAATAAGGTCTAATAATCGTCATAACCTTCGTAGTATGCATCATCATAGATATCTAAGCAAATACCAGTGCAATCGTCGGGCGGGTTGTAGCCGCCGCCATGATGGCCAAAATTTTTATCCCATTGCCCGCTATCGTAGGCGGAGTTCTCTAGATCATCCCAGCAGCGACCGGATTCGTAATGGGTACAAGATGAAGAATGGTTTGAGCCACTGGAATTATTGGTTGGTTTTGAGGTGTTAGAGGGTAAATTAGAATTACTGGAATTACTAGAGTTGTTAGAGTTGTCCGTTGATTTAGAATTATATTCTGCGCGCTGACGGCAAAGCGGAATATCATCAACTGAGTTATGACCAGGATGGATGTTAGTATATTTTTCGCAAGCGTAATAAAGCGGATACTTTGTAACGACAAGAGTTTTGGAGTCTTGGCCAGCAACATTGCTAGCGGTAATGATAAATTCCGTAGGCTCAACTTTAGCAGATTCATTCATGCGTAATTTTGAACCGTTGATAGTGTAGGTAAAAACTGAGGTAGATGAGTCAGTTTTTACTTTTCTTTCTTCCTGACTAATCCAGGTTGGCGGATTTTTCATGGCAGCTTGAACAACTTCCAGCTTCAACTTGGCCTTCTTGAGTTGAGCGGAATCAGGAGAAATCTGAATTTTAATATCAGGCGAGTCATCCCAATCATCTGCATAGAGGCGGTGATCGGTAATAGTGATATAATATTTACCATCATCACCCAATTTCGCTTCTTCGCCAAGCATTGGCTCACCATTAACTGTAACCGAAATAGCTGGTGGTTCAACTTTTTGGCCATACCAGGAAACGTTCGCACAGAGCCAAGCATGGCTGGCGACGAGAATGATGAATATATTAAGGATTATACCAACGATCTCTCCGCCTTTGCCGAAAGCAGCAAAAAATTCATACACTGCAATAATACAGAATAATAAAAGGCATATAACACATATCGTCCAGAACATACTTTATATTATTATATCAGGGAAAAGCATTCTTGTACGGTGCACTGCTGGATAGGAAACCGTCGCTATCGCTCCGGCTGTTAGCTCGCAGATTTTGACTACGTTAAATCTCTGCTTACTGCAGAACGAACCGAAACGAACTGGATCTACTATTCCGTGTCGGATATACTTACTTTGTCAAAAGGCAAAGTAAGTATATTGGTACACCGGATAGGATTCGAACCTACGACCCTCTGTTCCGAAGACAGATGCTCTAATCCACTGAGCTACCGGTGCATGTTCCGCTTTTATAGTATCACATCGGGTGCATTTTATCTAGACAAACCTATGACTGAAAATGTTTGAACTGTAAAATTCATTCAGGATTCACTGAAATGTAGTTTTGCAAGTTCCTCCATCATAGCGCGGCGATGAGAATATTGATTTTGCCAAGATAAAACTAACCGTTTGGCACGTTCGTTCCCAAGGGGAAGTTTAGCAAGACGACGGAGTTTAGCGACTAGGGAGCGATAATATTTACGGCCAAGTGTCAGCCTGGCTTCAGTGTCGAGAAACTTGGCATACTGTTCAACGATTTCCGGCGCATGATTTTTGGAAAGTCGATTAGCATAGCGATAGAAAAATTCGGGATCTTCAGTCTTTATGATTAAATTATAAAGTTCAGGAATCATTTTTTCTTTGGAAAAATATTCTGCACGAGTGTATTGGTCTGGAATGGAATTAATAATTTCTAGTCGTCGCTCATGCCAATTTTGACTAGACATGGAGGTTTTTAGGTCTTGATAATACGGATCCGTTTCACCATGAGCAACTAGCCAAATTAAACACTCAATTTGTCTATCTAAGTCATTAAGATACTGATAAATATGATAGAGTTTTTCATAATCTTTGGCAACCATTATTTTATTTAGTGTTGAGTTCAGACGGAGAGACTTTCTCGCCGACGATAAGGCTTTAGCGTATTCTTGATGGTTAATGAGATAGTCGATATAATCATGGCGAACAAACACATTATCCCAATGTGCGGAATAGACATTTTGGATTACTGTACTCGGAACATTGAGGGCTTCGAGACAACGAATTTTAGCATTAACCCACCAAGCAAGGTGAAGATCGCTACCAAGTTCGTTGTAATTTTGCGACATGATTTGGAAAGTTTTTTCGTCAATTAACCGAAGTTTGTCTTCAATAATAGCATCATCTTCAAGAAAATGTTGGTCGAGGAAATTCATAATATGATCTTGGAGAGCCCAAAGTTCATCATCAGGCTCCAAAATATTTTTGGCAAACCATTGATAAATTTTCTTGCGATCTGAAAGGGTTGCGGATCGGCAAAAATCGCTCCAAACATCTTCAACGAAAGTGCAAATATCGATCACGTCGCCATCATCATCCATGGGAGTTTTAACGAATCTAGTGATAATATAATTAACATTCTTAAAGCCAGTAAGTATTTCTTTAACAGATAAAGCCTGGTTGGCGACTTGCTGAATTAACTGGCGAATTGCCGCAGCAAAATCTGGAGTATTAATATAATCAATGAAGTTCCGATGATCAGAATATTGTGATTTGATTTTAGTAAATTCCTTGCGGATATAGGGCAAGGAAAGTAAGTCTTCTGGGGATGCTTGAGGCTTAGGTACTTCTGGGGTAGATTGAGCGTAGGCGTAGAGCACAGCGGCAATATGTTTGCAATTATTACCTAAATCAAAATGAGGGCAAGTGCAACTAAAATCTTTAATATTACCTGCTGGATTCAGGCGGATTTCGACATCATATTGGTGTGACCCTAAAACCGTAGCGGCAATCTTTTTGGAGGTAATCACGAGGTTCGAGACTTGATGGCGCTGAAAATATTCTTTTCCGCGTTCAAGAATCATCGGATCAAAAAATTTTTCCCAATTCATAATTTTAATTATAACATATTTTTAGATTTATAGATTGAGTGTAATTTGATGCGATTACTGAGGCTCGACAACGATCTGCGAGCGGATAATTTGATGGATGGCGTCAAATAGATAAGGCTTAAAGGCGGCAATTTCGAGCGGTTCGGAACTTAAAATACAGGAAAAAGAGGTTGCACTAGCAAATTCAATAATCATATAAAGCAAGAGACGAGGATTCTTAAGACGAATACGATTCTGACAAGCAGCTGCGATTAAAGTGCGAACAATATCGGTCTCCCCACCAGAAAAGAATTCACTAACTCGCGAGTTAAAAACGCCCAGCGAAAGATCTTTGGCAATAAGTTTTAAGGCTTCACGATTTTGAGTCAAAACATCAATTACATAATCTACGATAAAGATAATTTGGTCTTCGAAATCGGTGATTTTGGTTTTATGAAGAGCGGAGATAGCGTGAGAAAAAATTTCTTGAGATTTTTGAGTAATAATACTATTTTTCAAGGCTTCTTTGTCATGAAAATATAAATAAAAAGTGCCCTTGGCGACGCCAGCACGATCAGCGATCTCTTGAATAGAAACGTCATCAAAACCTTGCTGCAAAAATAATTCGTAAGCAGCTTCGATGAGACGACCGTATTTGTCAGCCTTATTTTCATGACGTTTTGTAACTTCTGTCATATTTTTATTATAGCAGACTAACTTTATAGTTTCAATGACAATAAAGTGACTAAGGGTCATTTTTGTGCTTGACAAGGCGAATTAACTGCTGTAATATGAGGTGGAGAAAAATGACTAGTGGTCATTTTTATATGGGATTTTCATTCATGTGGAGTTGAAAATCCAAAATAATAAAATTAAATGGAGGAATATGAAGAAGTTTAGTGAATTTATATGCCGCAAACGCTGGCTAGTTGTAATATTATCAATACTTTTGATGATTCCGGCAGTTTTTGGGTATATAGCAACGAAGATAAATTATGATCTTTTAGTATATCTACCGTCAGAAATCGAGACTTTAAAGGGTCAGGAAATTCTGACAGAAGAATTCGGAATGGGCGCTTTTTCGATCGCCGTAGTGGAAGATATGCCGCAAAAAGAATTATTGAAGTTAGAGGAGGAAGTACGCAAAATCGAGAGCGTTAAACAAGTGGTAAGCCTGGCTGATTTGACCGGTACGGCAATCCCGATGGATTTCTTGCCGACCGAGATTCGCGATAAGGCAACTCACGATAATGCGCAGTTGATGCTAATTACTTTTGAGAATGGAACTAGCGACGAGAAAACTCTGTATGCAGTAGAGGAGATTCGAGCAGTGGCCGGAAAACGTTGTTTGGTTGGCGGAATGAGCGCGATGGTTCTAGACACGAAAGAATTATTTAACAGTGAGACATTACTTTATGTGGGAATCGCGGTCATATTATCACTAATTGTCTTATTGATATGCCTAGATTCTTTCGTAGTCCCCTTTTTGCTACTTGGAAGTATTGGAATTGCACTACTATTTAACATGGGGACGAATATTTTCTTAGGCGAAATTTCCTACATTACGAAGGCTATCAGTGCAGTTTTACAGCTAGGCGTGACGATGGACTTTTCAATTTTCTTGTACCATAAATATGAATCCGCGAAGAAAACTGAGCGAGATAAAATAAAGGCCATGGCTACAGCAATTCAGGAAACTGCAACTTCAGTTCTAGGAAGCGCTCTGACAACATTCGCAGGATTTTTGGCGTTATGTACTATGAGCCTGACGCTGGGAACAGATATTGGAATTGTAATGGCGAAAGGCGTAGTGCTCGGCGTTATTACGGCAATTACAACTTTTCCGGCGTTGCTTTTGGTTTTCGATAAATGGATCGAGAAAACAAAGCACAAAGAATTTTTGCCGCAGTTTAAAGGCGTGCGAGATTTTGTCTTAAAATACAATAAAATTATTTTAATTGTATTTGCCGTATTACTGATTCCAGCATATATTCTGCAAAGTAAAACTGATGTTTATTATAAATTGGATTCATCGATTCCCGAAGATTATGATTATACAAGAGCAATGAAAAGCCTGAGTGAGGACTTTGATATTGAATCGCAAATGATCGTTCTGGCAAGAAAAGATATTAGCCCAGCAACGCTCGATGCAATGCTTGGTGATTTGAATAATGTAGAAGGTGTGGATATGGTACTAAGTCCGGCGCTACTAGATGATTACGGATTAAGTACGGATATATTGAGCACTAAAGTACGCGAAGTGTTTGAAACAGAAAATTATCAAGCAATTTTAATTTTATCGGATTATAGTATTGCATCAGATGAACTAAATGCGCAAATTGATAAAGTGAATTCGATCGTTGATGTATATGATAGTGAGGCAATTGTAGCGGGAGAAGGTCCGCTTATGAAAGATTTGGTAGAGATTTCTAATCGAGATTTTATTAACGTAAATTTCGTTTCAATTGGTGTGATTTTCGTAATTATGGCGATAGTACTGAAATCTATTTCGCTGCCAGTATTACTAATGATAGCAATTGAATTTGCGATTTTCTTGAACCTAGGTTTTGCGACGCTGACGGGGACGGAAATTCCCTTCATCGCTTCGATCGTAATAGGGACAATTCAGTTGGGCGCTACAATTGATTATGCGATTCTACTAACAACGAAATATCTAGAAGAGCGGCGGAGTGGAAATAAAGCGGTACTAGCGGCGAAAAATGCTTTGGGAAGTTCAATTCAGTCAATTTTCGTGAGTGCAATGTGCTTTTTCGGGGCGACGATCGGAGTAGGAATAATATCGCAGATCGATATGATCGGATCGCTTTGTACTTTAATTGCACGAGGAGCGATTATTAGTATGGTGGTAGTCATACTAGTGG
Organism: uncultured Candidatus Saccharibacteria bacterium; assembly: GCA_964485445.1. GTDB lineage: Bacteria > Patescibacteriota > Saccharimonadia > Saccharimonadales > Saccharimonadaceae > Nanosyncoccus. Next base: position 90,412 of record CAZAJJ010000001.1, on the reverse strand, counting down.
TGCCGTCGTTATTAATTGTTTTTGACAGGGTAATTCAAAAGACAACGCTAAATTTTAAGGAGCAATAAGGAGGACTATGAAAAAGATTTATCAAAGTGGAATTTGTTTAACTTTGGCGGGAGCCTTGACGCTTTTGCCGGTAGGTGTAGCATGTGCAACAACGCAAGACGAGTCGGTTTATGTGAAATTGCAAGAAAGTGGTGAGGTGAAGCAAATATCCGTTATAAAACATTTGATTAATGATTCATCCGAGCAGGTTTTGCAAGATATAAGCAGTCTAGAGAAGATTGAGAATTTAAATGGTTTTGAAACTTTCACGCAGGACAAAGAAAATATTGAATGGAAAGCGGAAGGCAAAGATATTTATTATCGCGGTGAAAGTCAGAAAGATTTACCAGTAAAATTAGAAGTTAGCTATAAATTAGATAATGAAGAGAAATCACTGGAAGAAATTCTAGGAAAAAGTGGGCGCGTGGAAATACGCTTGAAATATACGAATTTGTCTAAATCTGGAAATCTTTATACGCCATTTGTCGCAGCAATGACAACGACTCTTAGTGAAGGAAAAGCGATGAATGTGAAAGTAAAAAATGGAAAAGTGACGAGCAACGGACGAAATATCATTGTCGCGGGAGTAGCGGCGCCAGGACTTTATGAAAGTTTAGGAATTGATGAGTTAAAAGGTTGCGACGAGATAGTAATTAGTTTTGATACGGAAGAATTCGAATTAAACGATATTTATTCAATAGTGACACCAAAGATTTTGGATGACTTAGATTTGAAAACTTTTAGTGAGTTGGATGATTTATATGTAAATGCAGATAAACTCGCGGCTAGTAGTCGGCAACTCGTAAATGGCGCGAATCAACTTAGCAACGGAATCGGTGAGTTGAAGGTGGGAATTTTGGAGGCGAAGTCGAAACTGACAGCACAAAAGAATTTATTAGACGCAAAGACACTGGCAAAAATTAAAACTACGGCTGGAAATGCCGCAGAAAAACAAGTTGAGGCACAACGGGCGACGATTGCTGCGGGGATTAAAAAGCAGGTGGAGAGTAACGCTACTTTAATGCAGGCACTGGATTTGGAGGCTGGAGAGATTTGCAAGGCTAAAACCGGCGGAGCAAGTTGTTCGCAAGAAATGCTAGCGAAAATCAAAAGCCAATTAGTGGCAGGTGTAGAGCAAAATATGACAGATGCATCGGTAAGTTTAGCAAAAACCACCGCTCGTCAAACAGCAGAAAGTACGGCTGTTAATACTGCTCAGCAAGTGGCTGCAAGCCTGCAGGAAAATATGATTCCGGCGATGACACAGGCGCTCGATACAATTTTGGCCGGCGTCAATAAACTAGCAAACGGAGCGGATGAATTAAAAAATGGAATGGTGAAATTTGACTGTGAAGGAATTCAAACGCTGCAGAATTTTGTGAATGGAAAAATTAAAGTCACGGCCAATAAAATTCAGCAATTAACAAAATTAGCAGACCAATATACAAATTACTCAGGGATGAGCAAGACAACTCAGGACGGAACAACGAAATTTATTTTGATGATCGAAGGACGTAAGTCGGAATAGAAGCCCGTAATGCTTAGTGAAAAATAATAGGCGGCTGAACAAAGTCGCCTATTATAATAAGTCAGAGTTGAGATAATAATAGTATTCGAGGAGTTCGGGAGAATAATTTTTGATAATAGCGAGACCATGGGAATTTTCGCGCTCATCGCGGGAAGGAACAATCAGCATGCGGGTAATACCAATTTGTTCGACAAAGGCGGGATTGTGGCTGACCATGATAATAGTTCCGGGATAGGATTTGAGATTTTCGCCGATAAGTTTCTGAGTTTCGGGATCGAAATGATTGGTGGGTTCGTCCAGAATAATAAGGTTGGCACGGGTCAATAAAGTTTTGCAAAGGGCAACACGAGCTTTTTCGCCAGGTGATAAAACGGAAACGGATTTATAAATATCATCATCGTAAAACAGAAAATTAGAAAGAATGCCACGGAGTTCAGTATCGGAAAAATCATAAGAACGCACATTTTCGAAAATTGTACGGCGTTCGTCGAGGATTTCCAATTCCTGGGCATAGTAAGCAACGGAAACATCTTTACCGAAAAGAATAGAGCCGGAGGTAGGAGTAAGGTTATTAGTAATTAATTTCAGCAAAGTCGATTTACCGGCACCGTTTTCACCGACGATTAAAAATTTCTCTCCGCGAGTCAGCGCAAAAGAAAGTCCGTCGTAAAGTTTCGGTCCGCCAGGGTAAGAAAAACTCAGGTTTTGGATTTCGAGAGGAGTTTTTGCGCCCGGAACAGCGGGGGTAAGGTTAAAATCGACGTGGGCATACGTTTTCTCACGTTCGCCAAGTTCAGCGAGTTTCTTGGCAAGCACTTTTTCACGCTGATGCCCCATACCGATTAAAGCAGTATTCGAGCGCTTAGCAGCACGAGCCCGCGCGACGAATTCGCTGAGACGTTTAATTTCTCTTTCTTGAGCAGTAATTCTGGCATCTTCGGCAGCCTGCTCGGCGGCTCGTTCGCGACGGAAATTATCATAATTGCCAGAATAGACAGAAATTTGATGAGTAACTTTATTAACAAAGAGGGTTTTATTGGTGACGGCATTTAGAAAATCAACATCGTGAGAAATCACTAAAACCATACCGTGGTAATGACGCAAGAAATTCGTCACGAAATCTTTCGTGGAAGCATCAAGGTGATTCGTCGGCTCGTCAAGTAAAAGTAGGCCGGCATTTTCAAACAAAACGCGAGCAAAGGCAACTTTAGATTTTTGGCCACCAGAAAGTTCGGACATTTTTTGATCAACCAAATTTGAAAGTTGCATTTTGTCGAGAATGCGAAGTAATTCATAATCGAAGTTTGAGAGGTCGTAGGAATCAATAAGATCTTGAAGGTGAGTAATGCGATCTAGGATTACCTTACTTTCGGGATGAAGGGCAAGTTTTTCGTATTCAGAGTTAAGTTGATTTTGGAGATCGTCGATGGGGCGACCGGCGGCGACATACTCCCAAACCGTCATCGCGGTTTTATTATGAGGAATTGTAATTTCTTGCGGAAGATAGCCAAGGCGGAGGCCGGGGAGTTCGATTTTACCATCATCAAGTTCTTGCTGACCGAGAATAATCCGGAAGAGTGTAGTTTTTCCAGCGCCATTCACGCCGACGATGCCAACTTTGTCTTGGGTATCGAGATGAAAATTACAATCATCGTAAATGATTTTAGTGCCATAAGCAAGTTTGAGGTGGGAGGCTTTCATGGGAATTTTGGTTTGAGTTATAAAATGGTCTTATAAAAATGACAAACTTAATAAACTGGCGCGCCCGATAGGAGTCGAACCTACGACACCTGGCACCGGAAACCAGTGCTCTATCCACTGAGCTACGGGCGCATACCATTCTTATTATATCATATTTTCAAAAAATAACTCAAAGACGCCTCAATAATGTGGATAGAGGCTGGAAACCAGTGCAATATTTGATCTACTCGGCGACAAGCGCCTCGAACAGCCACTGAGCTGCTATCACAAATACCTTAAAGACATCGCAATAGCGAGGATGGAAGCTAAGAAACCAGTGCAATTTTTGATCTACTCGGCGACAAGCGCCTCGAACGGCCACTGAGCTACGAGCGCATAACATGTTTATTATATCATATTATTAAATAATTTACTTGAAAATGAAAAACTGCTCTTTTATTTTATTAAGATTGGTGATATAATGATTTTATATTAGGTCTGGGTCGGTAGCTCAGCTGGTTAGAGCACCTGCCTCTTAAGCAGGGTGTCGAGGGTTCGAGCCCCTCCCGACTCACCATCAGATTGATAGTGGAATCGTGATCGGTTCTTTTTTTGTTTTTAAGCTTAATTGAAGTAGTTCTCGCGACCATGAGATCACATTATCTAGGCGCGCAATGCAGAAAAATTGGAGCGCGGAGGTGATTATTTTTCGGAAAAGAAGTTCTATGATATAATATATATATGAGCAATGCAATGATTTTAGATCAAAAATTAAGTGAGCTAATTAATCTTTATTGCCAAAATGAAGTGGAAGGTAATTTTGGTAAAAATGAGCATGAGAAAAATTTTCGCGAATCGATTGAAAACCGGCGGAATTGGATGCGCGAAAATATTTTGGACGTGAAAAAATTAACGGAATATTCAGATGAAGATTTTAAAGAAAAGATTTTAGATTTATTTAATTACGTTGAAGGAACTGAAAGAACGCAGGCGCGAGCAAGGGGAGTTTTTCTGAAGCAAGTAGATAATGATCCGATGATTATTCGTACAAAATTTGAGAATTTAATTAAGCTATTGAATGATAAAAATGTAGATAAATTTACTTTGCTAGAAAAAGTCACAGGCGATAATAGCCCATACCGAGTACCTGGAATCGGGCATAATACGCTGACGAGTTTAATTAATGCACAATATCCGGAAGTGCCAATTATTAATGGTACAACGATTTTCTTTTTCAACGCGATTGGTCAAGGTCTATCAAATAAAGAATCTGAACAACAAAAGGAAGTATATGAATTCTTTAAGCACATGCTGGATTTAACCGATCGAGATGTAACGTTTGATGATATGAGTCATGTTTGTTGGTTTGCAAGGACGACGGACGCGGGGAAAGAATTTATGGAGCGAGAATTTAAAATAGACTATGATAAAGTTGCAACGACAATAGCAAAAAAGCCGCGCGCAAAAAAGTTATCACCAGAAGAAGAGCGAGTTGAGTTAATTCGTCATTTGCAGGAAATCCAGAATCGGAGTCGGGCGAATGAAAATTAGAGAAAATGTGCCAATTAAAGATCTGACAACCATGCGGCTGGGCGGCGAAGCGAAATATGTAATTGAAGTTGAAAATGAAGATGATATAAAACAGGCATATAATTTCGCGGAAGAAAAAAAGTTGCCAGTTTGGATTATGGGAGGGGGCGCAAATACGATTGGGCGAGATGAAGGCTTTGAGGGAGCGATCGTATTAAATCGTTTGAAGGGGATTAGGGTTTTAGAACAAGACGATGAAACGATATTGCTCGAAGGATATGGCGGAGAAGTTTGGGATGATTTTGTAAAATACGCTACGGAATTGGGATATTCGGGAATTGAAGCGATGTCGATGATTCCAGGAACTCTGGGCGCGGCGCCGGTACAAAATATCGGAGCGTACGGGCAAGATATGACTCAAGTTATAGAATGGGTGGAAGTTTATGATGTAAAAGATAAAGAATTTAAAATTATTCCGAAAAGCGAAATGCGAATGGGATACCGTAAGTCACGTTTTAATACTGAAGATACAGGAAATTTTTTAATTACTAAAGTTGTAGTGAGACTAAGAAAAGGCGAGATGAAGCCGCCATTCTATAATTCCTTGCAAAGATATGTAGATGAAAATAAAATTACAGATTTTTCACCGAAAAACATTCGGAAAATCGTCAGTGGGATTCGCAGTAAAAAATTGCCAGATCCAAAAGAAGTAGCGAGTGCGGGAAGTTTTTTCAAAAATGTTTATTTAAATCCAGAAGAAACTAAGGCAGCCGAAGCAAAAAATATTCCGCTCTGGAAGAATGCGGATGGAACGGGAAAAATTAATTCGGGATGGTTGATCGAAGAATGCGGGCTAAAGGGACAAGAAATATCAGGATTTTTAGTAAGCGACAAAGCAGCGCTGATTTTGATTAATAAAAATGCAAAATGTTATCAAGATTTAGCGGAAGCGCGTAGAAAAATTATTGAGGCTGTGAAGGAGAAATTTGGTTATACGTTAGAGCAAGAGCCCATGGAACTAGTAAGCGAGAAATAAAAAATGAAAAGTTTGAATGGTGCAGAAATCGCGGGGTATATGAAAGAGGCGCAGGCGCAAAAAGTGCGTGCGCTACGAGCAAATAAAATAATTCCAAAATTGGTAATTATTCGTGATAGTGATAATCCGGTGATTGCAAAGTATGTGCAGCTGAAAAAAAGTTATGGCGAAGACATTGGAGTGAAAGTTGAAGATTGGTGTCGGGATAATATTGAGGGCGCAATTCAAAAAGCAAATGAAGATCCAGATGTGCAGGCGATAATCGTGCAATTGCCATTAAAAGACACGGCGAAATTGGAATTTTTGAATAAAATTAATCCGGAAAAAGATGTTGATGGGTTAAATGAAAAGGCAAAGAATCGAGTTTTTGATTCAGCAACGGCGACAGCGATTAATTGGCTGCTCGCGGGATATGACATAAAAATACAAGACAAAAAAATTGCAATTGTTGGGCACGGAAAATTGGTAGGTGCGCCGCTCGCAGAAATGTGGAAAAATTCTGGATATGACGTCACGATTTTTGGTCGAGAAGATGATAAGAACGAGTTAGTAAATTTCGACGTGATTGTGAGCGCAACAGGATGCGCGAGATTAATTAAAAGTGAAATGGTAAAAAGCGGAGCGGTGATTGTAGATGCGGGGACAGCGAGTGAAGATGGAGTTTTAGTAGGAGATGTAGATGACGAAGTACGAGAAAGAAATGATATTGCGGCGATTACGCCGAAGGTAGGTGGAGTGGGGCCACTGACAATTGCAGCACTGTTTGAGCATGTTTTGATGGCGGCAGAAAAAGTTGTTGATTAAAGTTCGGACGAGTTTTAATGAGCAACCGAAAAGACGATGACCCGAAGATAGGCTTCGGGTCATTTTGGGAATTATAGGCCAGCTAGGATTCTGAGTTAGATGCCGAGGAATTGAGACTGGAGGCTAAAGAAGAAATAATTTCTACGACTTTTTCTTTACCAAGCGAGGCGTCGATACAAAGATCATAATTCTGGGGATCACCCCACTTTTGGCCAGAAATGAGGCTATAATAATCGGAGCGATTTTTATCGGCGCGTTTGATGTGCTTTATGGCAGATTTCTCATCGTCATGATACATTTTCATAACATTTTGCAGGCGATAAGATTTAGGAGCGTAGATAAAAACGCGCAGAAGTTTGGAGTGGTGACGAAGAACATAGTCGGCAGCACGACCAACAATGACGCAAGAGCCACGACGAGCAATTTCATGCAAAACTGAATCTTGGGCTTCGATCGCATACTTAGCAGGAGAAGTAGTAAGATAAAGCTCATGAGCGGGAGACTGCCCATCGTTGCTATTAACCTTTTTGATATACTTTTCAGTAATACCACTTTCTTCAGCAATTAGAGCAGTGAGTTCTTTATAGTAATAAGGAATATGAAGTTGCTTGGCGACTAATTCACCAATTTTCTTGCCTTGAGAACCATGTTCGCGAGCGATAGTAATAATGATACCGGGTTGAGAAGTTTGGAAGTTAGCCGTGGTAGCGGTTTGAATATTTTTGCCGAGATGGCGGAAATAGACAATGACTAGAATAATACATGGAATAATGCCAATGAGATCGGCGAGCGGAGCAGCCCATAAAACGCCGTTAATATCATTCATGAGGTTAGGTAAAATAAAAGCTAATGGGCAGAAAATGATAATATCGCGGAAAAGAGAAACGATAGTGGCTTTGAGCGGTTCGCCAACGGCTTGGAAGAAAATGGAAATGACCTTAATCGCACAGGTCAGAGTAATAAGGCAAAGGAAGATGCGAAAAGTCAGAGTAGCAAATTGCATATAGAGTTCAGGGTTTTCAGAATTAGAGCCAAAGATTTTGATAATGGGAACGGGAAAAACTTCAAAAGCGAAAGTGGCGATAAGTCCGACGATAATCGTAGCGATGAGACATTTCCGAAAAGTTTCGCGAACGCGATCGTAATTACCGGCGCCGACATTATAGCCGAGAATAGGCTGAGCACCAATAATAATTCCCATGGCAATGCTGAGAATGATAGTAAAGACTTTCATACAAATACCAATGATAGCGAGAGGATCATTGGCGCCGTAAATAGATTTGGCACCGAAAGTCGCTAGCATTTGATTACAAACCATAGAGATGATAACGATAGAAAGTTGGGTAATAAGCGTAGAAATGCCGAGTTTGGCAATATTAGAGAGAACTGGTTTTTGGAGTTTGAAACTGTCAAGTCTAAGGTGAAAAGTTTTGGTGCGAGTGAGATAAAGAAAAGAAAATAGCAAAGTGATAATCTGGCCGGTGATGGTCGCCCAAGCGGCGCCGCGAATTCCCCACTTGAAAACGAAGATGAAAATTGGATCAAGAATAATATTTGTCAGCGCGCCAGCGATAGTGGCACTCATAGCAAAGGCGGGAGCACCGTCAGCGCGAATGACTGAGTTAAGCATGTAGCCAAGCATATAAATCGGGAAGAATGCGAGAATAATATAAAAATATTGCTTGGCATAAATTAGATTATTTGGACTAGCGCCAAAAAGACCAAGGATTTGGTCGGCAAAAGCAAAACCGAGAGCGACAAGTATAAGACTAAGAATTAAAGTGACAACCATACTGCCACCAACGGCGCGATGGGCGTTTTTCGTGTCCTTGCGGCCTTGACAGATAGAAAGAAAAGCTGCTGTACCATCACCGAACATACCAGAAAGAGCGACAGCAATGAGAGTGAGCGGAAAAACGATGGAAGTGGCGGCATTACCAACGGCACCGAGACCTTCGGTAGTGCCGTGACCAATAAAGATTTGATCGACAACATTGTAAAGTGAAGTAATTAGCAAAGCTAAAATACAAGGGACGGAAAATTTAAGCAAGAGTCTAGTGATTTTCTCGCGCCCTAAATATTGATTTTTCGTTTCTGCCATGAAAAATATTCCTTTATTAAATCTTAGCTTTTATATAATTTAACCTTCGAGGTTGGCTTTCTACACGCCGCCACACGGCTGGATTTATGAAAGAATAATAAATTGACGATTATACGCCAAAGGCTGGGTCAATGTTTGTATTTTAGCATAACTACCCAAAAAATGGATACTGGATGTTGTAAAAATTACAACGATACTGGAGTACGGACTGAAAGTTAATGATTTTTCTATTGACTTATTTTGCTATCTGTGATATAATAGAATGATGAGGGTTAATTACGGATAGGCTGGATTTTTGTGAATGGTATTTTTAATTCTCTTCCTGGGATTTTTGACTTGCTTGTTCGGCGGCAATTTGGGCGCGAATTTCTTTCTCAATTTGCGCGCGGAGTTGATCTTGGCTAAGTTCAGAACCCGATTCATGGCGGGTGTCATCGTTCTGAGATGAGGCTTTGGGTTGAGGAGAATTAGAGCGATTTTGGGCGTGGAGGAGAATTGTCGTGACGATCCATTGGAGGAGAATTAAAATAAGTTCGGCAAGAATAAACTTTCCTAGAAGGCTATAATCATAAACCACTTCCCATATAACTAGGAGACAATCGATGCAGATGAAGCTGACGAAAATAGTAGAGATACTACTATAAACTTTGAGAATAGAGATTGATTGTTTAATTTTAGGAATGTTGCGTGCAAGCGTTGTACAGAAAAATGAAACTAGCGCAAATATTGCAATAAAACGCGCGATGTTTGTAATGTCATGAGACGAGATATAACCAAAAACGCCCCAAACTAGAAGAATCCATGGGATACCCCAAAATACATTAGAAATTAAGGCTATAACCGCGCAAGCGAGGACTGACTTATCAGTGGTATTCAGGCGGAGACTATTAGTATAACTAAAAAGCATAACAAGAAAGAGAATAGCTGCGGTACCGGCGACACGCCAAAAAGTAGAATTTACGCCTGCAAAAATTGCAATAATTCCGACCAGAGCACAGAAACTGAGAAGACTAATTGTAATATATAATAGAATCTTCTTAGTCTTAGCGATGTCGATATTGATCATGACTTAATTATAACATACTAGTCGCGCTTAAGCATGATCGTGAAGGCTTCGGAAGGAATGTCGATTTTACCGAAGCGCTTCATACGGGCTTTGCCTTTTTTCTGCTTTTCGAGGAGTTTGGCTTTGCGATCGCGGTCGCCAGTATGGATTTTGACCGTGACATCTTTGCGATAGGCGCCGATAGTCTCGCGAGCGATAATTTTGGCGCCGATAGCGGCTTGCAGGGCGACCTCGAAGTTTTGGCGCGGGATGACGGATTTAAGTTTTTTGACAATATCACGACCGAGAGCATCAGCCTCTGAGCGATGACACATAATACTCAAAGCATCCATGCGATTACTAGCCACCAAGAAGTCAAGGCGAACAAGGTCTTCAGTACGATAGTCGGCTAATTCGTAGTTAAAACTGGCATAGCCAGACGTTACGGATTTAAGTTGGTCATAAAAGTCAGTCAATAAATTAGCCATTGGGGCGGCAAAATCAATTACGGCGCGATCTTCAATATAGCTGAGATTAGTTTGATGGCCGCGTTTTTCGTTAATGAGACTGAGAACGCCGCCGATCATAGATTTGGGCAAGATGATTTCACCTTTTACCCAGGGTTCGCGGATTTCAGAAATGAGAGACTGATCAGGTAAATCGGAGGCAGAACGAATGTTAAGATTCTGACCATCAGTAGTAGTAACCTCGTAGTTTGTTGAAGGGTTAGTGACAATTAAGTCAAGGTTAAATTCCCTTTCGAGGCGCTCACGGATAATATCCATGTGCAGCAAACCGAGAAAACCGATGCGGAGGCCAAAGCCGAGAATGGGGGAATTTTCTGGTTCAAAATGAAGAGCAGAATCGGAGAGAGCAAGTTTTTCAACGGCATCCTTAAGCTCTTGATATTGGTCGTTGCTAACTGGGAAGAAGCCAGCATAGACAAAAGGTAGGACGTTTTTATAGCCGGGAAGTGGCGTGGTGGCTGGAGATTTGGCCAGAGTAATCGTATCGCCGACTTTGGCTTCGCGGGTGGTTTTGAGATTGGTGACAATATAGCCAATGCTACCTTCGTCGAGGCTGTCCATAGGAGTCATTTTGGGGGTAAGAGCGCCGACTTCGAGGGCGAGGCCGTTCGTGCCGGCAGCCATCATGAGGATCTCGGCGTTTTTAGGAATTTGACCTTCGAAAACACGGACGTAAAGGACGACGCCACGATAATCGTCGAAATAGGAATCAAAGATAAGTCCCCTCGTCTCACGAGCACCAGATACATCTTTTCGGGACACGATGTCGCGCCCGCCCGCCGTCGCGGGGGTCGCGCATCTTCGTCCTCGGCCGTAGCCTCCGGAGATTCCCGAAAAGAGCATCTGGCGCTCTTCAGGGCTAGGAGCATCATCTACGATCCTATTGAGGATTTCGGGGACGCCTTGGCCGGTTTTGCCGGAGGCGCAAATGATTTCTTCGGGCTTGCAGCCGAGCAGGTTGATAATCTCGGCGGAGACTTTTTCGACGTCAGCGGCGGGGAGATCGACTTTGTTGATGACAGGGATGATATAGAGGTCCTGCTCGAGGGCGAGATAGACATTGGCAAGAGTTTGAGCCTGAATACCCTGAGTAGCATCAACAACTAGAACTGCAGTTTCGACGGCTTGGAGTGAGCGAGAAACTTCGTAAGAAAAATCAACGTGACCGGGAGTGTCTATGAGATTCAGAGTATAGCCCTGCCAGTGCATTTGGACGGGGGCGAGTTTAATGGTAATTCCCTTCTCGCGCTCGAGTTCCATGGAGTCAAGAAGTTGAGATTTCATCTCGCGCGCCGAAACCGTGCCGGTTAGTTCCATCATACGATCGGCGATAGTGGATTTACCGTGGTCGATATGAGCGATAATGCAGAAGTTGCGAATTTTATCAGGGTTCATAGTGATAATTATAACATATTTTGTTATAATTATGAGGTATGGCGAAGATAATTTTGGCAGTTTCTGGGGGTGCGGATTCAATGGTTATGCTAGATATGATATATCGTTCTAGGCGATATTCGTCTAGTGATATAATTGTTGCACACTTTGACCATGGCATACGAGAAAATTCAGCAGAAGATGCAGAGTTTGTGGCGCGAAAAGCCAAAGAATACGGTGTGGAATTTCGGCTAGGCGAAGGTAAATTAGGTAAAAATGCCAGCGAAGCAGCGGCACGGAAGGCGCGATATGTTTTTTTGTTGAACATTGACCCAACGGCGACGATTTATACTGCCCATCACCTCGATGATTTAGTGGAAAGTGTGGCGATTAATTTTCTGCGCGGAACGGGATGGAGAGGGCTAGCAGTGCTGGATTCAACGAATCTAAGGCGGCCGTTTCTGGAAACGGAGGAATTCTATGAACCGCTGGATAAAGCAGCGATTCTCGAATATGCGGCGAAACGAAGGCTATGTTTCAGAGAAGACCCGACAAATTCATCAGATGAATATTTGCGAAATCGAATACGTCACCAGATGAATATTGGTTTTGAGGAAAAATTGGAATTATATCGGTTGTGGCAGAGTCAAAAGCAGCTACGACGCGAGATCGACCAGATGGTGAATGGGATCTTGCCGGGCGCGAACGAGAATTGGCAAAGAAAGTGGTTTGACGGGTTGGAGGAAAATGTGGCACTAGAAGTTCTGCGCGCGGGGACTTTGAGGGCGGGAATCGCTGCAACGCGACCACAACTACGCGATTTTTTGCAGGCGATCTTACATTATCCGAGCGGGAAGTTTTTTAATTTACCTGGGGATAAATTAGTGAAGTTAGGAAAGACGGAATTTAAGATTTAAAGAGGAGAAGTCTAGCGGGACTATATTCTAAGGAGTGGTCCGAGGAAAATACTAGATAAAAGTTTTTCTGTGCTATAATGGGGGTAATTTAAAGTGGAGTTAGAGTATGAGTATGATTACGAAAGCAATTATTCCAGTGGCTGGTTGGGGAACGCGAAGGTTGCCGATTACGAAGATTATTGAAAAGTCGATGTTGCCAGTTGGGAATCGGCCACTGGTGGATTATTCAGTGCAAGAGTTAATAAAAGCAGGCGTGACGGATATTTATATGGTGATTTCAAACGTTGAGCCGTGCCAAGTGAAAGCTTTTTATCAAGATAACTTAGCCTTGAATCAATATCTGATCGAACGTGGCAAAGAAGACCGGCTGAAACTAGCAAGAACTTTGCCGGATAATGTGAAAATTCATTATTTAACACAAGATCCGTCCGGAAAATACGGAACGGCAGTGCCGATCGCGATGGTGGTCGAGGAATATAAGATCGATGAGCCGGTTTTGGTATTTATGGGCGATGATTTTATTTGGAATCCGGAAGGAGAATCGGCGGCAGAGACATTATTAAAAGCAGCGCAGAATGAAGAAGAGTCGGTGGCGCTAGGAGTGGAAATTCCGCACGAAGAAGTTTCGAAATATGGGGTTTTTTCGGTAGATGAAGGAGGAAAAATGGTGGGCGTAGTCGAAAAGCCAAGCGTAGAGGAAGCGCCGACAAATTTGATTAATGTAAGTAAATATTTGATGTCACCGAAATTACTGCAGGAGATTGTAGAGTATGTCAAAACGCATAATTTCACGGCGCGGGAACAAGAGTTCGTGGTAACGGATCCGATTGAAACCTATTTGAAGCAAGGCGGGGTGATGCGGGTGGCGAGTACGAATGGAGAATATCTGGATGGTGGAAGCGTGGAAGGGTGGATTCATGCGAACAATGTAGTATGCGGAAATAAGTAACGAGATTAGATAATATTCGTTTGGTGATATAAATATATAGTATAATTAGAGTACTATGGAAGAGAAAATGAGTGCAAATTATCAGGAGACAATCGGGCGCGTAATTGAACAACTCCGACTAGAGCGGGGTTGGACGCAGACGCAGTTGGCAGAGAAAATGGGGACAAGCCAGTCAGCTATACATCGAATTGAAAAAGGCGCACAAAATGTTTCTTTGGAGTTGATCGGGAAGTTTTCTCAAGTTTTAGATACGCAAATTCTGTCAATTAACGATTCGACGTCGCAAAATTATAAAATTCATGGCGGGAAAGAGTTACACGGCGAAGCGGTAATAAATACAAGTAAGAATGCAGCGGTGGCTTTACTATGTGCGTCGTTACTAAATTCGGGAACGACCAGACTAAATCATCTGGCGCGGATCGAGGAAGTTTTTCGGATTATTGAAGTGTTGGAATCGCTAGGCGTGAAATGTCGGTGGGTGAATGAGAATCGAGATTTGGAAATTACGCCACCGGAAAAATTAGCGATAGAAAAAATTGATGTTGAGGCGGCGAGGCGAACGAGGTCGATTTTGATGTTGATGGGGCCACTACTGCATAAGTTTAGGAGATTTCGACTACCTTATGCAGGAGGCTGCACACTGGGAACGCGGACGATTGAACCACACCTGAGGGCGCTTTCGGCTTTCGGTTTAATGGTAGATTCGACAAAATGCAGTGGGTTTTACGAAGCAGAGGTAAGACCGGGTAACGCAGACCAAGATAATATGCCACATATCGTTGAGGAAGTAGGGGCGCGTTTTCCGCACAAGCGAATTGTGTTGATTGAACGGGGTGACACAGTGACAGAAAATACGTTGATGGCGGCGGCGTTGTATCCAGGAAAAACAACGATTGTAGGCGCATCTTCGAATTATATGGTGCAGGATCTCTGCTTTTTCTTGGAAAGATTGGGAGTGAGGATTGACGGGATTGGATCAACGACCCTGGAAATTACCGGAAAAGCGAAAATTAATCAGAATATTGAATATTCGCCGGCCGAAGATCCGATCGAGGCAATGTCGTTTATTGCGGTGGCACTGGCAACAAAATCGTGTTTGACGATTCGAAGGGCGCCAATTGAATTTCTGGAAATTGAACTGGAAGTTTTGAAAAGTATGGGAGCGAAAATTGAACGCTCGCCGGAGTATTATGGCGCGAATGGACGCACTAGGTTGATAGATTTGAAGATTAAAAAGTCTGAGCTGGTGGCGCCGACAGATAAGATTGCGCCGATGCCGTTCCCTGGTCTGAATATTGATAATTTGCCGTTTTTTGGCGTGATTGCGGCGACAGCAAAAGGACGAACTTTGATTCATGATTGGGTGTTTGAAAATCGAGCAGTGTATTTGACTTATTTAGAAAATTTGAATGCGAAAGTAGAACTACTAGATGCGCACCGAGTTTATATTGAGGGGCCGACGAATTGGCGGGCGGCTGAGTTAGTGGCTCCGCCAGCACTACGACCGGCGGTTGTGGTATTAATTGCGATGCTAGCGGCGCCGGGCACGTCGATTCTGCGGAATATTTATTCAATTAGTCGAGGATACCAGGATTTTGCAAAGCGCTTAAATAAATTAGGGGCCGATATACGACCGCTGGTGGGGATATAGAGGAAGTGTTTTAGTAGGGCGTTTTGCGGGGCTGTTGTTTTTTGTTGAATACGGAGGATTATTGTATTACAGAGGCGAAGAAAAGATTTTGCAAAAAATAACATGCTTGTGTTTGAGGTTTGGGAAAACTTTGGTATATAGTGGGGGTATGCTATAATATATATTAACAAAGGAAGGTAATATGGCAAAGAAAACTACACAAACTGAAGCGATGACAGGTGTATCTGGCAAGGAACAGGCTCTAAATCTAGCGATTGCGCAAATTACGAAGCAATTCGGAGATGGCTCGATTATGCGACTAGGTGAGACTCAGAAAATTGATGTCGAACTATTACCATCAGGATCGTTGTCACTAGATTTGGCGCTGGGGGGTGGTTATCCAAAAGGGCGGATTATCGAAATTTATGGACCAGAGTCTTCGGGTAAGACGACTTTGGCTCTGCATGCGATCGCGGAAATTCAGAAACAAGGCGGGCAGGCGGCGTTTATTGACGCTGAGCACGCGCTTGATCCGGCCTACGCGAAGAAGATTGGCGTAGATACAGACAACTTGTTTATTTCGCAGCCAGATAATGGTGAGCAAGCACTTGAAATTACAGAGACTTTGGTGCGAAGTGGAGCGGTGGATTTGATCGTGGTAGATTCGGTGGCGGCATTAGTGCCGCAGGCGGAAATTGATGGCGATATGGGCGATGCACAGATGGGTCTGCAGGCGCGATTAATGTCACAAGCAATGCGAAAACTCACTGGAATTATTTCAAAGAGTAAGGCAACCGTGATTTTCATCAACCAGATTCGAATGAAGATCGGCGTAATGTTTGGAAATCCGGAGACAACCACTGGCGGAAATGCGTTGAAGTTCTATGCATCGGTACGAATGGATATTCGACGAATTGGACAACTGAAAGAAGGGGATAATGTTTCTGGCAACCGCACGAAGGTAAAAATCGTAAAAAATAAGATTGCGGCACCGTTTAGGACGGCTGAGTTCGATATTATGTATAATGAAGGTATTAGCAAAACTGGTGACGTATTAGATCTGGCCGTGCAATATGGCGTGATGGATAAGGCGGGAGCGTTTTTGAAATATAATGGTGAAACTTTGGCGCAGGGGCGCGAGGCAGCGAAGGCTCTGCTGAAGTCGAATCCAGAATTACTGGCGGAAATTGATCATAAAGTACGAGTGGCAGCTGGAGTAATAGAAGAAAACACTGAAGTAACTGAAGAAAAATCAGAAGAGAAGAAAGAAGCAAAAGAAACCAAAAAATAATAGTCAGGAGGGTGGGATAACATGCTCAAAGTAGAATCGTTCGAAACTGAAGATCTTTTGGGCGGGCTAAAAAATAAGGCTTTGGAGGAGGGGAATTTTGATGAAGATGACGAGGAGTTGAATGCGGGAGGAATAGAGGTTGGCACGGAAAGGGCAGGAGTCGATGCGGAAGAGATAGAAATCGATGCAGAGCAACGGCGAAGAGAGAAAGAAGCGGAAGCATTATATGGAACGGCAGATGAAGTAAGTGGGCCGGTCGGAAAAGATTGGGAGCAATTAGCCGAGGAGGCGGAATGTTACACGATTACGAAATTGACCGGCGGAGTTAAAGATCCGAATCGAGTAAATGTATTTCTAGATGGACATTTTGCTTTTTCGCTGGATGTAACGCAAGTAGTTGATTTTGAAGTAAAAGTTCATCAAAAAATAACGCCGGAGAAATACGCTGAACTGAAACAGGCTTCGGAGTTTGGAAAATTGTACCAGAGAACTCTGGAGTGGGCGATTTCGCGGCCACATTCGGTGCGAGAAGCACAAAATTATCTCAAGAGGCGGCAGATTAAGCGGAGGATGTTGAATCGGCAGCGAGAGCGAGAAGGAAAAACAATTTTACCGGAGATCGATGAGAAGCTGTCTGAGTTAGTAATAAAAAGGTTAGTAGAAAAGAAATATTTGGATGACCAAAAGTTTGCTGAATACTTTGTTGAGAATCGCAATGTCCGGCGCGGGACTAGTCAGAAAAAGTTGAAGATGGAGTTGGCACAAAAAGGAGTAAAGCAAGAAATTGCGGTGGCGGCGCTAGAAAAAGTGCCACGAGATGAGGATGAAGAAATTTTAAAAGTAATAAAGAAAAAACGCCGGAAGTATGATGACTTTCATTTGGTAGGATATTTAGTACGGCAGGGTTTTAACTTTCAGAAAGCGAAAGAAGCGGTAGAAAATTATCAGGAAGATGATTGGTGGGGATTATAAGGCGTGATAGTGAGTGCAAGTCTAAAAAGCATTATGAGTTAGCTTTAGTGGAGCGGTCAGAGGACTTTGAATTAGTTTCGGAAGGTTCGGCGGCAAAATCGGGCTCACGGAAAGGATTAATGAAGTTAGGCGTGAAGCCGGCAGCGGCTTTGGTGCGAGCAGGGGCCTTAGGTTTACCTTTTTCATCTTTGATGATAATACGATAATCGTCAATTTCTACGATTTCGCGATAAGAGATAGTAAGTTCAGGGTCGAGGAAAGATTTCAGAAGCGGGCGCTGGACAATGATCTGCTGAACTTGCCAATATTCAGGGCTCAAGGTAAAGTCGGTAACTTTACCGAGTTTAGCACCCTTTTTCGTTTCGACTTTCAGATTAAGGAGACTAAAATTAAGTTTGAGAACCTTGGCGACCTGAACAATGGCATCCGGTTCAACAAATTCATCAGCGGAATCAACAATCAAGCCAAGACGAGAAAACTCACGAATGCTTTTTACAGGAAGGATTTCATCCATCTCGCGACCAACCAACGGGCCAGAGACGCGAATAGCGATGATTTTGAGCGTATCCGGATCAACAATCAACTCAGCAACTTCAGCGATTCTAGAGCCAACATGAAGACTAAGAATAGGGCAACCGAGCAACTTTGAGCCGTGGATTAACATAATTATATTATAGCATAGTTTCATAGGCTAAAGGCGATTACGTTACTCAGGAAGTCGGCGTAAGCATTTTCGTAACGGAAAGTACTAAGGCAAGCGAGATTAGCCAAGCGTAATAAGAGCAGGTTTCTTCGTTATTTCTTGCTTAGACTGCCGACAAGGGAGATTAATCCAGTGCGATAAGTGGCGGACGCCAAAAACCAGGATAATCAGGAAGACCAAGAAGAAGACTGATAGTAGAGGCGAGGTTCGTCAGGCCGGCGTCTTTCAGTTTGGCGCTATGATACTTATGAGAGTTAATAGTATTGTCGTAGAAAATGCAGGGAACAGGATTAGTAGTATGAGCGGTTTTAGGCTGGCCGGATTCATCAAGGAGTTCTTCGGCATTGCCGTGATCGGCAGTAACGATAAGAAGACCACCAAGTTCATCAACTTTTTTGGCAATGCGAGCAAGTTGCAGATCAATGGCTTCAATCGCAATAATGGCCGGCTCCAACTCAGCAAAATGACCAACAATATCACCGTTCGGAAAATTAATGCGGACGAAATCATATTGATCAAGTTGAGGCAGAACGGCGTCGGTGATTTCGGCAGACTTCATCCAAGGTCGGCTGTTCGCAAGTTCAAGGTCGGACTTGATTTCTTGATGAGTCTCAAGAGTGGCTTTTTTATAACTATTACCATTGAAATAATAAGTAATATGACCAAATTTCACTGTCTCAGAAATTGCAAACTGGGAAATTTGGTGTTTGGCGAGAAAAACATTGAGCGGTTCTTGGATATCAATAGTCGGGACGAGGACGTTTTTGGGAATATGCTGATCAAGATCATACACGGTGAGGCCGGCGAAATAAACCTTCGGGCGACGCGGGCGCGGGAATTTATCAAAATGATCATCGGTAAAAGCGGTAGAAATTTCGACGGCACGATCGGCGCGAAAATCGTAATAAATCACAGCGTCGCCATCTTCAATGCGACCGACAGGCTGAGAACTGTTGCCGGCTCCAGCAGAAGAGTGACGAGCCCGGCTGGCGCGCGAAGAGAGGGCGGAAGCAGCGGCAACATTCTCAACAATGACGAACTCTGGGAGATATTGATCTTGGACGGAAGGGTTTTCGCGGCGGAGGGCTTTGATAGCCTCGGTGGCGGACTTAAACTCACGAGGCGCAATTCCATCAACCATCATTTTCCAGCCGCGTTCGACCATACCCCAATCGTTACCATAACGATCAGCAACGGCTACCATGCGACCGGCTCCAGAGGCAATTCGAAAATCGGCATCTTTGAACTGAGCACAAAATTTTTCAATGCGATTGATGTATTTCGGTTCGGACTGCGGAGGAGTGTCGCGTCCGTCGAAAAGCGCGTGAATGCGGATGCGACGAATACCTTCTTGATAGGCGCGAGCAATCATCTGCTCAAGATATTTCATATCACTATGCACGCCACCGTCAGACATAATGCCGCAAAAATGAAGCGTAGGAATGTGCTCGGGAGAATGGTTAGACTCGGTTTTGAGGTACTTCATAGCGCCACGCCAGGCTTTGGAATCCCAAACCAAGCCGCTCCCAAAATCGGCTTCGATATGAGCAACACCTTGCGGAATAATTTGGCCGGAGCCAAGAGCATTATGACCAACTTCGGAGTTACCCATTTGACCAGGAACTAGCCCCACCGCTTCTCCGGAAGCGCGCAGAGGAATATTAAGATAATTCGCAATAGCGCGGTCGAGAAATTCAGTGTGGGCTTGGCGAACAGCATTGCCGCTACGCCGCAAGGAGAGCCCAACGCCGTCGAGGATAGCGAGGACGATGGGACCTTTGTAACGGAGTTTTTTCATATAGTTTTATTATAGCATAAGTTGTTTCGTGAGATGGGGGATTAGGGACATTTAGCTTATTTAATGAGTTCGGAAGTCTGGGAAGCCTGGAGTACGGTTCTAGGTTTGTTTAATAAACCGTTGTAGATATAATAATATATACACGTTATATTAGAGATCCACACCGCTACTATCTCGCTACGCATCTCACTGAGCAGCCATAGGCACGAGCATTATAACTGTTGGCTGTAGCAGTAGAATCAGAAGTAGTGACATGATAAGCCCTAGTAGAACTCTGAGCCGTTGAAGCCCAGTATAAACTAGTGAATCCGGCATTACGCAATGCTCCAGTAGAAATAATAATGTAGCCATTGCGCACGAAATAAAGGGGTCGATAATTAAAAACGTCAGTACCTTTACCCTCGTAAGCATCAATTAAGGCGATCTGCTGTGCGTTGGTTGGCAACTTCCATCCCTTAGGGCAGACACTACTCGTAGCATCGCCAGCACCACCAACTGCCTTGCCAGTGCCAGCAGTAGCCGCATTCCATTGGTAAAAGTTGCCAATAAGATAGTGTGCGTCATATTTACTGCCATCAGAACTAAGAGAATTGGTAGCGGCAGCAGAAAAACTAGGCTGTAATCCAGTAGCACTGCGGAAAAATTGCGGACAGGTCTGGGTGATTTGCTGGCCATAATACGCGGAATTATAATAACTATCATCATATCTATCTGGAACGTCGGCTGGACGAGGACAGCGCTCACTGCCCGTAGGGTTTGTGAGGATAATTTCACCCAAATTCCAAGAGTTAGTACCATTATTATCCGCACCTTGAGCTGGCGGTACTGCCATTGTGGTAGGCGTGGGCGTCCAAGTAGTTTGAACATCGCTCAAGGTGGGTTCAAGTTTATTCACCTTACCAGCCTCACTACCAAAAGTGAGGGCTAAATTCTGCGTCATCCAACAACCTCCATCCTTCATCTTTGCCACCCAATACTTCTTTCCGTCTCTTTTGTCAATTAATTGCTTCGTCTGCCCCACATCTACTTTCGCGCATTCCGCGCTCGTCATCTCCTGCATATACGTAGAAGAGAAGTTGATTTGCGCATTCACTCCTCCTTCTCCTGATATCTGCAAATCAGTTTCAAAAGCCGCATAACCATAGCTGCATAGGATTGTTGTCACCGCCATCAAAACCACCACCCCCGCCATCATTACCCGCTCAATCTTCCGCTTTTTTCGCTCATTTTCGCTTATTCTAGCCATATTCTTATTATCACTAAAATCAAAAAAAAAAAAAAAGCCTTGAAGTTCTTGAATTTCATGTTATAATTTGGAAAATGCCTGATTTTGGTTTAGTTTTTCTTTAATTATTCATTTTTCATCCACTTTCTACCTCTGTATTTTCTAATTTCAACTTGTATTGCGGTTACAAGTTCATTTTTCAAGAACTATTTCGGTAGCAGGTTTAATGGTGCATGATTTTTAAAAACTGGACTAATTGTAGATAAAGTAAGCTATAGGAGTAAGACTCAAAAAAGTTACTATTATTGCCGAGATCGACAATAATAGTAACAGGAATATTAGTTATCCATGATTAAAGGATATAGTCAATGCTAGAATTCGAATCTAGCGGAAAATCCTACCTTTACGGCTCGGGAACTTGCTGGGTGATACAGTGGATATTGCCACCGCCGAGGAGTAACTCGCGAGCATAAATAGGTTCAATGACATGGTCAGGAAAGAGACTCTGGAGAGTATCGATGGCGGCTTGATCATGGGGGTCATCGAAAATGGGCAGGATAATAGCGCCGTTACAGTTGTAATAATTAATATAACTGGCAGGCAAACGATCGCCTTCGTTGCGGGGGAAGGTGCCCTCAACCACATCAACGCCTTCGGACTCTTCTTTAGTAATGAGGACTGGGTTCGGGACATGGATTTTGGTGATTTCGAGTTTGCGCCCGCGAGCATCGGTGACACTTTCGAGATAATCGAGAGCAGCCTTGGAGCGTTCATACTGAGGATCGGATTCGTTATCTTCCCACGCGAGGACCACCTTGCCAGGAGCGACGAATTGGCAGATATTATCGACGTGACCATTGGTATCTTCGTCCATGTAAATTCCCTTCGGGAGCCAGAGAACTTTTTCGGCGCCGAGATATTCTTTGAGCATGTTTTCAATCTGCTCTTTGGTCATGGTCGGGTTGCGACCTTCATCAAGCAGACATTCTTCAGTAGTGAGAATAGTGCCTTCGCCGTCGGAATGAATAGAACCGCCCTCGAGAATGAAATCGACGAGATGATAATAATCGACGTTTTCGATGGCGGACATTTTGGGAGCGATATAATCGTCGAAATCCCAGGGGAAATAGAGACCATTAACGAGGCCGCCGTAGGCATTGAATTTCCAATCTACGGCGCGCATATCGCCATTACCATTGACGAGAAAAGTAGCACCGGTGTCGCGAATCCAAGAATCATTATTGCTCATTTCGACGATTTGGACATTTGGCATATTCATTTCGAGAAGGTGGAGATATTGAGATTGGTTAGTACCAACGACGACTGGTTCGTATTTAGCGATAGTCTCAATAACTTGCTTAAAAGCGGCTTGGGCAGGCTCGGCATTCATACGCCAGTTGTCTTCGCGCTCGGGCCACAGGATCCAGGTACAACGGTGACGAGAGAGTTCAGAGGGCATAAAGAAGCCGTCAGCTTTAGGGGTACTATCAGTAATACGCATTAGTTATTCTCCTTTACAGTTAATTGTTTGCGGCTGCGGCGACCGGCTCCGAGGACCATGAATTCGCCGATAATTACGGCTAGACAAGCGCCAACGATGAGCGGCCAGTTGTCGTTGAAGGTTTCGAGATCGAAGCCAGGGAAAAGAGTGAAGAAAAGGGCGATGAGGATGAGAATAAAAGGTACGATGCCGAAAACGGCGATTTTGAACTTGCCACCTTCGATCCAGAAGCCTTTTTCGGACTTTTTGCCTTGCTTATGGAGTTTAAGGAAGGCCATGAACATCGGGAGATAGGAAAGTAGAAGTGTAACAAGACTAAGGGAGAAGAAGGTCCAGAAGAGGCTTTCGAGTTCGGGGACGAATTGTTGGACGATGATACCGCCGAGAGCGATAATGAAGCCGACAATCCCAGTCCAAATCGAAGGAACATAAGGAACGCCATTTTTGGTGCGTTTGGCCCAGGATTTCGGAAAGGTGCCGTCTTCGGCAGCGTAGGCGATAACGGAATTGACGCCGAAGTTCCAGGAGGAAATATTGGCGACGAGAGTATAGATGAAAAGTCCGCCAACAATAATCGTAATAGCATTGATAAGGCCAGCGGAGAAGCCAGCAATACCCATGAGTTGAGTGTAACTGTCAAGAAGCCCAGCATCAGGACTAAGGTCAGAGACAGGAATAGCGACGCCGATGCCGAAACTAGGAAGGAGATAGAAGATTGCAATCAAGATACCGCCAAGGATGATGGCGCGAGGAATTTCTTTTTTGGGATTTTCCATATCGTCGGCGAAAGTCGAGACAACTTCGAAGCCAAGCATATTAAAGATGATCATGGAAACAAAGCCGAGGCCGGCGAGACTAAAATGTCCATCCTCCATGAGGGGAAGAAGGTCAGTGAAACTATTGATCGGATTGGCACTTTCACCGGTGCGAATGAGGACGTAAATACCGAGAATGCCGAGGCCAGCCATAAAAGCGAATTTAGCGAAGGCGCCGATATTGGAGAGCCAGTCGCTTTGGGAGATACGAAGAACGCCGAGGACGGAGACAAGCAGAATATAAAAGGCTTGAATCGCGAGGACGATACCCCAACTCATCGTGAAATCGGGGTTGCCGGAGACTTGGACGACGATTTGGGTAATAATTGTCGTAACGAGAGTAGCGAGAGAAGCAACCCAAAGCGGATAATTCACCCAGTAATACCAGGCGACGCGACCAGCCCATTTAGGGCCAAAGGCTTTTTTAACCCAAGAATACATACCGCCTTCGGAAGGATATTGAGTGCCGAGTTCGGCAGAGATTAGACCGTAGGGGACAAAGAAGCCGAGAAGCATAATAATCCACCAGAAATACTGGGAATTGCCAATTGAGGCGGTAGGAGCGATAGCGTCGCCGACTAAGATAATACAGACTGTGGCGAGCACGGCGCTGAACAGCCTGAACTTATATTTGGTTTTTTTAGGCATTATTTTCCTCCTTCTGCCCGTTAAAAATTGTAAGCGAAAAATGGTTCATGCTAGGATTCCTGATGTTTGGCAATTTCGGAGAGCGCGGCAGGAGCCTTGCCACCAAAGTAAAGTAAGAGTCCGCGCTGAGCAGTGAGACGATTTTCGGCTTCATCCCAAGCGATAGAATGCGGACCATCGAGGACGCTATCGGTAACTTCTTCATTGCGAACGGCCGGTAAACAATGCATAAATTTCACGTTAGGATTGTTAGTCAGAGCGAGCAATTCATCATTAACTTGATATTTAGGATAAAACTCACGCATATAAACTTCTTTGGGGGTTTCTTTATCATAGAGTCCATACCAGACGTCGGTATAAATAAAGTCGGCGCCCTCAAGATAAGCGGGGTTATCAGTAACATGAACACTGCCACCGTAGAGTTGATTGTTGGCGCGACCAATTTTCAAAAAACCATCGCTAAGCCATTTGGAGGGAGGTCCATACTGAACAAAGTTCATGCCGAGTTTCGTGGTAATCATCATGAGTGAGGCACAAACTTGAGTACAATCGCCGACAAAAACAACCTTGGCTTGACTCCAAGGTTTGTCTGCAGGAAGATGATCGAGGATAGTGATGATATCGCCGATTTCTTGAGTAGGATGATTATAGTCAGACATACCATTGATCACAGGGACACTGGAGCGAGCAGCGAGTTCAAGGATGCTTTCGTGGCGATTGACGCGAGCCATGATCATATTACACATGCGGCTCAAAACTTCAGCGGTGTCACCAATAGTTTCGTGAGCGCCAAGCTGAATAGCGCCGGGGGCAAGATTAAGGGCGTGACCACCAAGCTGTTCCATACCTACTTCAAAGGAAACACGTGTGCGAGTAGATTTTTGCTCAAAAATCATCGCAAGATTTTGATGAAAAAGAGTGTCAAGAGTATGGCCAGATTTAAGATAATCACGGACAGCAAGAGCGGTTTTCAGAATGTCAAGGATTTCGGACTGGTCGAAATCGGTCGTGTCGATAAAGTCTTTATGAGTGGGGGTTTGGTG
Organism: uncultured Candidatus Saccharibacteria bacterium; assembly: GCA_964485445.1. Classification (GTDB taxonomy): domain Bacteria; phylum Patescibacteriota; class Saccharimonadia; order Saccharimonadales; family Saccharimonadaceae; genus Nanosyncoccus. The sequence continues at coordinate 65,247 of CAZAJJ010000001.1, read as the reverse complement.
AGTTAAAACGTAAGGGTTATCCATAAACATATTATAGCACACATAGGGAAACTGGCTAGTAGTTTTCAGAAACGGCCTCGATAGCTAATTACGAATGCTTCGAGCGGACGTTTTGGAGATGTTCGCGGGCCTTAAGCGTAACAGCGCGTCCGCGCGGAGTGCGTTCGAGTAAGCCCATTTGAAGAAGGTAGGGCTCATAATAATCTTCGATAGTAGCGGCCTCATCCCCAGTCAAGGCAGCAATAGTATTAAGTCCGACGGGGCGATCATCATAATTAGCGAGCATAAGTTCGAGCATGTTGCGATCAGCAGGATCGAGGCCGAGTTCGTCGATTTCCATCATGTCGAGGGCAGCCTGAGCGAGTTCGACGTTAATAATGCCATTGCCATGGACGTCGGCGTAGTCACGGACACGTTTAGTAAGGCGGTTAGCGATACGGGGAGTTAAACGCGAACGAGTAGCGAGAAGACTGGTCGCTGTGGGATCAATGCTAGTGCCGAGAAGACTGGCGGTGCGAGTAATAATACGCTCGATTTCGGGAATCTTATAATACTCAAGACGATGGATGAGACCAAAACGATCGCGAAGTGGTCCGGCTAGGGAGCCCGTACGAGTCGTAGCGCCGATCACGGTAAATTTGGGCAGATCAAGACGAACCGAGCGGGCGGCTGGACCTTTACCAATGACGATGTCAAGCTTACAATCTTCCATAGCGGAATAAAGAATCTCTTCCACAGTGCGACGGAGACGGTGAATTTCGTCAATAAAAAGCACATCCTTGTCTTGAAGATTGGTAAGAATGGAGGCTAAATCGCCGGCGCGCTCGATGGCGGGGCCAGAAGTGACACGAAGATTAGCGCCCATTTCGCGAGCAATGACGTTCGCCATGGTAGTTTTGCCGAGGCCGGGCGGACCATAGAGCAAAACGTGATCCAGAGTCGTACCATCGTCGCGTTTTTTGACGGCGTCAATGGCGAGTTTAAGATTAGTTTTCAGACGCTCTTGACCGATATAATCCTGAAAACTAAGCGGGCGAAGAGAAACTTCTTCGGCTCGCTCAGAAAAGTTAGCATCGGCTTCGCAGAGACGTTCGGTAGGCTCGGAATGCGGTGCTAGTTGATCAGACGGAGTACTTCTCTGGATTCCCATGATTCCCTGTCTAGTAGTTTAATCTAGTAGTTCTCGGCGCGAATTTCAAAGAAAGCCTGAGGATGAGCACAGACTGGGCAGACTTCAGGCGCGGTTTCGCCAGTATAGACATAGCCACAATTGCGGCATTTCCAAACTGTCACGTCGGAACCCTTGAAAACTACGTCGTGCTCAACTTCGTTATGGAGTTTGAGATAGCGCTCTTCATGGAGCTTTTCAATGGCAGCAACTTGTTCAAATTTAACAGCAATATCATCGTAACCTTCTTCACGAGCGTCACGAGCGAAATCTTCGTACATAGTCGTCCATTCATAGTTTTCGCCCTTAGCGGCAGCTTCGAGATTCTCAGTAGTGCTACCAACTTGACCACCGTGGAGAAGTTTGAACCAGATTTTAGCATGCTCTTTCTCGTTGTGGGAAGTTTCGTCGAAAATGCTGCTGATTTGTTCGTAGCCGTCTTTTTTGGCCTGGGAAGAAAAATATTGATATTTAATAGCGGCTTGGGATTCGCCGGCAAAGGCAGACTCAAGGTTTTTCCAAGTTTTACTATTCTGATCTAGTTCTTTAGACATATTACACTCCTTTATTCTGAAGATATTATAGCACGTTTCTTAGAACAGGAATAGATAAACATCCCCGTTGCACTACATTTCACCGTTGTTATTACAACTGCCGCCCTCAGTCCAGCAATTAGCAGTAATCCAGAAATTCTTGCGCAGGCTTTCTTCGTCGCTACCGGTGAGTTCAACCTCATACTCTGGATAGGGGAAGAAAATGTCAGCAGGATCGAGACGAGTTTCAACGCGACGGTAGAGTTGGTTGGCGCGGCCAGTGGAATCAACGCTGATTTGGACGTTTTCAAAATCGATCGGATTATTATTACGATCGTAAAGTGTAACGGCGAAATCAGTAATCGTGTCACCATAAGGCATAGTGAGAACTAACATAGCATTGCCATTTTGATAAAGCCCTGGCTCGATGAGATCAACTTGACAAGCAAATTCACCGGCGCCGCAATGGATTTCGAAGGGAAGATTAGTCTCTCCGGAATCTCCAGCCTGATCCAGTTCATTTTTACTAATAGTAGTGCGGTCACTACCGGCTCTAGGAAGGAGAACCATAGTACTATAATCCTTGCTAGTGCTATTATTAAAGTCGTCAATTTTAAAATTGCCGGGAGTCTTAAGAAGTGTAGCGGTAATGGTCGGAGGCGTAGTAGCGTCGTTGAGATTATGGAGCTTGTTGTCTTGATTTAGTCTAAAACTATTAGCGGAACCGTTGATTTCAGAATACCAAGCGATACGAATACGATTAACATTACCAAGTTGGCCAGAATTAATGCCAAGAGGAATCACGCGAGTGCGAGTATCAGACGTGAGGGTGGAACGATAGTCCGGAACAATATTTTTCATGATGACACAAGTATAAGCTTGGTCGGAGTTGTTAGAACTACTCTCTTCAATTTTAACCTCAGAGTCACCTTCGCCGTAAAGTTTCTTTTTCAGGAGGAATTTTTCGCAATCACCACCAAAAATTTCATTATATCTAGCGTTAGTGCCAACACCGCCAAAAAGTCTAGTGCATTCAGAATCGGAAGAAGTCTTGCTGCGACACTGATAAAATTTATTGACTAAAATCTTGGCATCTTCAACTCCGGCGAGGGCGGAGTCGTAAGCGGATTGAGAAAGATCGTCGTTACTGCTTTGGATGCTTTCAGAGAGAATGATACGAATGAAGCTGAGTGTAATGACACCAAAAAGGATAGTCACGAAGATAACAACATAGAGAGACGCCATGCCTTTTTTATTGTGACTAAGGAGATTTTTAATCATGAGAATCCTTTCTAGACTCCAGCCGTGCGGGCGGCAAAATTAAATTTGTTAATTGCGCAATAATTGAATTCGGAACCGAGGTTATCGATACTACCAGCACCTTCGCCATTCACAGGATTCACGTTGCAATAATCGCCGGAACGCATAATATCAACATCGCCACGCAAGGTAGCAAGAATAAAGGTGCCAGACATATAAGTACGGAGGGTGACAGAATCTTGACTAATAGGAAAGATAGTGAGCTCATAGAGAGTTAAATCAAGATCAAACTCTTCGAGCATGCCTTGAGTAGGTTCAGGGGTGTAGATTTTAAGCGGATTGGAACTAGTGCTGCCAGCGAGAGTTTGGATATTGATTTCTGAAGTAGGAGTAAGTTGAGACCTATAATCGGCGCTAGTGACGCTGGAGCAGGCGCGATAATTACGATCTTCAAAACGGGCGAGGCGGAAGTTTTCGAGAACTTGACGATTGCCGTTCAGATCATTATAAACTAGTTTAAGCTTTTGACCATACTCCTCACCGTAGAAAGTATTCCAAATATAAGAGTAACGGCCGGTACAGAAGACGCCACTGAGTTGTTCGCCGGTAGTTTGATTAACGTTGGATTGATAAATATATTTGAAAGCATGGTCTTTTTGGCAGTTATTCAAGGCTTCGGGGTAATCTCGAACATTTACTAAGCTATTACAAAGACTGGTAGTATCGACAGATGGAGCGACGTTGATGCCGGAAGTAAATTCATCGATTAGCCCACGCCCAACACTATTGACGGCTTTCAGGGTGAGACCTTTTTGATAAATGGTGACGATGTTAGTCGTAATGATAGCGATAGTAATCATGAGAACGCCAACGAAAGCCATAGTAAGAGTCAATTCAACCATTGTAAAGCCGGATTTTTCGGCTTGGAGACAAGAGCGCGATGAGCAGGATTTTGATTTTAAGGATTTTGACTCTGGGGCCTGCGAATTTTGAGTCTCGGTTTTTCGGGACTTTAACCCTGAGGTTTTGGACCTGAAATTTGAAAAGTGAAATTTCATCATTTTAATTTACATTCTCCGGATTATATAAACGTATGACCGTGTCGATAGCAGTGGGAGTAAGAGAATTCGGCGCATACCAACAAGTTTCAATGTAAAAATCGTAATATGTAGGTGCGGTTTTATCGTTTTTGACAGCGATAGCCCAAATGCCTTCGGCGCTAGCGAGCTGGTTATAGATTATAGTTTGGTCCGTAAGTTCATCAGTGGAGTCGGTGGCGAAAGTGCTTGAGCTAGAGAAAATGAGGCGGGCGTTAAGTGGAGTTTCGCGAAACTTAGAGGATTGATTAACGGCACTAATATAAGACTGGCTTATATCAATTCGGTTACTATTATTACGGCTGCTGAGATTACGGGTATTTAGAATAAAGGCATTGTTAGCCGAGAGAAGATTTCTGCCGTTCGAGCCAGTTTGATAGACTTTAGCGCAGCCACGAGCGTTGCCGAGATTGGGCTCTGGACTGACGCTGACGGCTTCGGCGAGGTTAGTAAGACCGCTAGATTGGGCCTGCTCGGGCGGGATGGCGTTACTGACAATGGTTTGCCAGAGTTGATCATATTGCTGACATTTTTCGCCAGCGGAAATCATTTGCGGAGTACAAGTGGGAAGAGTTTTTTCAGAAATATAAGAACTATGGATAAAACGAAGAGCTTCAGCCTGAGCGTTAAGCTCATTACGAGCGGTAACTAATTCAAGAGCGGATTCGCCATTAGCAAGGCCGAGGTCCATCATGGAGATAGAAAGTACGGCGACAAAGCAGAAAATTACGATAGCGAACATAACTTCGATAATAGTGTCGCCGCGGCGAGTTTTGGCTTTATGCTGGAAAGAGACTAATGGCACCGGGAACCCCCTTCATCGGCAGTGAGGATATTGATCGCAGAGGTATTGCGACCGTCGGCAGTGAGTCGAACGTCGCGAACGATATTGCTGTTTTCGGAAAGAAGGCAAAAATCGAGGTCTTCGTTAGCGGAAAAGCCTTCAGGGGTTTTATTAACATAATCTTTAAACTGGGTGCTAGCGGAAGTGTTCTCAGGACTGCAATTATCCCGGAGATTAAAAGTCTCGGTCGAATAGGCGGTATGAACTGTGCCGGAAGTCGGGGAGCGAGCGATAATAATGCTGCCGACAAAAGGTGCGCTATTTTGGTTTAATTTTGAGTCACTAGCCTTCAGGATGCGAGACTCCCAAAGCGGAATATAGGAAGAAAGCGTGGAGGACTGCTCGGTGTTGCCACAAAAAAGTCGGGCCTCGACGCTTTTTAGTTCAGACATGAAGCCGGATTGATTATGGGGGATATCAACATTGCCAACAATAGTAGCGGAATAAATAGTATTCGGAACGCGATTCCCTTCGAGACCGAAGACGAGAAGTTTGCCATAAACTGCGTCGTGATTAGAATTGCCGGCGCCGAGTGACTCGGGACTAATAACTTCACCGTAAGTTTGGCGAAGGAATTCGGCAAAAGAACGCAGAGAATCATTATAGCGCTGGATGCCAATAGCAGAATAAGTGCCACCGAGAACGCCAACTAACAATAGACCGGAAATCGCTAAGAAAAGCATAACTTCAATAAGAGTGAAGCCAGCCCTCGATGCGTCTTTGACCGATTCCCGCGATCTCGTCATGCTACTATTTTAACACAAGTTTTTTGAAGAGGTCACCTTTTTCTTCAAAATTCTTGAAAAAACCATAACTAGCGGCAGCAGGGGAAAGAAGACAAATGCTGCCAGGTGAGGTGAGTTTTTTCGCTGCAGTGACGGCTTCATCGAGTGTCTCAACAATAACCCGACGCTCAGGCGGAAGAAACTCGGTAATGTCATGGCCAGTTTTAGGCATACAAATAATATGCTTCAGACTGCTGGACTGCAAATATTTAATAAAGTCAGTGTAGTCTAGACCGCGATCCATGCCGCCAATGATCAGAGTTTCGACTGAATCGCCAAGAGCTTGAAGGGCAGAAATGGTCGCTTCAGGAATGGTAGCAATACTGTTGTCGTAATATTTGACACCGGCAACTTCGGCAACAAGTTCAAGACGATGCGCGAGAGGTTGGAAATTACTAATTGAAGTAGTTGCTTTCTCGAGATCAAGATTAAGGAGTCGAGCGATACCAAGGGCAAACATAATATTATATATATTATATTCACCGATGAGATGACGCGGAGAATCAAGAGAATAGAGTGGTTGGTCGCCCAGGAAAATAGTTTGACCACGGAGCGAAAGCGGCTGGGACGAGTCACGGAGACTGGCGGGAATAATTTGACTTTGAGGCGCAGGCAAGGAAGCGATAAGATCGACGAGTTTTTGACTATCAAAATCATAAAAGAAATAATCGGATGGAGTTTGATGAAGGTAGATTTGGGCTTTGGCGGTAGCATATTCGGAGAAGGAATTATAGTGATCGAGATGTTCGGGATAGAGGTTCGTAATCACGGCGATATGAGGAGAATGACACATAAATTCGAGTTGGTGGGAAGACATTTCGAGAACGAGGATGGTTTCGGGAGTAATATCGGGAAGGGATTCGAAAACTGGACGGCCAATATTGCCGAGAAGGAGAGCGGGGCGATTTTGGTCGTGCAGAATTTCGTAAATTAGAGAGCTAGTTGTACTTTTGCCTTTTGTGCCGGTAATGCCAATCGTAAGAGAAGACGAAAAGCGAAGTAAAAGTTCAAGTTGGGAGGTAATTTTATCACGAAAACTTTGGGTGTCCATCCCAGCAAAAGAAATTCCGGGAGTTTTCATAATGAGATCATAATCGGCGAGATGCTCGAGATAATGATCACCGAGAATAAGTTCAAGATGAGGGTCAGAGGAGAGTTCAGGATTTTGCTCGGCGAGTTTGAGATTTTGGTCGGCGATAAAAAGTTTTTGAGTAGGAAAATGAGTGCGCAGAAAATGATAGGTCGAGATTCCCTCTCGACCAAAACCGAGAATGAGAATCTTTTGATTCTGAAAAAAAGCGAGGAGTTGGTCGATGAGTGAAAGATTAGGCCTTATGTTTTGGGGATTTAGTAAGGAGTTGGATGTTGCATCTTTTGGAGCTGACGGGAGGTTAGCTATTGCATTTTTTGAGGCTGACAAGGAGTTAGACATTACGAAAAACCTCCGCGCGTAAATCAGAAATTTGATCGGGAGTGAGGAAGTTTTCGTGGTTAAAACGAGCGGTCAAATCACTGGAAAGATCAACAAGGCCAAAATGGTCGAGATAATATTGCAGAAGGAAGGGCAGAGGTTGGGCGGCTTGTTGAAGATTCTTAATCGTAAGACTGAGGGCGTAATTAACTTCTTCAAAAGTGCCGACACAATCAAAAGGTTTGTTGGTGCCATGGCCGGTGAGTTCGAGAAAAGTAGTTAGTAAAGTTTCGTCCGCAAATAAGTCATGACCGAAAATTCGGATTAATTCGTCGGGATATAAATAAGGCGAAAGGATAGTAAAGGCGAAAAGACACTTGGAGCAATGACCACACCAGACCCAGGTTTCGCCTTTGCTGCCAACGTTGCAACTTTTGAAAACGGGATGATATTTTTTGAGACGGGCAAAAATTTTGGCGATTTGAAGTTCGTTAAGGGGGCGAAGAAAACTGAAATATTGAATGGGAGTTTGAAAATAAGTTTTAACATAGGAATCGAAATCGGATTCGAACTCGAAACTTTTGGAATACTGGTGATTGATTTTAGCGGCGGCGAGTTCTGGATCGCAAGAACAAGCGAGATTAGATTCGTTGGCGCTGGATTCATTGGAGACGACGATGTATTTTTTGCTGGCGAGATAGGCGATAAAATAGGAAACGAAGGCGAGTAAAGTAGAGAAAGGCGTGTGGCCATTAATGAAGCCTTCGGAGTTAAGTTTGAGAAGGGCGGGATCAATAGTGCGATAAACTTCGAAAAGATGCTGGTCGTCAAAGCCGGCGAGTTTGACGCATTCACGAGTGACAGGTTTTGGATTGACGATGAGACAGCAATCGCGCTCGCGATCGAGGCTGAGGGTTTCGAGAGTGACGATGGAATCTTTGCCGCCACCGACGAGAACGATATAACCGGAGTATTTTTCGGAATTTTCAGGTATGATTTCGGATTTGGAAGATATGGTTTCGGAATCGTTTTTTATAGTTTCGGATTCGAAAAATTCGATCTGCATGAAGTCGGCCATAGTAGTTTTGATGTCATTAGTGTAAAAAAGTTCGCCGAGGCCGTAAAAATAAAGTTTTTTCCACCAAGCGATTTGAGCGGAATCGAGATGACCGCAATGGATAATCACGCGCGGAGAGCAAGTTGTTTTCCAATAACTAATAAGTTCGACTAGGCCGATATGGAAAGCGAGAGTTTCGGCGAGCGAAGAATGAAGAGAGCGCCAAGCGAAAGATTTTTTGGGAATAGTAAGTGCGGGATGAAATTCGGCGAGCCCAGGAATAGCAAAATCATAGCGCAGGAAAATATGCGACGCGTCTTCGGAAAGATGATAAGCATAATAATGAAATTCGGGGTAGGTTTGGCGGAAGGTGATGAATTGAGCGGATTTTTGCATAGGGTTCCTTGATTATGATTAATTAGAAATTTGAATGGGAGTTATTTACATTTTAGATTTTATGCGATTTTGTGGATTATCAATTTTGGGCTTATTTAATTGTGACTTTATTTAAACTTTTGACCGAAAAGGAAGAGGAGCCATTGTTCGATATTACTGAGTTGGTCAGAATTAGCGTCAGAGGTTTCGTCAGAAGTGGTGGAATGTTTAGTTTTGGCGGCTTCGGAATTGGGCGGGAGATAGACAAGGTTTTCGCCGGGGAGTTTTTTACCTTGGTAGCGACGAGCGGCAAGTTCTTGATATTCTTCGGAAAGGTAATATTCATTTTCGAGTTCGAGGGTTTCAACTTCGAGTTCGAGGAGAGCTTTTTCGCGCTGGCGATTCATGAGTTCTTGAGCCAAGGTCCAGTTGCGAGTCATGGAAGAGATTGAACCCCAAGTCCAGATGAGACAAAAAACGAGAGCAATCAGTAAAATGACATTGTCGAAGACGAAGATTTCGTGCTTGAGGCGATACTGGAATTTGCGCATCTTGGTCTTTAACTCTGCCATGAAGATATTATAGCATAAGTTGGGGGAGGGCGGGAGATCCTGAGAAGCGGGGATTTAGGGGGATTTTATGGTATAATGGAGAAGAGTTTTCAGGAAGGCGAAATGCTTTCCGCTCAGATGCGGGCGTAGCAGATTTTGAAAAAATCTCTACTTTGGCATTTTCGGAAGAGAAAACAAGTTTTCTCTTCTCTCAAATGCGGGCGTAGCTCAGGGGTTAGAGCAGGCGGCTCATAACCGCTTGGTCGTTGGTTCGAACCCAACCGCCCGCACCAAAGGTTAAAAATTTGATTAGGGCAGGCGGCTCATAACCGCTTGGTCGTTGGTACTGATAAATCAGAGATTTATCAGAGCGGACAGCGTTTCTTCGGGAAGTTGAGAACAAGTTCTCGTTTCCACTCAGAAACTAGTCCTTACGAACCCAACCGCCCGCACCAAAGGTTAAAAATTTGATTAGGGCAGGCGGCTCATAACCGCTTGGTCGTTGGTGCTGATAAATCTTGAAATATTTTGAATTAACGGCTGGTAGATAGTAGGAATTGTCGATAAAATATAGTCATAATTTAAGAAAACGGAGGTTTATGAAAATTATTGCAACTTGTGGTAGTTTGAGATTTATGAAGGATTTGATGCGAGTGGCAGAAGCGATGGAACTCAAAGGGAATTGTGTGCTGCAAGTGATTTATCCGGTGAGTAAAACGAAGGATGAATATACGGAGCAAGAGAATGAGCTGCTAGATAAAATGCATAAAGAGAAAATTAAGTTGGCGGATGCGATATTAGTGGTGGATATTGATGGATATATTGGGAATAGTACGAAGAGTGAGATCGAGTTTGCGCAAAGTTTAGGGAAGGAAGTGATTTATTATTCGGAGATGCGGGAGGAGTTGGAGAAATAAAAAGTGCGGAGGTAGAGATGCGGCTGTATTTTGAAGTACTGAAGATGATAGTGAAACGGTTTTTGTTGAGACGGAAAACTGGAATAGTGGTAAAGGATTTTGCGGAAAAGATGGGCGTGGTTTATGTGAAACTGGCGCAGATTTTGGCGATGCAGAATTACGGCGAGATCTTTACGGAAGAGGATCGAGAAAGGCTGGCGGCAATTTGCAATGACTGTAATCCCCTGCCGTTTGCAGAGATTAAAGAAATTTTGGAACAGGAATATGGCGAGAATATGGGGGAGAAGTTTTTGAAGATCGAAGAAACGCCAGTGGGGTCAGCGTCAGTATCGCAAGTGCATAAGGCTATGCTGAAAACGGGCGAGGTGGTGGTGCTGAAAATTAAGCGGCGGGAAATTACAAGAACAATGGAGAAGGATCTAAGGCAGATTCGGAAAATCGTACATAGGTTTGGGAGGTTGGTGAAATTTCGGAATTTTACAGGCGGGGACTTAGCACTGGATTTATATTTGGATTGGATTCGGCAAGAAATTGATTTTCAGCACGAATGCGAAAATATAAAAACTTATCAGGTGTTTGCGGATAACGTGAATGGGCGACTGAAAAATACGAAAAAGATCCGGGTGCCGAAATTGTATGAAGAATTATGTACAGAAAATGTGATCGTGATGGAGTTTATTGAAACGAAGACTATTAATACATTGGAGTTAAACCAACAAAATAAGGCTTTAGTGGCGGAGGCAATGAATGATTATTTGAAACTGAGTTTTTGGGCGCTACTAAATGATCAGCCGATCGTGTTTCACGGAGATCCGCATGGCGGGAATATTTGTGTGGATGAAAATAATATATACTTTTTGGATATGGGACTGCTGAGTGCGCTGAGTGAGGAAGATGCGCAACTTTGTCGAAAGTTCTTTTTGGCAGCGTATTCGAAAAATTATGAGAAATTATTTAGGCTGCTCGCGGAATACGGCGATTTGGAAGAAGAAAAAAGGGAGGCTTTTCGGGAAGACTGCCGGAAGTATTGCGATGAATTAGAACAGAAAGATGTGACATTTTATTTTGTGGATATGATGAATATTTGTTTGAGATATGAATTTGTGCCGCCGAAATTTTTGTTTCCGATGGCGAAAAGTTTTTTGTGCCTCAATGGAATTAATCAATTTTCGGGGAATAAATGCACGGCGCGGGAATTGTTACAGCCGCAAGTGGCGGAGTTTTTAGTGCGGAGAAGTTTGAAGGATTGTCGGGAAGTGCTGCTTGGCGGAGTGCGGATGATCCCGAATTTTATGGAGGCGATTTTACAGAATGGACTCAGTGCGAATGTAATGGAAGTGATAATGGGAACGAGGTTGCGGGAGGATTTTGGGGTGATGCTGGAGAATGGAATGGAGGCATGGAAGATGATGGGGGTGGGGTCATAATTTGACTTGGTAAATGTTTTAAAAATAGGATATAAACATAAGAGGAATAATAGAGAAGTGGAGCCCCGTCGTTGGCGGGGCTAAGGAGAATAAAGGGGAATGAAATCATAAGTAACATTCATCACGAATCTTAGCGTCAATTGATTCCCTAGTGACTTCGCGAGGATCGGGGATACCAAGAGCGTAGCGGCCATATAATTCGCGAACGCCATTACAAATTCGGTCCTCTTCGTCTTGGTATAACTGCTTGAGGTACATTATACGCGCCTGGGCTTCCATGACCTGTTTATTCGTTTGCGCTTGGCGTAGCTGAATTTTGGCGGTAGCCATGTCGCGTTTGAAATCTCTAGTGCAGAGACGAAGTTTTTCCCATGCACTATAATTAAACATCGCTACAGTTAAATACGGAGCTATGTCGGCAAGCTGATCAGGCATCCTGAGATTTTCCATATCTTCTCGATAGAGCTTACTACATTTTGGACACACTAAACCCATTATAGATTCGCCGCAAAGTGGGCAAGCAGACATTGCTTCACCTTCTTTCTATAAAGAATACTGGTAGGGTACTTAATATACTGCTATATATTATATATCTAGTATTTAGGGTACTACAACCGTTTAATAAAGGCAAGCATAAGAATACTGTAGTTAGTGATTATTCTGATGATTTTGATGATTTTGATTATTTGGGTGCGCAATATGTAGTGAATTATAAGAGTCCGCTGGATCAATCCGCCTAAAGGCACCAAATTGACGCACGAAATTGTCGCTAGCTATATTACGTTGATGGAGAGCCTGTGACGGAGTCAAAACGGCTTGGCCAGCTGATGTGCGAGCATTATTCATTTGCGCAACATGATTCTGAACGTATTGCTTCTTCATCTGATCATAACTATGCTTGCGAATATCATTAAGCCATCCTTGTACTTCTGGTTTAATTTCTCCGCTAATACGCGGATCAGAGAGAGCAGTAGTAGCCGTATTGAAAAGTTTTTCTAGCTGTTGCTGATCTGTCACCTTACCACTGGAAAGGTTACTAATAATATCAGCATAGGCTTGGTCTCCCCATTTAGACATAGCAGAGGCACTGGCCTTCGATGCGGCATTAATGTACTCATCTCTACTCTGAAGGTTATTAGAGCCTAGGTAATCACTAATAAACTTGTCGTCGCCGTAGTTATTGGATTTGAGAATAGCACGATTTTTGCCATCTTTATTGAGGTGACTAAGAACAGACTGAACGCCACCGTTAGCGACCTTCTCTCCGGAATTCTTCCCATAAGAATAGTCTTTAAGTGTAGTCATAAGTCTATCTTGCCCCATGGGGCCGGATTGCATCATTAGTTCAGAGAGGGCTGCGGCGCGATTACGGGCAGTTTGATCTTCTGGGTCAAAATCTATAACAGCAAGTTCCCCTCTTAACTCATCGGATAACGTGTTTAGATCGTTAGTGTTGAAGTTAGGATCATTAACCATGTTTGTCTTCATATCTCTAATCTGAGATAGATTATGCTCTTCGGCAATACTCTGACGGAATTGCTCTTCACGATCTGGAGTAAATCTGCGATCATCTTCTTCAGCTTCGATGATACCCTTGCGGGCTTTCTCGTAACGCGCACTTGTTCTATTCGCTCGGCGGCGACCAGACGCCTCAATACTATTCGCGACTTCAGTAAAGCCTGCACTGCGCAGACGATTGGCGGCTCGAGTCGAGAAGGAACGACCTTCGTCAAATGTCTGAATTCGTCGCTGAAGACTGCGGGCGCGCGAACTTTCGACAGTATCTTTATATATATCAGAGCCGCGAGCACCTCGACCGATAGCACTGCTTAAGTTACGCCCCATGGTAGAAATACGCGCACCGAGATTACCAAGCATCGAGAAACTACTACGTACTAGACCAGGAATAAAGGCGATCGGCACAACTTGCACAAGAACTGCAACTAAACTCATAAAGAATCGACCGCCGCTATTATGCAGAAGCACACTGGAGACGAAGTTGCTACCACCCATGAGAACTCCACAAATCGGATAAATCAAGAGCATGGCTGAGAAAATTTTCCACCATTTTGTAAAGAGATTTTTAGTGTTAGGTAGTGCGTAGCAGATAATAGCAAGCGGAGATAGCATAACTCCAACAATAACCACAGCTTCACGAAAACCGAGGATAAGCAGGAAAGCAAGCGCAGCAATCAATACGCCAACAAGCGCGAGTAAGATGCCAATTACCCAGCTAATATCGCCGACTTGCAGAGCAATGCGAACGCCTGCGAAAACGGCAGTGCCTGTGAGGACTGTTGATAATAACCCGTGGGCAAGACTACCAAAAGTAACCGGTTCCCCAGCGCCGCTAGGTAGGCTTTCAAGAAATGTCTTTACGCCTGAACCAACAATATTAGATAAATCGACGGCAGCTTGGCAGAGGAAGTAGGAAAGATTAACTAAAACTGCAGTAACGATCAGAGAGGGGAGAATTTTTTTAATACCGTAATTACTGACACCAAAACCAGTCACTTGGGACAAGACAACAATAGCTAGAATAATGGCGAAGCCGATATTGGCGGCATCGCGGAACATCTTCCAGCCTTGATAGACGCCATTTTCGCTATCCGTATTAAGAAAGGAGGGATGAATATTTAAGAAATCTTCAACAAAATTAGAATAAATTCCATCGGCAGCGGCGCCGATTGCCTGAGCGACCGGACAAAGTATCCAACCTAAGGATGAGGCGCTACTAAAACAGGCAGCGAGGTCTGAGGCGTCTTCGACGGTATCGTCAGGGGTATTATCGCTAGCTCCGGGGTCAGTGAGATCTTCGGATGGTGTTTGGACGACATGACCAGAAGAGTCGGTGAATGAATAGCAAACGATGCCTTGGTTGGTTTCATTCCAATATTCGCCGTGGTCGGCGATGATTTTATCGAGTTCGGCAATGGTATTTGTAGCCATTTCAACCATCGTTCCAGTCGAGCGATCATTGTTAATAATCTCTGTAGCTCGGGCGCGAGCAGCATTTGCTGCTTCGTTACATCTTTCCTTTTGACTAGAGTCAAAGGTGCCGACCAAACTGGAAAGATTCATGGTAACATCGGAGAACCCCGCTAGCCGTCCTGGGCTAAGCTGACCGTTGCTACCCCAAATTAAAACCTGGGAACCATTATTTTTAGTCGGTTTAACATAGCACGATTGAGCCGCTCCATCTACGATAATATTCCTTTGAACATAGCCATTGCCCGTTAGAGATCTAATTTCATCAGAGTTAAAGGTTCCACATTTTTTGTCGATTTGATAGAAATTATCAAGATAATTTTGCAGAAGTTCGCGTTTTTCGGGATCGGTCAGTGCTAGGCTACTAGATTCACGATAAGTATTGCCGGAAAGATAGCTGATAGCTGCGTTACCATGAGAGGTTGAACTACCGTCTAAGGTATAGGTTGTACTATAACCGTTAGGAACGTCACGATTAATATTAAGGTTTTCGTAAATAATATAGGTTTCGCCGCCGATATCGACACTGGGATTTTGGATGCCACAAGTACCAGAGAGTGAAGTAGCGAAATTGGACCAACTTTGATTCGCAAAGGATACATTATGGTTATCTCCTCCTAAGGCTGGCCTACAACTAATTGAGCTACCACTAAGACTAAAAACAATTGGAGCGCTATCACCGGTGTGTTCAATGGTGAGATTATCATCTTTTATGACTCCATTTTCAACATTGTTGGCACAGATATTAGTAACAGATTCATGAGGTTGTCTTGTCGTACCGGTATTACCATTACTATCTCGATAAGTGGTTCCGGTATAAGTCAGACTGATACACTTGCCAGACTCAGAATGATTGACTTTATAACCCATCCCCTGCATAAAAGTATCGAGTTGGGCTGTATCGGATCTATTGATTGAGTCAGAAACACCAGCAATTGAGTACATACCCGGAAAACTGCCAACGCCATTCAAGGCACTTTTACAATCTATGCTAGTATAGCCTTCGCTGCCACCATTTAGCCCTGTGGGAAGATAGCCTGAAGTAGCACCAGGGTTAGATAAGATGCTTTCCCGGCCGGTAAAGTTTTCGTTCGTAATATTGGGATTGAAAGCACTGTCGTAACATCGATGAATAGTGGCAAGGGCGGCTTTGCGGAAGAATGTATTGTCGTCGTCAGCAAAGGCGGCGTTAGATGGCAAAAGCACGGAGATGATCGCAATAATAGCAATGCTGGCTAGAATGCGGATTTTAGGGTGTTTGATATTTTTCATGAATTTTCCCCTTTGTTTTCTTCGGAATTATTGGTGTTTTCGACTTCTGAGCTCGCCTCGGGAGGATCTTTGATAAGATTACTAATAGTCCAGCAGCGACTGGCTAGATTGCTGGTGATGAGGTTAAAGGTTTTCTTGGCGGATTCGTTGTTATTGTCATATTCCTTGGTATCTTCGTAGGCTGCAAAAGAATCGAGATTAGGACAAGACTCAACTATTTTATGATCAACGATACAACCAGCGGTTTGGTATTTTTCAGTTCTCTTAACCAGCGCTGCATACGCCGCTTTTTTATAATCAACGTAATTTTGGCCTTGGTAAGGTAGCGGTTCGGAAAGGTCGGAATAGATATTACTGATGCGGGCTTCGGCGGTCTTTTGGCCAGAAGTGAGATAAATATTAATAATATCTTCAGCGGTAGGCTCCTCTAGTTGGCGAATTTCATCGACAAAAATGAGATCGGAACGATAAGCTTGGAGAGTGGATTGAATGAGCTTGCTAGTTTCGTCGTCCTTGTCGTTATAAGAATCGATTAAATTATTCAGGAGACCGATGGATTTTGACCAATAGTCACCGTCAGCGTCACTGGTGAGATTTTGGTCAAGTTTGTAGGAAGTCCAGCGTTCATATTCCCCGCTGAGTTCGGGGCGACTTTCGCCGTAGAGGAGATAAGTAGCAAATTCATTGAATTGACGCTCGGCGGTGTTAGCGGAAGAGGGAGATTTGGAATTTGAAGAAATTAAAGAGAAGATGACAATAGCAACGACGGCAATAACCGCAACAAGTGCTAAAACTAAAAGTGGCCACTTGCGCGAAGGGCGATCAGAGCGATCGCGAGACAAGATAATGTCGCCGGTTTCGGCGGGGGCGGGGATTGAGTTGCTGGAGACGATAGGAGCGGATGGAGGAAGAGTGGAGGAAGTGGAAGCAAAGGAAGAGAAAATGCCGGAGGAAGTTGAGGCTGGCGAAGTAGCGGAAGTGGAGGGAGTAGTTGATGAGGGAATGTTTGATGCTGGCGTGGTCGGTGAAGGCGCTATCGACGAAGACACAATTGGCGAAGGAGTCGCCAATGATGGTTCTGTAGACGGCGATGTTGGAGCGGGAGTTTCAGGAGTAGAAGCCATCGGAGAAGAAGCGTCCGAGGATGAAGGAGTTGATGATATTGGTTCAGGAGCAGATGGGGCGGACGGCGTATCGAGATTTGAGACGGAAGGTGAAGCTGAAGTTGGGTCAGGCGTAAAAATAGGCTGGCTTGAAGAAGAGTTCAAGTCGCTGCTTGTCGGATTATTGTCCTGACCGTCCATGTTTTGATTATAACATAAGCGAGAAGGAAAATGAAAAAAGTGACAAAAAATCTCCCCGCGAGAAGCGAAGGAGATTTTTGCGCCTGTTGAAGCGATCAAACAAGACGTTATTCAGCCTAAGCCGCTGGCTCCGCGAGGCGGAGCCAGACGCGTGGCTTAGTGCATGCGACGACGGCTAGCGATGTAATAACCAGCAGCCGTGGTCAGCGAGCCAGCAGCAGCAACGCCGCCAGCTACGAGGCTTGGACCAGTTTCCGGAAGCACAGGTGGAGTTTCCGGTTCATCGGGAGTTGGAGTCGGTTCCGGCTCGGGATTATCTTCGCAAACTTTATTCAAGACGACGCGAGCGTAGTCTTGACGAACAACGTCATCAACAGAGGCACGGCCCCAGTTAACTAGAGTGTTTGAACCACAAGCGAGGTCTTTATCAACAACTTCAGCGGTAAAGCGCATGAAAGCGTTGGAGTTACCGAGGTAACTACCGATTCTCAGACCATTATCGATTAAGGTATGACCGTCATACTTGACACCCTTAGGATAAGTAGTGTTGTAGAGAACAGCTGAGCCTTCAACGAAACTGAGGTTATTCGGAAGAATGTCACGGATGGTGATGTGTTCTTGAGTTTTAGTATCGACGTTACGATACTCGATTTGGAACTCAACTTTATCGCCAACTTTGGCATTGACAGTTTTCTTCCAAGTTTTGTCGCTGTCGCCAACGATACGAACCTTCTTTTCAACCGTGAATTGAGGTTGATAGACGGCTTTGACTTCGATACCAAGGTAGGTAGCATAGTCGTAGCAGCCTGGGATAACACCGTTCAGAGCATCATAGCCGATCAGGATACCATCTTCAGATTTGACTAAATCATCAGAGAGTTTGAGACCGCCATTTTTGCTACTGAAATGCTTGTTTTCCAAGGAAGCGGAGCCTTCAACGTACTCGAGTTTGAAGGGAATGTTGTCTTTGCTGACAAAATCAACGTAGTCCCAATAGGCATCGTACATAGCGTTCGAAGCCGTGATTTGGCCATCGATGGTTTGCTTAGCCTTGTAGCCAGAAGGCATGAAGAACTTAGCTTTGACATCTTTGGCAGCGTTCTTGGGGCTGTTGTTATGGACATAGAGACGGACGAGGTAGGTTTTACCATCCTCGACTTCAATCTCGTTGCCTTGCCAGACGTTATCGGCACCTTCGTTTTTGCCGGTGTTCTCACGAGCACCAACGAAGTTGCGTTCGTCGGTAATGTTACCTTTTTTGATTTCTTCACCATAGGTGTTTTTGAACCACTCATAATCGGAATCTTGGAAGACGATGGAGTTGAAAGTTACACTTTCACCCAAAGCGCCTTCATTGACTTCGCGGAGTGAGTAGGTTTGACGGCTAGGACCCCAAGCAGAAACTACTGCAGGGAAAGCCGCAACCCCTAAAGTAGCAGCGGCTGCCGCTACCGCAAGGGTAGATTTTAGAGCTTTTTTCATAAATAATCTCCTTTTGTAGATTATGGTTTAACTTGATTAGGTTTAATAATATTTAACGTTGATAGTTTGCTCTGGCCCATCTTGTTAAATTTCTTCTGTCCCAATCGAATCATCTCAAACGCAAGCGATACTTGATTGTGTTTTGATTTTAAGTTTTGGTTTGGACTATGAAGTTTTGATTTGGGGTTTATTCTGGAAGTTTTTGGTTGATCTTGGGAACCCAGACAGCTTAAAGAAGCGCTGTCCGGGCAAGGTGCGTAGATTAGTCAATCCGGATTAGTCCGGAATTTCGAGGATCCCGCCGTAAGTCTCGTTGTCGGGCGCAGCCGTTTCGCCAGTATCCTGTTTCACAGCAGTTTCCGGAGTGCCGGAATCGGCTTTCTCGGTAGAAGGAACTGTTCCATCGGTTTTTCCACCGTTCTGATCTTGGACAACCTTATTCAGGTCATCCTGCTCCTGCTTCGCCTGAGACTCGGCAGCCTTAGACTCTTCAGCTTTTTTGTCGGCCGGAGCCTGTTCCTCTAGCCGACCAGGATCCTTGTTTTGCTCCTGATTGTCGCCACCGAGTTTATCGGCGTCACCAGAATGAACCGGATCGTTATTCGGATTCTTCGGTGCCGCGGTCGTAGGTGGCGGAGTTTCGTGCTGAGTAGTCGTTTCCGGAGGCTTCTGTGTCTCCGGAGGGTTCGTATGTGTCTCTGGCGGCGGACCTGCCGTCGTAGTTTCTTCCGGAGGTGCAGCGGTCGTAGTCGTCTGCGTAGGCGGGTTCGCGGTTGTGCCTTGAGTGGGCGGAGTTGTTACCGTCTTTTTGGGCGCACCCTTCGTAGTGGTCTCCTCGACTTTGGCGGGAGGGGCGGTCTTCTTACCATAAAGTTCGAAGCGTCGATCCTTCAGATTAACTCCGAAGACTGAAACCAGCTTCCCTTCTCCATCACCGGTTTTAACACGATACTCATAAATAACAGCCAGGCCGTTCTCCTGAAGCTCAGGATCAGTTGTCAATTCCGTACGAATAAGTCGAGTGTCAGCTTCCGGAGGAATTGGCAGCTGCCAATTAGCGATGGACTCCCAGGCATAAATGCCTTTGATATGGTAGAATTCGAGAATAACGCAAGCGCTATACGCGAATTCCTGATACTCCTTGGTCAGAATCAGATGATTGACTTGGCCTTCGTAGCCTTTCTCATATTCCAGGCAGTTGTCAAGCCCAATATTGACTATCTTCTTTCCGATCTCGTTCTGCTTCAGCAGTTGCGGATCAAAGAACTTATCATAATATTCAAACCAACGATCCACTAATTCCTGATTGTTTTTCAGGACGTAGGGGTTTTCGCGGAACATCTGATAAGCCATGTCGCAGTATTGAGGCTTCCGTACGATGTCGTCGTACGTTTGCCAACGATACGCAGAGTACTGCTCTTCAAGGGGTAGTTGCTTGATTTTTTGCTCAAGCTCCTTAACCATCTCGTCGATGGTCTGACCCTTGGAAACCTCGCCGTCGCGACCGTACTTCGTTCCCCGATCAAACATTTCCTGCTGATATAAGAACGGTAGATCGACCGCATTCTCGAAGCCGCAGCGTTTCGAACGCTCCTGAGCCATCGAGACCATGCCGGTGCGAGACCAATACTTCGAATGCTCACCCAGCACGGAGTGCGGTTTCAGGATATCCTCCTTCTCAATCTCTTTGAGATTGATTAGTTTGCTGACATCGGGAACCGCGTCTTCGGAGGAGATGCCGTCGTCATCAGCAGCCTTAGTATCGTCGCCACTTTTCGTGGCGTCATCGGCGGACTGCCAAGTCGGGGTTAAGCCTGCAGCGGCGAGCCCCACCTTGCCGCCGGCGCTGAGAGCGCGGGTCGATTCGGACTCGGACTCGGTTTCCGGCAGGTTCTCGCTACTGACCTCCCCTTCGGGGGTGGCACTTTCGCTCATGGTAATAGTGCTAAAGGTCTCCGTTTCTGAGGTATCAGGTTTCTTGCCGCCGCCTTTCGCTTCGGCTATGCACTGAACCCCCATTATGAAGGCTACGAGGCAGCAAACAGCACCAGCAATAGCACTAGTGGTACGTCTGCGGCGCGCCTCGGTGGTGACGGTGCGACGGCTAGAAACCACCGTGTGGTGGTATCTCGACGCAGCGAAGAACATCACTGCAGCAAGGCCAAATAGTATAATCGCTACAACACCCAATAAGAACGCCTTCATTCAATCACTTCCTTTCTAAAATTTTTCGCTCAAAACCTAGGTGTTTGATCTTCAGGTTACTAATCTATATAAACAGATACAATCTGGTTAATTTTTAACGCTTGTATCTGGGATGATTCGATTGTAAATGGACGTCAATGAACCGAAATAAGCCGATTCATACCGACTGATTCCATTGTAGCACACATGCTTAAAAAAGTCAAGTATTTTATCATTGTATAACTTAAGCGCAATTATAATATAATAAACATAAGAGGGATGGCGAGGATTACGGGGGTGAAAAGAGGGATTTTTGCTGGTTATGACTTAGGTTGGAGACCGGGCGGGTGAAAAAATCAGGGCAGAAGAAAGCCTCCCGTAGGAGGCTAAGAGAAAGGAGAAAAGAAGTGCTACTGGAAACTCCAGTCTAAAGCCGATGGAGTTCATATTGCAGAGTGTCCGGGTTTTTGACCATGATGATGTCGCCGAATTTCTGCAAGCAGACATTAAAAGTCTCCAGACTGTAGAGCTTCTTGTTGCCCCACTCCCTGAACGAAGCGCGGGAAATGTCCAGAGCCCGTAAAATCGCGTCGTCACAGGGGGCTTCAATAAAGCCATGATTGACAGCGACTTCGATTGTGTGGGCAAAATCCCGAGGTGTGAGAACCTGCTCCGCGCTAGGACGCGGGGATGGACTGGGTGCGGTTTGCCGAGGCGTAGTCTGAGGTTCTGGCGTAGGGGCAGCCTTCGGCGAGCCGCCAGACTGCGATCTCGGCGCCGAATTTGTCGCTGCTTGCGACTGAGACTTCGGCGGAACAGACTGATCCGACTTCATCTTAACCTTGATCCTCGGCGGAGCAGATTGCTGTTCCGGCGTAGGCTGGGTTTTAGATG
Source organism: uncultured Candidatus Saccharibacteria bacterium (assembly GCA_964485445.1). GTDB lineage: Bacteria > Patescibacteriota > Saccharimonadia > Saccharimonadales > Saccharimonadaceae > Nanosyncoccus. Next base: position 43,698 of record CAZAJJ010000001.1, on the reverse strand, counting down.
AGCCGGGCTGATTCCCTGGCGTAGGTGCGGACCGTTTTTTGGACAGTGCGGTTTGAGCCTGAGTCTGAGTTTTGGTCTGAGCCTGAGTTTTATCGTCAGACTTTTCTGCCTCCGTAGTTGTCGGAGCGGCAAGCTGAGGCTTGGGGCCGAGCTCGGTCGGCCAAGGATCATTGTGATAACGGTATAGATAACTGGCCAGCAGAAATTCGCGAGCCTCTGGGCTGATCGGGAGAATATCGAACACTGTTCGATAAATTTCCTCGGTCGTCATCTTGGCCTTTGGATAAAAACTGCCAAGATTCTGCAGGATAAGCAGATCCTGAATCAGAGACATTCTGCTGTTCTCAATCACATTGGCGACCTGACTGGCAGAATAGACGCCGTTCTGCTGGATGTAGTTGATCGCCCGATTGACGAGTGAGTCGCGGACCTCTGGAGTGAGATCCATGACATCCTTCATCTGTTCCTTAGCAGCGGCCTGTTTCTTGGCTTTGTCATCGGACTTGGCCAGCCCCGCTAACTTAGCAAATTCCCGATAATATTCAAAGAACTTATCGGAATTATTCGTGGAAAGCGGTTTAGGTATTCGGACTCCACCACCTTCGATCTTGGCGACACCCAGGCGCTTGACGATCCCTTTTGGTAAGTGCATCGGGTCAAAACCCGGGTCGCCAACCAGGTAATAGTCGTTGCTGTCAGGGCCATCGAAATACATGATCTCGATCGGCTCTCGCAAGAGACCTCGGAAACCCGCGAAGAGTTTATCTTCCAACTCAATCTTCTCACCTTTCGCAAGACGCTCCATATCCTCATCGTCGATAATACCGTGACACCGACAATAAGCGATTTTAACGATCTTGCAGGTCTCCAGGAAAATTTCCTCTTTCCTAACATGAGGATTAAAGCGCAAGCATCTTTCGTACCAGCACTCATCATACAACGTATCGCGCTCGTCTTTCACTATGTCTGCTTTGGATTTAAAAAGTGACATTATTCATTCCTCCTTTTTGGTTGTTAAAGAACAGGCTTCTCAGGCGAGGCCTGAGGGTTACGGTTTTAGGGTGGTTTGGTGCGGGTTTGACAAGTTTTATATCAATATATGATATATTGGGAGTTAGTTGATACCGATGTGCTTTTAATATCAATTTGACATCGATTTTTTATTCGGTATTAACTGTTGCCAGTTTGCCTTTTGACGTTAACTGGTTCCGGCTCACCTTTTTTGGTGCTAGCCGGGTTCGGCTCGTCAAAAACAAAGTTCTAGCAAAGACTAGAGCCTTGCGGCGCACTTCTAACCACGCCTGCTTCCATTGTAGCATACTTTTATATTTATGTCAAGAATGAATGTGAGGACGGGATTAGGGATGAAACGAGAATATTGGGTCGGATAGACAGGGAAAAAGTGTTTTAATGCTTGTGACTTTAACGGAAAATGCGATAAATTCAGGAAAGGGGTTGATTTGCAAGGAAATGTGATATAATGGGGGTGGGTATGGTGGGATTAGCTCAGTTGGTTAGAGCGTCTGATTGTGGTCCAGAAGGTCGTCGGTTCAATTCCGATATCCCACCCCATATCGTTCAAATTAGCGCCAGAAGGTGCTTTTTTGATGGTATTTATAGAGAAGAGAGGGCTAATTTTGTCCGTTCCACACTTTTTAGTCTTGAGGTCGAAGTAGATACCGTGTGGAAAGATAATATGCTGAATAGCCTGTTTAACTTCCAGATTACCATCACGCCAAAGTTTGGCTGGCATACGCATAAAATTACAGACATACTCAATAGTGGATTCGTTCAGGAGCTGGATTCTCTTCAAGTCTCCCAGTTCGCCTTCTAATCTAGCACGTTTGTTATCGTAGGTAGCGAGATGTTCTCTTTTGCCGTCATCACTCAATCCTAAATCATTTTTGAGTAGCTGAGCGATAGCGTTCTGCTTGTCGCTGATAATTTCCTCAATTTCACGATTCAACTCTTTGATTTTATTATTGTTATTCCCTAATTGCCTGAAAGCGGTGCGCTTGACAATCTCTCTGAAGAGCCTGAGCGTTCCTTCTTCTGGCGTAATCTGCCTAAGGTAATCTTCAAAAATAGCGTGGGCATCAGTAGCTAAGATTGAACCGTGCCCCTTACACTTACAACTATACCTAGGAGTTCGCTTGCCAGAGCCGCTTGTAGGGGCGCTAGAACGAAGATATGGTAGTTTTTGGTTTTCTCTTTCTTCTGTCATTTCGGCACCACAAATGGCGCAACAAATGGTCTTATGTAAAGGATAAAAATTATTATCACTTTCCGTCTGTGGTCGATAACCACGCTTTAGGATACGTTGATTTTTCTCAAATGTCTCAAGCGAAATTAGGCCATCAAACTTCATCTTTACTAATTCTTTGTTGGAGAGGGATTTTGAAGCGTGCCAACCGGTGTAAAGGTCGTTTTGTAGCATATGTGTCAGGGTGCTCAATGCTAAAGGCTCACCTTTAGCTCCTCGTAAACCCATATCGTGTGCCATCTTTAGAAGTTCTGTCTTCAATATGTCGCCCTCGGAAAAACGCGTAAGGAGTGTGGTGACTTTTTCAGCTCTCCCATCAGTCTCATCTGGAACAAGGATTGTGTGAGTTTTCTGATGTCCGTCGTTGCTTTTTTCACTAACTGGGATTTGCTGTGGTTTCATACCAAGTGGTGGATGACCACCGCCCATCCACCAACCCTCCTCCACCATTAGGCGTTGCATATTTGCTGAGGTAGTTTTACTCTTTTGTTTGTTGTCAATTTCTGCAACTAAAACACCGAGCGTCATAGCTAAGCTTCCATCTAGATCGTCTAAGTCGCCGTTGTCATCGCTAGCTGAAAGAAGTCGTACACCTCGTTTTTGAAGTGGAGCGAGAATATCAACGAAGTAAGCCATAATACTTCTTGAAGCTCGTGACATATTAAAAATAATAACGTAATCAATCTCCCCCTTTTTGCCTTCATCAATGGTTTTAAGCATCTTTTGAAGCCCTGGTCGCCTTGCGTTCTTAACAGAGACACCTGGGTCCTCAAACCATCCCACGATCTCAATGTTATGACTGGCTGCGAACTTTTCGATGGCATCCCTCTGCGTGTCTAGTGAAGCACCATCGACTTGCCCCTCCGTAGATACCCTAATATAGCCGTAGGCTGTTTTCCTTCTACCCATATTAGCCCATTATATCACAAATCGTTTTTATGGAACCAAACTAGCTTCCAAGGAATCTTTGGCAATGGCTGAGAAATCCCCGATGAGTTGCCCGATTTGTTCATCTGGCAGTTGGTCGGAAACCTTTTTGCCAAGCAGCTTCCTTGCTTCTTTAACGGAGATAATTGGTTTTAGGTTGTATTTTTCGAAAGTGTTTATTTCGGAATAGCTAGTGTCCCGTTTTGACATCTTCAGCATCTCCCGACCAAAAGAGTTGATATGTTGGCTTACGTCGCCGGTAGATGTCAATTAGACTGGCCGCTCGTTTGGTCGATAACCGAGTGGCGTCTTGTGATTTATCGTAACGCGAAAATGCTAAAGCGTTTTTTATTTTGGCTAAAATAATTAGTTTTCTTAGGCTAGTATGGTTTGGGGCTCTCGTCATCACAGGTTTTTGATGATATACTGATATTGTCGAAGTTAAGAAATATTTCAAGCATTAAGCTAAGTGATAAGAATTGCAGTGCTTATCATACGTTGGAAACGGCATCGTGCCGACGGTTTGCGTATGATACTGTATGCTTATCGCTTGAAACGACTTCGACACTCGTGGAGGCACGGTGTCGTTTTTTATCGTCACCCCTTTACGGTGTCACGGTTGTTAGCTTGCGTAAAGGAGTCCACGAGTGTCAAGTATTATCGAATTACTCCCCAAGGTTGTCAGCGAGGGTAGGCGTGAGGCAAACCGCATTTTAGAGGGACTATCAAATACCTCCCGTATCAGTTTACAAACCAACGAGCTCGTCGCTCCGAACAAGGATCGGACCCAGTCCGAACTCGGAGCTATGGCCCTCGCTGCCGTTTCAGGCGAACGTCGGCCCGAGCGTTGGACGAACCGCCTAATCTACGGCGATAATCTTCTGGCGATTCAGGCTCTGCTGGCTGGTGATCCTGATACAGGTCTCCCGAGTATGCGTGGCAAAATTGACCTAATCTACATTGATCCACCATATGATAGTAAGGCTGATTATCGTACGAAGATCGAACTTCCTGGAGCCAGCATTGATAGTAAACCGACTGTCCTCGAGCAGTTTGCTTATGCTGATACTTGGAGCAATAATGTTGGTGGCGAAGAGGTCAAAGGTACTGTTGCTTATCTAAAATATATGTATCCTCGATTAGTGCTTATGAGGGAGCTGTTGAGCGAGAGGGGAAGTATTTATGTTCATTTGGACTACCACGTTGGACATTACGCAAAATTAATATTGGACGAGATATTTGGCAAGGAGCAGTTTAGAAACGAGATAATATGGACTTATAATGGAGCAAGTAATGTTGACCGGTACTTTCCGAGAAAACACGATACGATTTTTTGGTACGCAAAAGACGAGGCTATTTTTAATAGTGATGATGTTCGTATCCCGTACAAAGGTCTTAATAGCCAAGGTAGTCGCTCGTGGACAACCGAAGGAGATAGTAAACGTATAGAGGAGCAGCTATCTCGCGGTAAGCTCGTTGAAGACTTTTGGCTGGATATTGATTATGAGAATGTATGGACTGATATAGCACTCGCTATACGCAGCTCTAAAGAGAACTTATCTTATGCTACTCAAAAACCCGAGAAACTCCTCGAGCGCATTATCAAAGCCTCTTCAAACGAAGGCTCGATCGTGGCCGATTTCTTCGGTGGTTCGGGTACTACGGCGGCTGTGGCGGAGAAATTGGGGCGCAAATGGATCATTTCCGATATTGGTAAGCCTGCCACTATGATTATGCGCAAGCGCTTTATTGATAATGGGACAAAAGAGTTCTTTTATCAGTCAATCGGTGATTACCAGCGTGAGCAAATGTCGGCCACCTTTGGTAGCCGTTATCGTATAGGAGACCTTAATCAAGTCGTCCTTCAGCTGTATGGCGCTCAACCGTTTCGTCTAGAAGATAATCCGAAGCGCAATCTCGGCTATATCCCTCGCACCAAGCATTTAGTGATGGCTGTGTCACCCAGTATGGTTGTTGGTTATAACACCTTACTAGAAGCCCAAGATTATATGAACAACTTTCAAGGTGGATGGGATAAAATTACTGTGCTCGGTTGGACATTCCATCCGAGGCTTGGTGAACTTGCAAATAATCTCTTTGGTGATTTTGGTAATGTTGTAGATTTTCGAGTTATTCCACCGGACCTACTAGACCAGCTTAAGAGTAAGACTAGTTTCAAGACGCTAAATAGCAAAGTCGCCGTGGACGACGATGGCACCATCCATACCCCCGTGCGTTTTACCTCTCTTCAATACCTGACCGTAAAAGATCCAATTGTTCTCGGCGAAGAGGCGGAGATTGAACTTGATAACTATGTAATTCTCTCCGCCGATGCGCTACCGTTAGATGAGAAAAATCGCAAGAAAATGGATGAGATTATTGCCCGTGACCCTCTCGCCCTTATCGAGTATTGGGCAATAGACCCGAATTATGACGGTAAAACTTTCAAGAGTATATGGCAAGATTATCGTGGAAATACTGAGAATGGTGGTGGGCCTCTTCACGTTACAACAAAAACTCGTTTGCCACTCGGAACTTCTGGCAAGATTGCCATTCGTGCCGTCGATGTTTTTGGGCTAGAAAGTGAAGTAATTTTGGAGGTAAAATAATATGGCAAAATATCCACCACTCGCCTTTGCAAAGGCAGTTTCCGACCAAGCTAATGCGTCTTGGAAAGATGGTAGTTTTCTGGAGAATGTTACGCCCACTACTCGTGCATTACTCACCTATTGGTTTGATTCTGCTCATACCGAGTTGCGTAAAATGAACTTCCACCAAGGTCAGCGACAAGCAATTCTTAACATAATCTACTTATATGAAGTTCTGAAGCTTAATACTCCACACGAGGCGTATAGTGCAATTGCTCCACAATTACTCGCGGAGAAAGGTAGTGGGATGGATCGTATTACTGACCCTACGCAGTTTTTCTCCTATCCAAAATACTGTGTCAAAATGGCGACCGGCACAGGTAAAACTTGGGTACTCGAAGCTCTCGTAGTTTGGCAATATCTCAATGCTCGTCACGAAAATAGTGATCGCTACACTAAAAACTTTCTTATTGTCGCTCCAGGTCTAATTGTGTATGACCGTTTGCTAGACGCGTTTTGTGGGCGCAAAGAGAACAACGGAGATACTCGTGATTTTGAAACTTCCGACCTCAAGAAGAACCAAGACTTGTTTATTCCTGACGAATATCGAGAAGAGATTTTTGGTTTTCTCCAAGGTAGCGTCGTAGAGAAGTCTAGTATTGGTAGTGCCGTCACAGGTGACGGGATAGTAGCTATCACGAATTATCACTTATTGATGGGGGTGGAAAACAAGGATGACACGAGAGATGGTTGGGCTGGACTACCGGTCAGCCCTGGCACCAGCGCTGGTCACGGTCTAGACGACCTTGACCGCTCACTCAGCGATAAGCGTGAACTAGACTTTTTGCGTAACCTTCCAGATTTGATGGTAATTAATGACGAAGCTCATCACATCCACGAGGTGAAAAAGCACGGCGAAGTCCTAGAGGTAGAGTGGCAAAAAAGTTTACGCTATATTGGTGAGCCGAAAGGCCTCCATTATATGCAGTTAGACTTCTCGGCTACGCCATACAATCAGCGAGGTAAGGAGAAGGTCTATTTCCCACACATTGTAGTAGATTTTGAACTTAAAACTGCTATCCAAAATGGTTTGGTCAAGACCGTGGTGCTTGATGAACGAAAGGAGCTTAATACTGAAGCTCTAGACTTTAAGGTATTACGTGACGAGCGTAAAAATATTATCGATCTTTCTGATGGTCAACGCCAAATGCTGCGTGCTAGCATTGCCAAGCTCAATCTTTTGGAACGTAATTTTTCTGATGTGGACGAAACCAAAGTACCAAAGATGTTAATTATATGCGAAGATACTGAGGTGGTCCCACACGTACGTGATTTCTTGATTGCTGAAGGGCGCGACCCAGATGATATTTTGGAAATTCATAGCAATAAGAAAGGCGAAGTTGGGCAAGATGAATGGGAAGAAATGAAACAACAACTCTTTGCCTTAGATCGTTATCAGAAGCCCCGTATTGTTATCTCGGTCTTGATGTTGCGTGAGGGATTCGATGTGAATAATATTTGTGTTATCGTACCGCTCCGTTCTACGACTTCTGGTATTCTCCTAGAGCAAACTATTGGTCGGGGCTTACGTCTAATGTGGCGTGGCAATGAAGAAATCGATGAGCTGAAACGAGAAAATCGCCATCGTATTCTCGTAGAGAAAAAGACTGCCAGTAACTACTTCGATGTTCTTTCTATCGTTGAGCATCCAGCTTTTCGTGAGTTTTACCAGAAGTTAATTGATGAGGGTGTAATTGGTGAAGATGATAGCGACCTAGATACTGATGGCGACGACAATGTAAAAGGCGATCTTATTAAGGTGGGCTTAAAGTCGGATTACGAACAATATGATTTCCGGGTGCCAACTATTATCCAAGAGGCCGATGAGATTATGAAGTCACCACATCTTGACATTAACCGACTAAAACCACTTTACATAGCACTCTCTGAACTTCAAAAAATTGTGCCCGATAACGAGCGATGGATTAGCACCGAGATTACTGAGAAAACCCATTTTGGCGACTTCGATGTAGCGAATGGAGTATTTCAGGCCACGAGTTATAATGACTACCTAATGCGGCTAGTTAATCGAATTATCACCAAACTTGGTACCCCAGTAGAAGAAGTGAGCAGACATCGACGAGGTAACGATTTACCTGGAATAGCCATAGATGCTGCCAGTGTTGCAAAATTAGCCGACCAATATATTCGCACGAAACTGTTTAATCAAACAGTTGATCCAAAATTACCAGAAATCTGGAAGGTTCTACGTCTAGAAAATGTCATTAACCATATCTCTTCACAACTCTCTATGCTGATCTTAGAGGCTCAAGAACAAACTGAGATTAGTAGTGAAGCCGAGGTAATCTTCAGCGCGTTGTCTAGTATCAATCGCATCACTGTGCGTGAGAATTATGCCATTGAGCCAGTCAAATGCATCTACGAGATGTTGCCCTATCCTAGCAATAAAGGCTTATACGAGAAAGACTTTTGCGAATATGCCGATAATGATGGCGAGGTAGATGCTTTTTGTAAGGTTATCGAGAATAAGCACACTTTCTTGCGATTTCGTTATGTGCGTGAAGACGGTTTGCTGGCAGTCTATATTCCAGATTTTCTCGTGCGCTTTGGTAATGATGTCTATCTCGTGGAAACCAAGGCTCAAGATCAGCTATCGGCTGAAAACGTCAAGCGAAAGCAACGGTCTGCCTGCAATTGGGTTGATAAAATCAACAAGCTTCCGAGCGAGAAACGAGAGGATAAGGCTTGGCATTATGCCATTCTTGGTGATGAGACTTTCCATAATTCACGGAATCGTCGTGCTACACTTCGTGATATGTTGAATCTTGCCGAACTTCGTAATGAGGATGTTGTTAATTCTGGGAGATTATTTTAGGTTTTAAGGTGAATGGGGCTATAATCTAAGACAAGAACTATGAGTAACAATCCTTTTAATCCTTGGTGGTACTATGAAATGGGCAAAGATGATGCCAAGCACCATAGTCGCGAAGTTAGCAATGGTGCTTTCGTGGTGATTGTGATTTGTTTTATTCTCTCACTCGTCTTACTTGGTGGTCTTATCGCGGCTTGTGTTTGGTATTTCACCTCATAAGTCTAGTCTTGGCGATTTCTTCCCACTTCTCCAAACTACAACGATGAAGAACTGGTTTGCCATAGGTCTCTTTTTCCACCCACTCCACTTTGCTCGTCGTAGAGTTATAGTAAGGTCCACAACATACCAGCTCACCAAAATCATTGGTTGGTGGGCTAGTTCTAGTTTTAAACCCTACTGCAAAGTCAGAATTGACGGGTGAGACTATACCGCCTCTGACAAAACGGCTTTGTGAGCCGTTTAGAGCCTGTTCTAGGGGCTTCTCGGTGTCGAGATGGGTATCTGGCCATTTTGAGCTTTCCGGTTGCGTTTGAGGGCGTTTTATTCGCCTCTGGTACCGTCGGTATTCGCTAGTAAGCGCAAGACCTAGACTACTCCAACACTGAGCCTCAGTTGCTTCTTGTACTAATTTGGCAAACTCAGGCTTCTCCCTTCGCCAACGGCAAAAAGTATCCTCGCTAATCCCTACACCATAACAACAATCACGCACCGTCAGCCCATCAGTGAGATACTGACGGACGCGTTTGGTGAGTTCTGGTGTGTATTTGGTAGGTCTAGCCATATGTTTTAAGCATAATACCAAAAAGTAAAAACATTTTTGGTAAAACCTGAACCCACCAAACGCTAAACCCAACAGGCTCTCCTCAGCCCCAATATCTATCATACTTATGCTGTCAGCCAGTAAAGAGAGTTATCCTAGTCGGAAACCCTAAAAGTTTAAGAAAATGGGGGAAAACTCATCAAAAAGAAAATCCCCCAATGAGGGGGTTCTCTTCGTGGCTCGCCAATTAATATCAATTTCACTCAATATTTGAACCTTAATGTCCCTATATACTGGGTGTGATATTAACTGGTATTATCCAACTCAGCAACTCGTCCTTGAACGTCTCCAAGAGATGGGCTACTGGCTAGACTTACTCACTAGCGATATCTTTGCTTTTGCAAAACTAATGACAAGCTACTCTTAAAATTTTGGTTAACATAATACCTCCATTTTAATTGTTTCTCATTATATCATTTGGTACTGAATAGTGTCAACTCTACCAAACCAGTAGGCTTGATAGCAGCCAGCAAGTCGCAAACCTTCAATACATTTTGTAAAAAGGTCAATAGCGACATCGTAAAACGCTTCTGTTATAATAGGGGTAGGCAATGCGGTTTTTCATAACGCTCTTTACATATTAGTTATTTTATGATAAAATAGCATAAAAGTAATAATTAAAGGGTTTGATATGGCAAGTGCAAAAGCGGTAGCTGCTTACCTGGTAAAAAAGTTTAACTCTCTTGGTGCTGGTAACGAGGAGTTTGTTGGCAACAATGATCTTACGAACCTTAAACTCCAGAAACTTCTGTACTTTGCTCAGGTTGAGTATATGCAATCCCATAATGGAGATCTTCTTTTTGATGACGACATCGAAGCTTGGCAATATGGACCTGTTGTGCGCGAGGTATATGACGCATTTAAGCAGTGTGGTGCATATTTTATTACGGACTTCGATATAGATATGAGCGATTTTGGTGAGATTGATGAGGGTCGAGCTGTCTTTTTGGATAAGTTTCTTAAAAAAGGTGCGGATCATTCTGCGTGGTCTCTAGTTAGCAAAACCCACGAAAAAGGCTCTGCGTGGGATCAGACTTACGCTAACGGCAAGGGTGACAAAACCGTCATATCAAAAGACCTTCTAATGACCGCAGCGACTTTGTAAGAAATGGTAGCCAAGAAAACACGCAAAAAGATCGACAAGAAAAATGATACTTCTAGCGCTAAGCCTGCCAGGCGTCCTGGCTTTTTGGTTGATTTTTCACTATATAGGGATGAACATTGGTCCATTGAGGAAGCATACACGGATGCTACCCTTATAAACAAAATAGGCGATTTTATGAAAGCTTTGCTCTGGGCAGAAAATCCATTGAGATGCAACCTTGGTCTAAAAATGGAACCGTTAAATCCTGGGCAAGACAAAAAGATCATCAATAAATGTAATTTTGATAAAGGTCCTTTATACTATGCTTCTTTTAGTGGGCAAGCAAGAGGCTTTGTGTTTGGTCTCGACTCCACGATGCGACGTGCCTATATTTTGGGAGCAAGTAAGAGGCACGTATTCCGACCTTACCACGGGCAATATGACTAAAATTATCTAGATGTCATACAACCTAAGAACAGTAGCTAGCCCTAATCACACTTCGCCGACCACAAAAACTCTGGCCATTAAAAAAGAAAAACCAGCAAAAACAAGTTTTTCGACGGAGCGTCAAAGCAAGGACTTATGGTGGTCACCAAAATATAAGGGAAGGGGGTATTAGTTTGAGATTGATTAGCAAAATTAGCAACAATAAAAAACACAAAACCAAAAGCGTGTTATGCTAGAGATAGAATATCAGAGCTTGATTGAAACAAGCGAGGAATATCGGCAAATTAACACCCCAGCTAAGAATATAGCCGAGTTTGAGTTGTGTGCAGTAGCATTCATCCTTTAGTGTTTGCGTAACGCGTCAATCTCTCTTCTCTCTTGTGTCTTAGTAACTGATAAGCAATCAACACCCTCTAGAGCAAGTTCCAGAGCTACTAGGGGGATTTCTTTTTGTGGATTTTTAGATTTTATAAGGGGTTTTATGTTATAATGAGATTAGGGTGAAAACCCTAAGGACTTGGCGTGGCATCTTATTATCGATGGCGGGATCTGGCTAGGGGTGAAGCAGAGATAATATGCTTAACTCTGAAGAACTCCGTGGCAATTTCGTTCCATTTCGATTCGATAAGGTACCCCAGGACGATTTTTAACTGTGGTCCAGAAGGTCGTCGGTATGGTTTCAATACCTTACCTATACCAGTGATTTGCGAGTGTAGTACAGCGGTTAGTATGCAAGTTTTCCAAACTTGAGATGAGGTTTCGACTACCTCCACTCGCACCAACAAAATAACATCACGGTTCGTGGTGATTTTTGTTGTATATATAATATGATCTGAAAATTGGGCTATGCGGTAAAAATAAGTTGTTGCTTATACTTGTATAGAAAGAACCACCTAATGGTGGTTCTTTCTTGTGCTATCCTTATAAATGTCTAATAAATAAGGAGATAGCATAGTTATGGATTAGGTTATTGGAAGAAGCAAAGATAAGCGGCAGCGCCGACGGCGGCGCCGAGGATGATGGTGAGTAGAACGAGAAAGAAGAGCGGAGCTTTGGAGCGGCGGCTAGAGGGGATAATAACAGTGGGTTTAGAGGGGAGGCTGGAGTGAGAAGCGGGGGCGGGAGCGGATTTTTTCGTATAGGTGTTTTTGCGAGAGAGTTTGCTAGATTTTGTAGGCTTAGCGGAAGCGTTAGGATTCGGCAGCTGCAAGGTTGAGGAAGTGGTGGGCTGGGGGCGGGTGTCGCCAGAGAGCGGGCGCTTCTCGACGGTGACGGATTTAATGAAGGGGGATTCATTGGCAAGGGAGCGTTTTTTGGGCGCTGGAGAAGATTTTGGCGTGGCAGGAGTGGGATTGTGGCGGCTGAAACTATAATTAGACGTATTTTGAGACTTGATAGCAAGATATTCGTTCGTAGCAGCGCCACCATGACCAGAGGCGACAGCTCGACCGAGAACTTGGCCGATGGGCGATTTGTCGCCAGGGGCGGGAGCGGGACTGGAGGGCGGAGCGGGATGAGCGCTGAGTTTAGGCGGAGCAGACATGACATAAGAACTATCGGCGATAGTTTCGGGTTTCGTCAAAGCGTGACCTTTACTGGCGGGACGGAAGCGGCGACCGGCAAGAGTGTTGCGAAGATTTGACCCGGCAGGTCGAGTGGAGTGATTTTGAGCGAGGGTGGCGGAACGACTCTGAACAGCAATAGTCGAGCGGTTCTGAGTAGAGGCGCTGGGGCGATTCGGGGCAGAGGCAGCGGAATTATTAGAGCCAAATTGGATAGAAATGCCGTTTGAGCTAACCGTGGTCGGAGCGGGAGTTGAGGGGCGAGGAGCAGCTTTAGAGCGGAAGCCAACCATTTGGGGGTCGCGAATTTGGCGAGGATTGCGATGCGGGACTGAGGGGGCGGAGGTCGAAGAAGTGGAAACTGGGATAGAATTGCTAGATCCGGAAGATGCCACGGGGCGATCAGAAGCCAATTGGAGAGAAGAGACCGAAGAAGGATTGACGCCTGGGGCGGCGAGGCCAGGGCGCTGAGACTGAGAAACGGAAGGAGTTAAGGAATTCAAGGCGCGATGAGTGTTCAGTGTGGGACGACGGGAGGCCCCAAGAGGCTGAGGCGGTAAGGCTTGGCGAGCAGCCCGAGCCATGCGGGAGCCTTGAGGCAGGACAACCGGCTGACGCTCGGGGCGAGCGGCTTCACCGATTTTGAGCGAGGTACGAACCACTGGGCGAGGTTGAGAACTTTTATCCGCGCTGCGCAAAAGGGCAGAGGCGGAAGTCGAAGTGCGAGTGGATTCGAGGGATTTTTGGATCGAGCCGTGATGAAGAGTAGCGGCGGATTTCGTGGCGGTGGGGGAGTTTTTGGCGGCGGCATTAACAATATCGCGCGCTGAAGGAGCGAGAGGTGACTTAGGGAGAGAGCGCTGCTTGGCGAGCAGGGCATTCAAAGCGGCTTTGGCTGAGGTAACAGGGGCGGGGCGAGTTGGATCGGGAGAAGGAGAGGATTGCGGAGACCTAGCCGTTTGAGCAGAAGACGGGGAACTCAGAGAGGAGGCCGGCTGATAGCGAGAAGCCGGAGACGGAGCCATAGGATCCAAGGGCGCCGGATTAGCGCCAGGATGGACCAGATTCGGCATCGAGTCAGTCATTAGTCTTGAACCTTTTTAGCGATTTCAACGATTTCGACGAATTGGTCAGCAATGAGACTGGAATTACCCATTAATAAGCCGTTAATACCAGGGATAGTGAGATAGGCGCCGGCGTTGGAAGGATTAATACTACCACCATAAAGGATGGGGATACCGGCAGCGAGAGCCTTGCCGAAGGATTCGCTGAGGATATTGCGAAGGAAGGAGACGATATCACCGACCTGCTCGGGAGCGGCGAGATGAGAAGCGGTCGTTGTGCTGATAGCCCAGACTGGCTCGTAAGCGAGGATAACTTTACTGAGATCTTCGGTCGAAACTTCGGAGAGGCCACCGAGCAACTGATCACGGAGGACGTCATAAGTTTCGCCAAAAGTATGCTCGGTTTCGGTCTCACCGAGGCAGAGAATAGGAGTGATACCATTACGGAGAGCGGCGGCGACTGAAGCGCGGATGGTCTTGTCGGTTTCGCCGAAGAGTTGGCGACGCTCGGAATGACCGATGATGCCGTAATCGACGATGCCGCGGAGTTGGGTATAGGAGACTTCGCCAGTATAGGCGCCGAAATCGTGGGGATTGGCGGTTTGGGAAGCGAGGCGAATTTTCTTGCGATCGACTTGCAAAGATAAGGGCTGGAGAGCAATCATGGACGGAGCAACGATAACTTCGAGATTGCGAAAAGCACGGATTTTTTGTGAAAGTTTGTGAAGATAGATGGAAGACTCGCCGACCGAAAAATTCATCTTCCAGTTGCCCACGATATATGATTTCATATATTAAGTATAGCACAATGGGAAAGTTTGACTAGAGTATTGCATTTTTTGGTAATCTGTGCTATAATGGTAGTGATGGCGTGTTTTTGATGGCCTTCGTACATTGAAAATCAGTGAATTTATGGTTTTTCTTGGTTTTTGGGGAATTTCAACGAATCTATTTATAGTTTTTAGGCCATTTTGAGAGAATGCGACTAATCCATTTATGGTTTTTGGTTATTTTAGAGAATTTCGGCGCGAATCTAAGCGGCTACGAAGCGTTTTTGAGAAGACGTCTCATAGCCGTTTAGAGACGGCGACATCAATGCGCAAGATAAGTCTTGCTGCAAGATGAGGCAAACCCTCAGTATTGGCGTTCCGGAAAGCCGGAAGGAGGAATGATTATGACTAAGAAAGAGACCCAGGAGTGCGCAACTGCAAAATCAGTTCAGGAACAGATGGGGATGGCGCCAGAAATACTGGCAGAAAAGCACAAATTGATTAGTGCGGCTCTGCGGGAGTCAAAGTGCGATAATTGCGGCGCTAACGACGGCGATGAGACATCGGCGTTCGAGACGATGAGCGCGGAGGAATTCGTGAAAGGAGCGGAGAGAATACTGGAAAGGATGAAAGAGATGAGACCGGCGAGCGATGCAATTGCGCTGCGGATTGATCAGCTATATGAAAAAATGGGAGAGAAGTTTGAGCCTGGGAAGCAGATTTTCGTGAAGGATTTCTTGCCACTGGGCAGAGATTTGGTGCGGAGAGTGCTGGCGGATGCGGTCGGTACAAACGTGTTTGACGATGGAGAATTCTTTTCATGGGTCAGACCTGAGAAAAACGCAGCACCGGTACGCTTCAAAATCGGAGACAGCTACGAACTCTCCTATATGGAGAACGGAATTATCGTTGCATGCCCGATTATGGGGACGAACGGGAGAATTTTCAGAGCACTGGGATTTGACCCGCAAGGGAAAGGACCGGAATATGGAGATTATCTCTGGGGAAAATACGATACCCAGTGCAACTCGTTCGAACTGACCAGTTTCGACGAGGCGGAGCAGATACTGATGGGCGCCGCTTGGGGAGGACCAACAAGCGAAAGCAAAGGTCGGACTTCGGATGATTTTTTAGAGAAGAAGTTCGGAGACGCCGTGATCGATTTCTTCAAATGCTCTTCCGACGACGGCAGACAAGGTGTAGATTATTATGTTCTGAGCCTTGAACAAGGCAGCGAATTGTATGATGCTGTGCATGCGGAGTGGGTCAAGGATCGGGAAGAAACCAAGGAGGACGAAGAAGAATTTTGCCAGAAACGGGTGACGATTACGATGTTGGATACGCAAATTCGCCTGATTTCTGCAATTATTAACGAGAAAAGTAAAGCGATTAAGAGCATGATCCGTGGTATCGAGAAGGAATTCTTCCCGGTGGGAGGTGAGATTAACTTTGATGATTCTAAGATTATAGCTTTAGGAGCGAGAGTGCCGAGGTACGAAGAGTTTTTCGAGAACTGTACCGGCAAGATACTGGACCCGGAGACTTGCATAATGTTGCTTCAGTCCGAGTACGATTACGATACGCCACTGGAAGAACTGACGAAAATGCTGGAAAACATGCCGCTTCTGAATGCGGATTTGCTGTCGGCGTTTGAGATTTGCAAGACGCGGGTCGAGAACTACGAAAAGTTCGCGCCGAAGTTTGCATACCTGAATGAGAAAGCGCAGACGGAACGCCGGGGGAATGTGCGGGTGTTTGCGACTTCTGCGCAATTGACGTTGCCGAGAGTGGAATTCCTGCCGAATGGGAGCAGAGAGATCGTACGCAAGTTTAATCTGATTAAGGAGGGGCTGATGGCTTGCGATAAAGCAATTACTGAAGGCTGAAGTTAGACTCGTAACTGATAAATTCACTGATATCCCCAGATACGTCTGGGGATATTTTTGTGGGATAATGGGTTTTAGGTGTAGGGATATTGTAAAATAGTAGGATTTTAGGGATTTTGCGGACTGGCGAAATTTGAGATTGGGATACTTTTTGCGAAATATTAGGGTTTAGGCGCGGGGGAGGACACCGAGGATGCCACGGAGAGCGAAGAGAGTATCTTCGTGGGAGCGGACCGTGATGGTGTCGATACCCATCTCGACGACGGGATAGTCGTTCCCTCCTGGCTCGGTCATGTCACCAAAGTAGAGGACGGCGGATTTATCGACTTTGAGAAGTTCGAGGAGCTTGGTCATGCCAAAGACTTTATTCATGCCAGGAGCGGCGACGTTGATAGAGGTCGTGCCGCCGATTTCGAAGAGAAAATCGGGCAGCTCTTTGCGACATTCGGCGATGATAGCAGTGCGCTTTTTCAAATCAGGATCCCAAGCGTACTTTTCGGCAGTGCCGGCAGTTTGACCGAGAGCAGAAAAAGTGATCTGGGAAAGGCGATTTTCGATGATTTCGTCGCCGGGCTTCAGCTTGTCGGCTTCCCAGTAGCCAAGTTTCCGAGCAGAAGTTTCGAGGACTGCGGTAATTTTAGTGATCTCCTCGGGTTTGAGAGGATAATTATAAACTTGATCCCAGTCGGAAGTCTCAAGATTAAACTTGTAATATTGGGTGCCCTGGGCGACGAAAAGATGGAGATGAGAAAGTTGAGCAGGAGTGGCGCCGGCGCTTTTGAGCGGATCGACGATTTGAATCAGGAACTGGTCGAATTTTTGACCGGAAATTGGGCAGATTTCAAAATGATCGAGGCAATCACGCAAGGCGGCAGCAACGTTAGCATCGATCGGGGTTTTGGCAACGTTGAGAGTTTGATCGACGTCGAAGGCGAGGACGCGCTTGGTGATAGTTGGCAAAGATGAAGTGTTTTGCATGGTTTCTCCAAAATAATGATAGTTTTATCATAACAGAGGATAAGAAAAAAGGCTAGGGGTGGGGTTCGAGACGGATTGACAAGGGGAGATAATGCGATGCAAAATGAAAAACTGCGAAAGTGCTATTGACTTTTTCTGCAATGTGTGATACAATCAGAAGGTAAGGACGTAATCTTAGAGTTACGCGCCAAGGGTTTTTGTTGGCTGAGGCGAGTCCTTAGGAAATTTGAAATCTGATGGCGCAGGCTTTCTGGAGGAGGGAGAAAGAGATGAGGAAACATTTTAATGCCCGAATAGGATGGACGCTGGGAATTTTTCTGTTTTTGACGCTGGCAGTCGTAGGGATTGGCTACTTAGTGATAGGCGAGATGAGGATTCCAGAGGAATCACCGCTGGCGAACCCAGAATATGAAATACCTCTGCTGAATGACATTGAAGTCGAGGGGAGCGCGACACAGCCGCCGCAGGCATGGTATCCCGTAAATCAACTTTATAACGGGAAGAATTATCGGGCGGCACTAGGCATAAGCATTATTGCGGTCATAATTGTGGGGATTTTCTCATGTCATACGTCTGGGGTTAGCATAACACAAGGAAGACTGTATTTGGCGTGTAGTGTTGTAATATACGCTAGCAGCGCCATAATAATTGGCGCTAAGATATTCTTTGCCTATGGACACTTACGAGCGGCAGCACAACCTTATATCGACGAAAGTCATCACTTCAGGGTGATTGCGGCGTACATTCTGCTGGGCTGCGAGAAGTTTGACTGCCAGGCGAAGACGATCGTAGGGCTGGCAAGTTTGGCTATTCTGGGCTGTATTCTGGCTCTTAGTTGTTTAGCCGAACACTTTATCTGGAAGTGCCGTCAGGCAAAGCCGGAGTTCCGGTAGGATTTAAACACGGCGAAAACCACCCTGATGGGTGGTTTTTAAATGGTGTGAAATAGGGGATAAGGATTTTTGGCCCATACCTTCATTGAACTAACACCGTATTTTGGTTTGGGACCTAGGATAGGCCTCATTTTTATATCGGATATGTCGCGACTAGGGGCGGGATCTGGAAGATAAGCATTGACTTTTATAGAAATGTGTGCTATAATGGGAGGAGAGGCGTTAAACGCTGGGATTTTGGTGCGGCCAGAGAGGATCTAGAGACTGGAGCCAGAAACTAAGGCGAAAGGGAGAACTTTAAGAGAGGAGGCAACTAATCTGGCTGTACAGGCGACTAGACTGGCCGTAGGAGCAACTGAGACTAACTGCACGAGTAACTGAGATTGGGGGAGGGCGAGATGTCAATAAAAATTATTGTAGCGATGTTGATAGTAAATATGGTGTCTTATGTAATTGGACAGGCGGTTTTTCTAAGAAGAAAACACGGAGCGAAGATTCGAGAGATTGGCGGTTGGATACTTAGGCAGAGCAGGAGTTATTCAGGGGGAGATTCGTCTGGAGATGAAACGAGGCCGACAGTGAATATGCTGATTCCAGGGATGGCGGCTTTTGCGGAGACGGCGTATGGATTTATGCTGGAGACGATGGATAATTATCTGGTGACGGTTAATTATTCCCTGCTAGGGTTTAATCCGCGGGAGATGACTAATGAGATAATCGAGTGGATCGACGAATACCAAGAGAAGGCCGGAGAGACGGCGATGCCGATTCGGATTTTTGCGATTTCGCTGAGCGAAATGGTGGCGAGAAGGGTGAAGCAAGTGTTCGGGGCGGATGTTGAAATTTATTTGATTAATCCGAGTACTTGTTTGAAAAAGTCGGCAAAAGTGAAGACGACGCTGGGAGCGGTAATATTGAAAATTTTGACGTGGCTGCTCGGGTGGCTGAGTCTGGTGCCAATGATTCCGGCGACAGGCGGGAAATATCCCCTGCAGCTGCTGGCGGATCAGTGCTTTGCGCTGGCGAAGCAGAGAGATAGCGAGGAATATTCAGACAGAATTGAGGGGATGATTTTAAGTCTCAGAGATCAGTATGTCGATAACGAAACGACGCTGTGGAGATTTCCGTGGGTGCCGGTAGTGGAAATTGCGACGCGACACGGGGATACCGTGGGCAAGGCGGAGAAATATCGCTACGGAGTCGAGGAACTAGGCAGAAGGCTGGAGCGAAGGCTGATACCTGAGCGTCCAGATCCGGAGGATGAATATACGGAATGGCTGAGAAGGGAGACTTTTGAGGCGCAGTCGGAAGAGCCGATACTGAATTTTCCGGTGTGAGTTAGTTGCTGAAATTTGGCCACCTAAGGGTGGCCGATTTTTATGTTTTATGAGGTTGGCGTTTTGAAAGCGGGAATCTCGGGAGTATGGCGGGATTTCTAGAGATGGCGACCTCCGGGGAAGTGACAGAGGGGCGGGGGTTATGTTATAATGAAGGAATGAAACTATCTGAAGAACTAATTTGGCGCGGATTTCGTGCAGAAACAACGATAAAAGACCCGGCGGAGCTGGATACGCGAAAGTCGAAGAAGTTTTATTGGGGGGCGGATCCGTCGGCGGATAGTTTGACGATTGGAAATTTGGCGGCAGCGATGATGTGTGCGTGTTTTGTGCGACACGGATATGAACCGACTCTACTAGTCGGCGGGGCAACGGGACAAATTGGTGATCCGAAAGAAACTAAGGAGCGCGACCTGAAACCGCTGGAGGAAGTGGAATATAATAAGGCAAAAATTGGCGAGCAGATGCGGCGGATTGTCAAGAGCGAGAACTTGATGATGGTCGATAATTATGACTGGTTCAAAGATATGCGGTATTTGGAGTTCCTGCGCGAGGTAGGGAAGGCGTTTTCGATGACGCAACTTCTAGACCGGCAGTTTGTGCAGGAGCGGATCGGCGAAGGCGGGAGCGGGATTTCGTATGCGGAGTTTTCTTATACGCTGATTCAAGGTTATGATTTTTTGCATTTGTACCGAGAATATGGGGTGGATTTGCAACTGTGTGGCGCGGATCAGTTTGGAAACTGTGCGAGCGGAATTCATTTGATTAAGAGGCTGGAAGGAGCGAGCGCGGACGTATGGTCAATACCGCTAGTGATTGATCCGGTGACCGGGAGAAAGTTTGGGAAGTCGGAGGGGAATGCAATTTGGCTGGACAAGGAAAAGACGTCGATTTTTGACTTTTATCAGTTCTGGGTGAATCAGCCAGACGAGGCGGTGGAATATTTGCTGAAGATTTACACTTTGTATGATAAAGACGAAGTTGAGAAAATTATGGCGGAGCAGGCAGAAAAGCCGGAACTGAGAGTGGCGCAGAAGATGCTGGCGCGAGGGGTGACGGAAGTCGTGCATGGGGCACAGGCGGTGGAAGCGGTGACGAATTTAAGTGAAAGGCTGTTTTCTGGAGACCTGGAAGAATTGAGTGCGGATGAGATCAGTGAGATGGGCGAATACCTGGCGAAGGGGCAGATCGGGGAGAAGCTGTTTGATCTGCTCGTGAAGACGGAACTCTGCTCAAGCAAGGGCGAGGCGCGGAAATTGGCCGCGGCGGGGGCGATTAGTGTGAATGGAGTGAAAGTGACGGAGGATAAGCCGGTGGATCAGGTGGCGATTTTGAAGCGGGGGAAGAATAAGTTTGCGGTGGTGATGTAAGAATTGGGGTTTTGCGAGGGGTTAGTGGGTTACGGAGTTTTAGGATTCAGGTTTTAGGGCTGAGGAAGTTTTTGAGGTTGAGTTTTTAGGCTCGGGCTTTAGGATTGGATTTTTGGGTTGAGGTTTTGGGTTGAGGTTTTTGAGACTGAGAAAAGCCCGCAATAAGTGCGGGCTTGGGGGAATGTGGCGGGTTTAGCGAGTTGTTGTTCCCTGCTATGTCATTGCCGATCAGAGGGCTCCAAATTTTGCTCGATTTGCTCTAACTGTTCGAGCAAATCCGGAGAGTTAGAGGCTGAAGTCGGAGTAAGCTGATAATCGAGTTCGATAGGAGTCAGTAAATCTACGGCATGGCCACGATAACTCTCGGTGAGAGTATAGTCGCTATACCGAGTAACGTAATCGATCTCGAGAGGCTGCGCCAGAAAAACGACCAGAAAAGCAGCAAAGGCAAGAAGTTTCAGGATGACTGGCGATTTAAAACTAAGCGGGCGATGCCTTTTAACGCTGAATTTGAAACCAAAACGACGCGCCGTCAGCTTAAGAGCGAGGATGTCGCTCAACCACAGACGGATAGAGAAAGGTAAAACCGCGCAAAGTAGGCTAATTAGATCTGATATTATGCTATAGAATAGACCGACTCTACGGAAACGATTTTCATAGAGATGATTATTCTTAAAAATATAAGCATAATCATGGTCTATAGCAATTGAAACTGCTTTGCCAGATTCTAGCGCTGACATAATATCAGAGTCCGATAGACAGGTGTTGTGGATGGTTGGGTGGTTGTGAATGCAAACATTGTTCCTGGCGAATTCTTCTGGGGTGGCTACCATATACGTTGAATAGTTCGTATATTCGGCAACTTTTTCTCCAGTTGATGAAAATACGGCTGAGAATTCGACCGGCTCGTCACACAGATTTACCACCACTTCCTCGATAGTCGCTCCATGATCCGGGGATGAGAATCGGGGATGGTGACGGCGGATATAAGCGCTAGCGAGACGACTGTAGCAATAGTGGGTTCCGGCAGCCAGAACCGCAGTCGCAGCCCCTACCAGCCCACAGACAATCTCAAGTTTCAAGATATTGTCATAGAATGAGGAGAATAGCGTTACACCATTGACCAGCAGAACGACCATACCGAAGACGATAAGCGTAAAAAGACAACCGTACGCCAAGTCCAAACAGTGGAACAAAAGGCGCAGAAGTCGCAGAATGACTGCGGTGCGCTCACTTTGGTTCTGAAAAACATTTCGATCGTTGGAAATGTCAGAAATATTGGAAATATTGGAATTTTTCATCTTTCCCTCCTTGATGAAAAGTGCTATATTACTGGAAACCTGAGGCGGAACCCGCGCTAGATGGCGGGCTCGGCATAATAAGAGACTTGCCAGGGACGGAAGCGTCCTTCAGCCCACCACTTCTTGAGACATAACCTCTTATACACCTGATCGCCATCTTGTTCGATTCTGGTAATCTGGGCGAAAGCGACCTCTTCGTGCTTATCCGAGATGAACTCGATAACATAGGCGAGATTATCACCAACTTCGTAAAGCAAGGTGAATTCTCGGCTGACAATAAGGAGAAGCCGACAATATTCTTTTAGCCAAATGTCATCATTCTTTGAATCAAAAATGTTAGGATCGTTCTTGAGAATAATGACATGAGGAAACACCGTTCTATAAGTATCATACTGAAATTCTACTCCGGCGATTACATAATCGCTACCGTCGGCGACTTCGCGCATTCGGTCGTTAAATGTCATAAAATTCCCTTCATCGTCATAGAAAAACCATTCAGCATTTTCCACTTCGGTTGTTGCTAGATCGCCTATTATGTCTGGGTCGTCACAGCGAATAGTCGTGAGACGAGTAGGCTCGGCCTCGAGATTTCTGACCGAGAGAGGTAGGCATTGGTCGGTAGATAAGTTGGAAATAAAGAGATCCGGTCTCTCCATTTCGCCCTCATGGGTCAGTTCGCTAGGAACGCAGAGTGCCTGGAAAATTGCTTCGTGAGTCATATTCTTATCCTCCTTTTGGGTATATGGGTTTTCTAGAAAAGCGCCACAATTTTAAGTTGCTTAAGGAAATGGAGCCTTAAGTAACAAAAACCCGGGGCTCGTAACTTTTCGTTACGTCCTTATGGTTTCATTGTAGCATAGATTGGCGAAAAAGTCAATAGGGAAATGGGGATTTCGGGAGATTTGGAAGGATTTAGGGCTTAATAAAGGTTTGAGATTTATAAGAGGTTCAGGAAATTTATTGATTCCCTGTTTCTGAATAGGAGGTTGGGGTGAAATTCCCTGTTTTTGAGCAGGAGGCTGAGGCGAAAATGACAGAAAAATGACGAAGGGGTGGTTCGGGGGTTTGGTTTTATGCTAATCGTGGTATAATTAGAGTATGGATAAGAATGCGCATAATTCTGATAAAAAGCCAGAGAAACGGGGGAAGATGGGGGTGTATTCGAGTTTATTGACGAATCAGACTCGAAAATTGGCGAAAACTGTGAAAGCTAAGGCGGGTGAAGTGGCGAAAAAGAGGCCGGTGTCGAGGAGTTCAGAGCGGTCGGCGAGCGGGAAAAACGGGAAGAAGTTGCGACCGCTACCAAAAGAGCAGCCAGCGCGGTTTTTTGCGCATTTTCGGTGGGAGCGGATTAAGGCGTATTGGTTCTCGAAAGCGGGGTTGAAACGGATTGGGAAGGTATTTGCGGCTTGTATTTTGCTGGGGATTATTGGAGTAGGAGCACTGTTTGTTTATTACAAGAGTCAGTTGAAGGAAATCGAGTTAAATGATTTGACGATTTCGGAAACGGTGAATACATATTATGACCGAAATGGAGTTTTGCTCTGGGAGGATAAGGGGGATTCGGATTATCGACTGGTGGTGGATAGTGATCAGATTTCGACGTACGTGCGACAGGCGACAGTGGCGATTGAGGATCGAAATTTCTATAATCATCCGGGAGTGGATATTGCGGCGCTGGTGCGGGCGACACTATCGACAATATCCGGGCGAGGGGTGCAAGGTGGTTCGACTTTGACGCAGCAGTTGATTAAGCAAGTGTATTTCTCAGATGTGGCGGAATCGGCAAATAGGGGCGGATTAGCGCGAAAAATTAAAGAGTTGATTTTGTCGATTGAGCTGGAAAAAATGTACAGCAAAGAGCAGATCATCACGATGTATCTGAACGAGTCGCCATACGGAGGGCGCAGGAACGGAGTGGAGAGCGCGGCGCAGACGTATTTTGGAAAGAGCGCGAAGGATCTGAACTTGGCGGAGTCAGCACTGCTGGCATCGATTCCGAATAATCCGGCGCTTTTGAACCCGTATTATGAGCCGGGAAATGAGGCGCTAATTGCTAGACAGCATAAAACTTTGGACGTGATGGCGGAGATGGGGTATATTAGCGCCGAGGAAGCGGAGGCAGCGAAGGCGGTGCCGATTTTGGATCAGATTTTGCCGGAAAGCAGTCAATATTCGGACATGAAAGCACCACATTTCGTTATGGAAGTGAAGAAGCAACTGGAAGAGAAATATGGTATGCAGACGATGCGGACTGGCGGATACATAATTAAGACGACTCTGGATTATCGCGCGCAGGAGATGGCTGAGGCGGCGATTGCAGAGGGGGCGAAGATGTTGAGATCAAACGGGAGCGACAACTTAGCTTTGGCATCGGTAGATGTGGAAACCGGGCAGGTAATTGCAATGGTAGGGTCAGTGGATTGGAATACACCAATTTACGGAGAAGTAAATGCTGCGGTGGCAAATTTGGAGCCAGGTTCAACGATTAAGCCAGTTTTGGATTATGCGCCGCTGTTCTCATTGACTGGGGAGAATGTGTATGGACCGGGAACCGTGCTGAAGGATGAGAATATTGATTCGATTTATTGCGCGGGATACAGAGGGACGTGTGCGCTGAGGAACTTTACGGGGAGGTTTTACGGAAACATTACGATTCGAGAGTCGCTGGGGAATTCGTTAAACATTGCGGCAGTGAAGGCGCTAGCGATTACGGGGACGGATCGGGCGCTGGAGATTGCGCATGGGCTGGGCGATATCTCGTATTGTGCGGACAATAGTTCGGCGGGGCTATCGATGGCGATCGGAAGCGGCTGTACCGTGAAGGCGGTAGAACACGCAAATGCTTATGCTTCGTTTGCGCGAGGTGGGGTATATAAGGAATTAGCCTATGTTCTAGAAGTGAAGGGTCCGGACGGAAAGTTGGTAGATGTTTGGGAAGATAAAGAAGGGGAAAGAGTGATCGACGAGCAGGTGGCGTATGAGATTTCCAGCATTCTGTCGGATGCGCAGGCAAGGATGAAAGTGTTTGGAACTTCAGGGTCGGCGCCAGGGTTTGTGATTCCGGGAGTCTGGACAGCGTCGAAGACAGGTACGACTACAACGACAAATAGTTCAGTGACGAAGGACTTGTGGTTTGCAAGTTATTCAACGGCGGTGGCAACGACCGTATGGAATGGCAATCACGATGGATCGGGACTGAGGAGTAGTACGAATAATATTACGCGAACCGTAGTGGCAAAGTACATGGAGAACGTACATAAGAATCTTTATGCGACGGAAGGAAAGTGGAAATCGGGAGATCAGCCGGTGCAACCGGCGGGGATTCAGAAATTGACCGTGAATGGGCGAACGGATATTTGGCCAAGTTGGTATAATCCAAAGAATTCGGGCGTGATTGCGGAGAAAGTTGAATTCAATAAGAACAACGGAAAGCGGGCCGCAGAATGCACGCCACAGGCGTTGAGGGTTGAAGTGGAACTAACGAAGGTGGTGGATCCAGTGTCGAAGACGGAGATTTGGCACGTGCCGGATGGATATAATTATGATGAGATCGACTCGTGCGAGCCAGCAGTGGCGCCTGTGATTAGTTTCAAGACGGCGGGAACAGGGAGTGGAGCGATGCTGACGGTGAATTTCGCTAAGGGGACGTTTGAGCTCAGTAATTACCGGATTTTGGCGGACGGGGTGTTAATTAAGAATGATAAGATCACTGACCAAACGATGGCGAGCGGAGTGAGTATTACGCTGAAGGGTGATGAAACTAATATAGTTGTAGAAGTGACGGACGAAAGCGGAACAACGACGACGAAGTCATATAAACCAGCCGGGACGGGGACGAGCACAGGCGGGGAGTAATAGAGGCAGGCTATTGGGATCGAGAATCCCCCTGGGCAAAGGGGGATTCTTTGAGGGAGAGGCTTCAGGTTTATTTTTGAAGGGGATGCTCTGAGCTTTTTGAGGGGGGGGTTGAGGGGAGTTTTGAGTTTATTTTTGAGAAGGTTTTTCAGAGGAATTCTGAGCAGAAACAAGTTCAATAAGAGAATCCTCAGGCGTGAGTTTGCGAGAGCGAGAAGAGGTTTTACGGAGGAGAGAAGAAGACTTAGCGCGGGGTTTTGAATTTTTAGGATTGAGAGAAGATTTAGAGTTGGCTGGAGTTTTAGAGGTGAGAGAGTTTTTGGCTGAAGTGGAAATTTTAGGATTTAGCGGAACTTTGGGGTTAGAGGTTCTTGTACTTGAGAGAGGGTTGGAACCGGAAGATTTAGTGCCTGAGGAAACTTTAGAATTAGAGGGCTTGGGGTTAGGAGTTTTTTCGGGGACGAGTTTAGCGAACATCATGCTGCCGGCAGCAGTTTGGTTCAAACGAACGAATTCGACTTCAACTTCTTCGCCGATGCGCTTGCTGGCTTGATCGACGACAACCATGGTGCCATCCTTGAGATAAGCAACGCCTTGATTAGCGCCGCTGCCAGCGCTGATAATCTTAACACGGGTATGTTCGCCAGGAAGATATTCATTACGCAAAACTAGAGCGAGTTCGTTCAGGCTAAGGGCGTCAATATGCTCAGCAGCGGCAACTTTTTTGAGATTAAAATCGTTAGTAAGAATTGAGCCGTGGTTATTTTTAGCAAGTTCAAGGAGGCGATTATCGACTGGCGTGCGGTCGAGTTCATCGTCTAAAATCGTCAGATTAAAGAAGACAACGCGTTCGAGTTCGCGCACGGCGTCCAGACCAGCGCGGGCGCGCAGGCGTTTATCGTGGTCTTTGCCATCCGCTAAGAGTTGGAGTTCGTGCAAGACGCTACGCGGGACAATGAGATCGCCGCTGAGAAAGCCGGTTTCGGCAACCGCAACGAGACGCGGGTCCATAAGAGCCGAGGTGTCGATGTAAAGTTTGCGAGTTTGATTACTAGTCAGGCGAGGCCTTTGGCTAGTTTTGGTAACGAGAAAAGTAGTCTCGGCCAAGATTAATAATATAATAATTGTTAAAAATAATTCCATGTTTGATATTTTACCATAATTTTTAGTTTTGACAATATGGGATGCTGAGTTATTATAAAAAGTGCGAAGACTACGAAGTGGTTCCCTTTTGAATTCTGTGAGTTAGGGGTTTGTGGTAATTTTTACTATAGTTTGCAGTGAATTTGCGGCGGCTTTGCTGTTTTTTATGTTTTTGCTGCGGTTTTTAATGAAACTCCGAAATCAGTTGGCACTAGAGTGAAACTTGATCGACGCCATGCTTGTGGGCAAAATTCGTATTATCGGTGAGGATTTTTTGATATTTTTGGATCAAGTCGTCACGATGCTCAAGTCGAGCAATATCAATGGCGAGATGGTAACGAGAAGCGCAGTTAAGGCTGAGCATTTCGAAAGGCGTGGTTGTGCTGCCACGCTCTTCAAAACCATGAACATGAAGACGCGAAGGTGAAGTGTATTGAGTGAGGATTTGGTGCAGAGTGGCGGGATAACCATGAAAATTAGCGATAATTGGTTTATCGGCAGGAAAAAGTTTGGCGAATTGCTCAGGAGAAAGATGGTTATCTGTAGTCCCGATAGCATTGTAAGACAGGGCGCAGAGATTAATGACGCGATATTTTTTCTCAGGCAGATCTTGGCGGAGAATTTCGGCGGCGCGAATTGCCTCGGTGGTCAGAATATCGCCAACGCCAACTAGAAGGTAGTCGGGATTTTTATCGGAAGCAAATTCGAGAATGCTGGCGCCACCATCCGCCAGAGCAGCATCGGCAGCATGAGAATCGAGCCAGCGCGGTTGCTCGGTTTTGTTAAAGGTAAGTAAATTAACAACGTCATGAGAATTCATAGCGAAAATGAAGGCGGATTCGGCAGAAGTATCGTCGAGCGGGAAGAGGCAATTGACGCGGTTACTCGGCAGAGAAAGGAGAGTGGAGATTAGGGCGGGGGATTGATGAGTAAAACCATTGTGGTCTTGGCGCCAGCAAGTGCTAGTGGAGAGGAGATTAGCGGCGGGATATTGAGGCCGCCAACTGACTTTAGCGGACTGATCAAGAAACTTGATATGCTGGAGGAGTTGAGAAGTGATAATAGAGAAAAAGGCTTCGTAACTCGTCATGGCGGCAGAGCCACCAGAGATGAGGTGTCCAGCCATGCAGGCAAAAAGAGCGTTTTCGGAAAGGAGTTCGACGATGCGTCCATCAGGGGATTCAGGGAGATCGAAACTTTTTTCGGGAAGACACCAAGCGCGCTCGGAAACATCAAAAACGGCGTCGAGCTTATTGCTGGTGGTTTCGTCTGGAGAAAAAAGGTAGAAATCTTCGTGCTTCGACATGTACTCTGCGAGTAATGCCCCGAGGCGTTTGGCGGGCGAAAAAGATTCCTGACCGGGATGATCAACTTGATCGATCATATTCTAAATCCTTTCTCTGAATCAAATAGTTCCGAAAAATGATAACTATGTAGCCATTCATCGAGAATTTTAAGCTCACTAGGATTAGACTTGGCATCCGGCAAGGGAATCTGATGAGCGAGATAATTCCCGGCGACTTTTCGGCCATGAACTTCAGTCGGACCGCCGGCGCCTTTTTCGGTAATCATAATAAAGAAAGGATTTTCGTATTTTTCGGATTTAACCAAGGCAGACTGGAAGGTTTCTGGTCGGTCATCAGAAATGCGAATAGGAGTGTAACCAAAACCACGGATCAATTCGCCAATCTCGCGCTCGGATTTGCGACCATAAAGAGTGGGGGCGGAAATTTTGTAGCCATTGAGATGTAAAATAGGCAGGACACGACCGTGAGCGGCATGATTCCCTACTAGTTTGATGAGGTTGAGCGAAGCGAGCGTCGTAGCGGTTTCAAATTCTCCGTCGCCGATAAGGACAGCGATTTTGCGCTCAGGATGACCGAGGGCAAAACCGAAAGCAGCACCAAGACAGTAGCCCAATTCTCCGCCTTCGCAAATGACATGCGGAGTAATCGGGCTAGCGTGGGACGGAAATCCACCTGGCCAAGAGAAATTACGACAAATATAGGCAAGGCCGGATCGATCGCGAGTCGCATTAGGATCGACTTGCTCAAGGTCGCCATCAAGGAAAAGATTGGCTTGTAAGGCGGGAAAACCGTGACCAGGGCCAAGAATAAAATAGTAGCTTGGGTCAATTTCGCGAAGGTCAGGCTGATAGTGATCAGCGGCAGGCTTGGCGGAATTGACTTTGAAGGGATCAAAATCAAGATCTTGAGATGAGGAATCGGAATATTCGGGATGTTGATAGAAATTTAGTGGTCTTGTGGAGCTGAAATAAGAACGGAGATTAGCGTAGGCGACATTAATACCGTGGCAGGTTCCCCAGTGGCCGAGGAGGCGAGGCTTAATATCGTCGGGAGTTAGAGAATGATCAAGTAGGAAATTGTCCTGAAGGAAAAGTTGAGCAGCGGACAGATAATCACAAGCACGAACGCGACGCGTAATGCGATCATAGATAGCCTGGCTCGATTCGTTGTTCCCTTCCATAATATTTATTGTAGCATAAGCGTAAGCCAAACTCAAGGTTATGGATAGGGGTTGAGAATTATGATAAATTGAGGAAGGGGCGGATAGGGATAGCGAAAATCAGCGCCTAGGAGTAGCATTCTATTATGCTAAGAGCATTTTCTTAGTCAGCGCGAGAAAAAATTAGACGCGCTTAACCTTAACCATGGCAGGGCGAATTACAACGCCTTCGTAAAGATAGCCGGGGCGAAGAGTTTCGGCAATAACTTCTCGTTCCCCGCCAGCATCTTCGACCGAAATAGCATCATGGAAATCGGGATTAAATTCGGTATCAACGTCAGAAACAATGCGAGCAAGGTTAAGACTGCTCAAGGTTTTATCGAAATTCTTGCGCAAGGGTTGAAGTTGCTCGGGATAACTATCTAGGGCGCGAGAAAAATCATCGATTAGGGGCAAAATTTTTTCAATTGTAGCATATTTACCACTAGCAAGAGACTGGGCTTTTTGATTCTCAACTTGCTTACGATAATTTTCGAAATCGGCTCGAGTGCGCTGAAGATCGTTGGTAAGTTCGGTGATTTTAGTGGTGAGCTCGGTAGCGAGCGAAGAATTATCCGCAGGCGAGTCAGGAATGGCGGCAGTTTCAGGCAAAGGTTGAGACGCTAGGTCTTGTGCCGCGGAGTCACCGGTAGGTTGAGAGTCGGCTGAAGGGTTAGTTGCAGATTTGGTAGTTTTTGCCATAATTTTCCTTTCTATTGGTTAGAGTTTAAGGCTGCTTCGAGCATGTTGCCAGCGAGTCGGACAAGCGACATGACCTTGGCGTAATTTTGACGAGTGGGGCCGAGGACACCTATATAACTGCGATCAGAAAAGGGCGAACGAAAACGGCTAATAATCAGAGAAACTTGGGAAGATTTGCCAATAGGGTTTTCTTGGCCGATGAATATATTAAGTGGCTGTCCTGGGGCGGCTTCAAGAAGCCAGGGTTCAAGATTATCTAATAACTTGGCAACAGCCTGAACGCGCTGGCTATCGAGGAATTCAGGTTGAGTGAAAAGTTTAGAAATACCGGAAATATAAAGTTGTTCGCCGATAGTCGCCAAACCGAGATTACCAGTGAGTTCAACTAGGGAATCGACGGCGCCGCGAATCGCAAAATCGGCTCGAGACTGGGAATTAATGCGTACTTCTAGGACATGATTACCACGGTCGAGCGGACGCTCATCGCGATCGGAAGAAGTGAGGCTTTTAGTTAAACTATAACCTTCGAGAGACTCGGGATGTTCAGTTAAGGCATTGACATAGTAACGATAGCCGGCGTCGGTCGGCACGCGACCAGCAGAAGTATGGGGCTGGACAATATATCCGAAATTCTCTAGACGGACCATTTCTGCACGAATAGTGGCGGACGAAACATTAAAAAGTTTGGCCAAGGTAATGCTGCCAACCGGAGCAGCAAGTTCGGCGTATTCTTCGATAATAGCAAAGAGGATACCCTCTTGGCGTTTGGTTAGACTCATATATATAGTATATAGGATTAGCAGTCGATTGTCAATACTGCTAAATCATGTTTTAAATCGGCTGTCGGTGGCGAGTATTTTTGGCGCAAAAATATAGAGTAGCTCGGCATGCCTGGCGAACTGCGCGCATGCGAAAGACCTATCTGAAAACGGCGGATTTGGCAGATTTGGATTCAACAGGTTATATATAATATAGTAAATTTGGAGAGAAGATGATTTCATGCTATAATTTAGTTATGGAAGAGCAACTAAGTTTCATTAAAAAATGGTTGGGAACTGGAAGTATTAATATTTTTGGACCACCGATGAGCGGTAAAGACACCGTGGCGGTACGCCTAGCCGAAGCGCTCGGAGCGAAGTTCTTAGGATCGGGATTAATCGTTCGGGCGATGGAGCAATCAACGCAACAAAATTTTTCGCACGAAGGAAAATTAATGCCTTCGAATGTTTTTTATGAGTGGGTACTGCCATATTTTGAAAAGCCGGAGCTAGGCGAGTTCGCTTTAGTTTTGTCGTCAATTGGACGATGGAAAGGTGAAGAAGATCAAGTCTTAAGTGTAACTAAGGAAAGCGGTCACCCGATTCGAGCAGCGATCGTGCTACAAATTTCGGAAGAAGATGTTTTGAGCAGATGGGAAGCAGCAAAGCTACTAGGTGACCGCGGATTGAGACCCGATGACGCTAATGTGGAAATTTTCCAGACGAGACTACAAGAATATCGTGAGAAGACTTTGCCAGTTTTGAGGCGCTATCAAGAGCTAGGATTACTTGTGCCGGTGAAAGCTGATGCCCCGCGAGACCAGGTTTTTGCGAATGTGGTGGAGGCGTTGGCGAGCTTTGCGCGTCGCACGGGCGATGTCGTGGCGGAATTGTAGGATTATATAGATTAAGCCGATTGAGACTAGAAGTATAACTATACCGAAAGCGACGAAGTGTGTAGAACTTTCGGATTCGGTGAGGGGAACAAGAGCGTAATCTGCGCCGTCGTTGGGAATTTTGATTTTACGACAGCGGCCAGTGTTGGGATTGCGTTCGTAGCCGGTAGCACAAGGCTTAAGTGTAGTTTCGGATTCGATATTTTTGCAACGACCAGTCAAGGGATTGCGATATTTTCCGGCTGGGCAAGTAGCAGATTCGGTAGTGCCACTAGCAATTATCTTGACGCAGTTGCCAGTGCTGGGATTAATAGTCTTGCCAGCGGGGCAGGAACGAAATTCCTGATAGACGTTCTCGGCACCTGGAGTAGGTTGATAAGTTAAGTTCCAGAAGGCTTCCCCGTCAGCATCGAAAAACTTGGCAAAACTGGTCGATTTCTTCTGGCCATGGTTATAAATTAGACTGTCAATTACTCGGTTGTCAGAATCAAGGAGCTCGAGTGTGCCGGATGAAGTGGGATTTTTGGTGAGTGACAAACTAGGATTAAACTTTGTTGAGTAGTATGCACGGTAGTTATTAGCGGCAATTTCGCCAAAAAGTGGATAAAGTTTTTTCTTATAGCGCAGACTACAATGGTCGAGTTGGATAGCATGGTCGGTAGTGTTGTAGAGTTCAATGTATTGTTCATCTTTAGAATCGGAATAGTAGGAAAGTAATTCGGAAAATTCAACGCCATAACAGCGAGCGGAAACTTCAGAAGAGTCAGTGGAAGAGCCTTGATCATTCGAGGAATTAGACGAAGGAGTTTGATTTTGAGCAGGGTTCGACGAATTCTGATTAGAAGAGGCACTATTAGAAGAATCTGAAGAGGGTGATTCTGATGAGGAGGTATCTAAACTGGGTGGGGATGGACGTGACGAAGGAGTATCTGGAGAAGCTGGAATAATCAGCGAGGGTTTTGCTAAGTCAAAGGTGGGGTTGTATGAAGTTTGGTGGGAGAAAGTGCCGGTTTGCGAATCGCGAACGAGGGTGGTAGGTTTGCTGCTTTTGAAAGCAGTGACGCAGTCGCTGGTTTTGGAGGGCCAACAAACGTAATCTACGACTTCATCGTCCTTAACTAACTCAAGGCGACCAGAGGAAAGAGCGATGGTAGTCATATAGGTAGCATCTGATTGATTATAATCAGGAGATTTAGCATAGCGGAAAAGGAGAGACTCGCTGACTAAATGGCTGTTTTCTGGAAATTGGTAAAGCGTAGTGCTAGTACCACTAGAATTGGTATAGCGCAGCAGATAGCCAGCGAGCGAAAGTTTGGGGACGTCGGTAGTTTTCTGTAGTTCAATGAATTCGCCGACGTCGCGAACTCCATCGATAGTGTAACCGGGATTAACAGCATGAAGGATAAGATCGGAAGAAAACTGAAAAGTAGCGGCCGGAGTTTGGGGAGATTCGGATTCAGGAGGAGTAGTTTCGGAATTACCAGAGTCAGATTTGGAATCTGGAGAGTCAAGTTCGGAATTCTTGGAGTCGGGTTGGGAATGAGGGGAGTCTTCTGAAGGGGTAGGCGAAGTGAGATTCTCAGAGGCGTAGTTGATACGCAGAAATCTCGGCTTAAATAGGGTTAAGGATGGTATAAGGCAAACTAAAAGCACAAGACTGATAGTTAAGTTGGTTCGGAAATAATTGGTAATTTTATTCATGTTTGGAGGATAGCACAAAATTAAGAAGAGGTACAAGCATAAGTGTGTTATAATGAGAGTATGGAGATGATTATCCCCTTAAGTGAGGTGTTTTTGGCGGCAATAGTGCATGCTACGTTACAGCTGGAGCTGGGCGCTTTATTGTTGTTATATCATGCGAGCCTAGGTAAGCATGTTCGAAAAAAGACAAAAAGCCTAGTGACTAGTTATATTTCCGGGATTGGAATGCTAGTTTTGATGAGCCTGGCGGCAACTACGTTCGTGCTGGATCGAACTTTTGGGAAGGCTTTATATCCGGAAGAAATGATGATTGTGGTCGGGATGCTAGTGGCACTGGCGATTGCGGCGTGGTTCTTTTATTATCGGACAGGGAGGAGCACGGAATTATGGCTACCGCGAGTAGTAGCGAAGTTTATTGATAAGAGAGCGAAACTAACAAACAGCAACACGGAAGCGTTCTCGCTGGGGATGCTGACGAGTCTGGCAGAGATGCCATTTACGTTAGTTCTGATGATCGTGGCGGCGAATAGCATTTTGTCTCTATCTTTGCCATATCAGATGCTGGCGATAGTGATTTATACCATTATCACGATTATTCCGCCGGTGATTTTGCGACTAGCGATTCGGAAAGGTCAAAACGTAGTAGATGTGCAGAGATGGAGAGTGAAGAATAAAATGTTTTTTCGGATTTTGACTGGCGTGGGGTTTTTGGTTCTAGGTTGTTTCTTGTTTTCGTTTGAGGTTTTAGGATAAAGGCGAAATAGTTTATGACAAATAGCAAGCAAAAGCAAAATGAAAATAAGCAGAAGTGGGATGGGAATGAGCAAAGACGCTTTAAGATTGAGCGCAAGCAGAATAGATTAAAGCACGAGAATTTTGAGAAAAAGCAAGAGTTCAATAAAAATAAGCTGAAGCAGGATATTTTGAATGAAGCAAAAGTTTTAGGAATTGCAGGGACGACAGCAGAAATGATTGCGGAGCGGAGTGCAGAGGCAGTTGAAAAATGGATGAAAGGACGTGCAATGGTAGCACAGGAAGATTTGAGTAGAAAAATTGCCGATGAACTGGAAAAATATAATGCTGATTTGGCATATGTTTATAAAATTCGTGGTAGAATAATATAAATATGTATGGTGGGCGAGAAGAATGAGCAGGTTTGATTATCAATATGTTGTGATTGGAAGTGGCGCGGCAGGTAGCGCGGCAGCTTTGATGGCGGCGGGGTTGGGTTTCCATACGGCAATTGTAGAGTCGGGGGCTTGGGGCGGTTCAACTTTGAACACGAGAGATGTTCCCTACGCAGCGGCTTTAGGATTTGCGCAAAAATATGCAGATGCGATTGCGGCTTCGAGATTTGGAATGTCAAGTTCGACACTAAGGTTTAATTATCCGACAGTTCTGAATTGGCAAGCAGCGGCAGTGCGACGAGCAGGGGGTGGAAGTAAAAAGATTTTTGAGAATGTGGGAATTGATTGTTATCATGGTTTTGCACAGTTTATTAGTGCGCATGAAATCGCTTTGGCGGATCGGCAGATTAGCGGAGAGAAGTTTTTAATCGCGACGGGGACGAATATTGCTGTAAATGGGATTGCGGGGATTGATAGCGTGAGTTGTTGGTCGCCAGATACGGCGCTAAGGATGGCGAAACTGCCGCGGACGATGGCGGTGATTGGGGGAGGTTCGACTGGTTGTGAGTTGGCGGAATATTTTGCGGCGCTGGGGGTGGAAGTAACTTTGATTGAAGTGCAGGACCGAATTTTGCCGCGAGAGGATCCGGAAGTAAGTGAAGTGGTTGATAAGCATTTACATGACCGGTTTGGAGTGAAAATTCTAAAGCAGACTAGAGTAATTGCTTTGCAGCAAAATGCAGATCACCAACAAGTTTTCTTTATTCGTGGCGGACAGGAGCGCTCAGTGAAAGTACAGGCAATCGTACTCGCAACAACGCCGGAACCGGCAACGGATTTTGGACTAGAGAGTGCAGGAGTGAAATTTTCTTATCAAGGAATTAGTGTAAATCAGAATTTAAGGACTTCAAATGGACATATTTGGGCGGCGGGAGACGTGATTGGCGGAGAAAGTTCGACAGAGAAAGCGACTTATGAAGGAAAACTTGCGACTTTGAATGCGCTGAAGGGGGCCGGAAATATTATAAATTACACTGGCTTTACGAGAATGACGGATACAATGCCGAAAGTTGCGAAAGTGGGTCTGAATGAAATGGAGTGTTTGCAACTGAGAATGAAATATAAATCGACGATTGTACCGCTGGATGCGGTTAGCGCGTCGAATACGAGCGATTTTCGAGCAGGTTTTGTGAAGATTTTGATTAATGCAAAGGAGCAGGTGATCGGATCAACGATCGTGTGTCCGAATGCGGATTTGGTGATTCAAGAAATAGCCATGGCAATTAGGTCAGGACTGAAGGTTTCAGAACTCGCGGGGACGCCACACGTGGCAGCGGGTTGGGGCGAAGCAGTGCGGATGGCAGCGCGAGAATTGGCGTAGAAGTTTCGGGGTTATGTGGGTTTTGTG
Source organism: uncultured Candidatus Saccharibacteria bacterium (assembly GCA_964485445.1). Lineage (GTDB taxonomy): Bacteria > Patescibacteriota > Saccharimonadia > Saccharimonadales > Saccharimonadaceae > Nanosyncoccus. The sequence continues at coordinate 7,417 of CAZAJJ010000001.1, read as the reverse complement.
AGGATAGCTGAGGCTTGAGGTTTTTTGGAGGTTGCGTTTTTTATGATTTCGTGTTTTTTATTTGCTTTTGGTGTTTTTGCAAGTTTTTAATAAAGATTTTGCAGATGAGAAAATAGATAGTTAATTATTTTTAGGATTTCAATAATATATTAGCTTTGGACGATAGTGCCGGCACAGCGTTTGAGAGCGAGTTCGAGGTTTTCAGGAGAAGTGATGATGCCGATGCGTTTTTTGGTGGCGAATCCGGCGATGGCTTGAATTTTAGGAAGCATGGAACCAGCACCAAAATGCCCCTCTTTCATATAGTCCATAACTTCTTTGGGAGTAAGCATGCCAAGGGCAATTTGACCAGGTTTGCCGTAATTTAGGTAAGCGTTCGGTACGGCGGTAACGGAAACGAAAATATCAGCTTTGACAAGTTCGGCGAGTTTAGCAGCAGCGAGATCTTTATCAATAACTGCATCGACGCCGCGGAGGACTTTAAGAACTTTGGTGCGGGTAACGGGAATACCACCACCACCGACGGCAATAACAATAGCGCCAGACTGAACAAGGGAGACAATTTCACGACGTTCGACAATGTCGATAGGCTTCGGTGAGGGGACGACGCGACGATAACCACGACCCGAATCTTCGCGCATTTCCCAGCCGCGTAGCTTAGTCAGGCGAAGAGCTTCTTTTTCGGTATAAAATTCGCCAATGGGCTTGGAGGGCCAGCGAAAGGCGGGGTCGTTGCGATCAACGACGACCTGAGTCACGACGCTGACAACTTGTTTGTGTTGGCGGTTTTTAGCAAAAGCGTTGCCGATGGCTTGGGAGAGCCAATAACCAATTTGGCCTTGGCTCATAGCAACGACGGTCTCGAGAGGCATGGCGGGAGCGGTTTTAGTACTAGCGGTTTCTTCGTGAATCAAGATATTCCCTACTTGCGGGCCGTTGCCATGGGCGAGGATGATTTCATATTTGTTGGAAAGTTTGGCGATGGTTTCTCCGATACCTTGAGCGACAGATTTTTGAGCCTCTGCCGTTACTTCGCCGTCTTGCTGCAGGGCATTACCACCCAGAGCAATTACCACTCGAGGCTTACTCATGGTTATAAGTATAAGCCAAAAGTTGGAAAAAGGCAAGGAGATCTAAGGGCTAAGACTCGAAACCAGGTTTGCCGAGCAAGCGAAACATATTAGTTTTATAGGCTTCGACACCGGGTTGATCAAATGGATCAACATGAGATAGTAAAGCAGACAAAGCACAGGAAAGTTCAAAAAAGAAAATGAGGGCGCCGAGTGAGTGAGCAGAAGAATCAGGGAGGATGATTTCATTGACCGGAATACCACCGGAACGATGGGCGGAAATAGTGGCGAGACGAGCTTGTTCATTGATATAGGTTAAGGATTTGCCTTCGAGATAAGCCAAGCCATCGAGATTATCAGAACTGGACGGAACGAGGATTTCGGGAATTTGTTCAGAGGTGATACCGAGAATAGTTTCGAAAATGTTGCGGCGACCGTCTTGGAGATATTGACCAAGAGAATGAAGGTCAGTAGTATAGGTAACCGCAGCAGGGAAAATTCCCTGGCCATCCTTCCCTTCCGATTCGCCGAAGAGTTGTTTCCACCATTCGGCCAGTTCGCAGAAACGAGGCTCAAAAGTAGCGAGAACTTCGACGTCATAGGATTCTTGAAGAAGTTCGGCGCGCAGGAAGGCGTAGCGCAAAATCGGATCGTCAGCAAAAAACTCAGGAAGAGAGTCAGAATCGAGAAAATCGTCAAAGCGCGAACGTTCAGAAGCAGCGCCAGACAACAATTCCGAAATATCAACTCCGGCAACCGCAAGAGGGAGCAGGCCAACGGCACTAAAAACGGAATAGCGGCCGCCGATATTGTCTGGGACGACGAAGCGAGTGTAGCCAGCGGCAACAGCTTCGTCGTGGAGAGCGCCTTTTCCGGAGTCGGTCGTAGCATAGATACGGGCAGCGGCACCAGTGGCGCCGTATTTAGAAATAAGTTTGGACTTAAGAATACGAAAGGCAACAGCAGGTTCGGTCGTAGTGCCGGATTTAGAGATAACGTTAATAGAGAAATCAGAATCACCAAGAGTGTCGAGGACTTTTTGGAGTTCGAAAGTGCTGAGAGAATTGCCGGTGTAGAGGATTTTGGTTGGGCTGGACGGATTTAAGGCGTCAATAAGCGCGCGATGGCCGAGATAGGAGCCGCCAATGCCGATACAGACAAGAAATTCGGAGTCGGAATGGATTTTTTGGGCGGTGGAACGAATCTCGGTAAGTTCAGAAGAGTCCGGGTGCAGAGGCAGATCAAACCATCCACCCATAGGGTCGGAGCGAATTTTGCGAATTAAGTCACGGGCGAACGAGAGATCAATGGAAGGAGTTTGGTCGGAAAAGAATTTAATCATAATTAACTAATGCTTCCCTTTTTTGATATAAATATCTTCTTTTTCGAGCTCGGCGCGGAGGATGTATTCTTGGCATTGGTTCTGAGAGTTGCAATTCGCGACTTCGTAACTATAGGAACTGCCTTCAATGCCGAGATTAGTGCCAAGAGGGTCGGTGAAAAGTTGGGGGTCGATGACCGGCAGGACAGTCTCGTCGATAGTTTCAGGATAGTAGCCATATTTCGGGTAATAATATTCTTCGAGAGCGTAGTACATGGCGTTAATAGCGGTGCGACGGCGATCGTCACGATCCATGGCGGAGATATTGGTCTTCTGGATGAAGAAAATAATAAAAAGCAGCGCAGCAAAAGCGCCGACAATGGTGACTTCTAGAATAGTGAAACCTTTTTTGGCTTTCATGTATATATTATATCACAATGTTACGGGTATAAGTTTGAATGTCTGCAAAAATAAAAGAACTCCTTCAGGAGTCTTTCTGATTTTGGTAGTACCGACTGGGATCGAACCAGTGACCTTGGGCTTATGAGTCCCACGCTCTAACCATCTGAGCTACGGTACCAAATTAAGCGATAAAACTGACACATTTCAAGGCTCATCGCTATACATTTATTATATCACAAATTTATTGCTTGAGAAGATAGTTTTATACCTTGGATTTGCGCCAGCCAGCGGATTGCGCCTCCTGTTCAGTACAGAACCAGCGCTCGCCCTGCGCAGTATCGATTTGAGTAGATTCGTAATACCTTTGACCGGGTACGTGATAAATCCTTTCGCCTGTCCTATAACTGATATTACCTTTAATTCTACAGGTCTCGCGGCTCTGGTTTGAGGTTTTGGATTGCTGAGCGGCTGGAGTAGTCTTGTTTGATGACGCTTCCTGTTTAGAGGAAGTAGGCGCCGAAGAATTGGACGTGCTAGAATTAGACATACTAGAATTAGACCTAGTGGCGGATGATTGTTTATTTTGCGCATTCAGTTGAGCAGCGGGTTGAGACGTAGTCTTTGAATCCACTCGGCTGGAATCGGAGAGCCGGGAAATTCCAATGATTCCCCCGATACTACAAATTAATAACGAGATTGCTACAATTGATTTTTTCATAATTACTTCTCCTCCTTTTTTATATTATGTTCTTTTTCCATAACGCTGTTATACATATCCTCCATGATATCAGGATCAACGGAAATTGCCATACGAGCCTCAATAAGAGCGCGAACTGAATCGTTGTATAGTTGGATGTTTTGCTTGATATTCTGCCTTGAGCGAAGAAGCCTTTTAGCATATTCTGGATAAGCCTGGAGGAGTGAAATATCCTCAATAAGCGCACTGCGATTATTAGCTAACTCGTCAAGCAATTTATTGAGCTTTCTGCGCGCCGATAGATATTCACGTCGGTCATTATCAGTAAGGATTTTAACGCTATCACGAGTCATAAATCCAGTACCAACATAAAGAACAGCCTGCACTATAGCGATCGTGCAATTAGAAATGAACTCTTCAGTAGCGAAAAGTTTCGATAGAGACTCTCCGTTGGCAAGGATAGTTGCCAATCCACCATCCACCAAGCCCGCAAGAAGTTTAGCGCCAACCAGCGCAATGCCAGCCAACCCCCAGAAGGCATAGGAAATATATTCTCCGAATTTTGTATAATATCTACGATTACCAAGCTGAAAACCTACGAAAGCCATAGAAAAGAAGCAGCCTCCACCAACAATATATGATATAATAACCGCCGTACGTGGATCAAGATTTGCGCCTAGCGTTTCTAGGGTAGCATTCATAAACATTGCATCAACTACTTCACTTAGAAGCCCAATTCCCATAAAGAGGAAAGCTTCCCACGGGAATCTGACGCCATAGCTGGTTTGATTTTCTTGAATTTTAGGCGACTTCGAATCACGCAAATCTTCCTTTAGTTCTGCTGAACGGCGCTGAGCTTTTGCTTGGCGTTTTAACTGAAACGATGATTTGGCCGAATTAATTTTCTGCCTGATACTTTGGACTATTTTAGCGGTCATTTAATTTCTCCTTCATATTGAAGCCAATTTAGATGCGTCGGAAGTTCTTCTGCTTCTTGAATAAGTTTTGAATCATCATATTTATGATTAGGCTGTAAATTGATTTCTTGAGTGGGGTCAATAAGTGAAAGTTTTTGCTGAAGACGCAGCTCCGCTTCATGAACCTGAGCGAGTTTTTGATTATATTCAATAATTTCTGCTTTCACTTCCCCTAATCCTTCGGCGTATTTTTGGTCAATAATGTTTTGTTTTCGATAAAAGAAGGCGTTGATCGCGGCATTACTTTTATTGAACTTAGAGTCAATGTATTTATGAAAATAGAAGAGTGCCTGAGGTTTATGGTCATGATGACTAGATATCCTTTCTTCGGACTCTTTCTGAATCATGCTCAACTCGTGAGTAACTTTATCTTGCATTTGATTAAGTTCATGTTCAGTGATAATTTCTTGCGGAAGCGCATCTAACCTACGCCAATCATCACTTTCCGTATCAATCTTAGTTTTAGAAAGAAATTTAAATGGGTTTAAAAGTTTCATTTCTTCTCCTTGGTAAATTTTGCATTAATACTCGATGCTGGCATATTAGTAATTTGATATTTCAGGCCATTAACTAAGTTAATCTTTTTAATAGCGATTGCAGTATATTGGGAATATCTAGCCTGATAGATTGCATCTATATTATCAGCAATATGACGATATTCATTGATGAGATCTTGAATTGTTTGTTGTAGAATTTCAACCTGCTGAATGGCTACATTTTTCGCTTGCTCGAGTCGGCAAATAGTTTGCATTGCTTGAATTTTGGTTTGTTTTTGTTGGTAGCGTTCGCCAGGCGTTTTAGCATCGGCTAACGCATCCTCAGCAATCTTTTTCATATCGTTAGCTAATTTTAATTCGGTATTACAATTTTCAATATTAGCCTGACCTATGATTAATTTTTCTTTGCAGGTCGCGAGTAATCCCTGGTATTCCTGGTAAATATTCGATAGAAGATAGTCACGTTGCTCGATGAGGTGATGAACATATCTAGAGTCAATATGGAATTTCCATCTGCCATCAACCATAACATCTTCAATATGATGACGCCACTTTTTAAGGTGATATTGCCTAGCGAATTGTTTAAGGATTTTATGACAGTCAATTTTACCCATGATCTTGTCTGCAATACTACGATAATATGCAATATGAAACTCAATATTCTTAAGGCTAGCAATGAAGACAATGACGGGGATAATAATAAGAATAAAGCCCGTTACAGCAGAAAGATCTGGTGGAAGGAGATTAAAATACCATAAAAGTGCGGCAATAATTAGCGACGCAGCGCTCGAACAAGCAGTTACTAACAGAACATTAATGCTATGCTCAGAAGTTTTATAATTATCGTAGAAGTTGGACATACTATTTTTTAACTACCTCAATTTTAACCGTGCGTCGTTCGGTTTCAGGAAGACTGCTATTGCAAGTATAAGCCTCGGAATCATGCTCAGGTGGAGATCCACGCTCACCGTAAGTTTCAATACTACTATGCGGAATGCCGAGCGAAACTAAAATATCGCGAATCGTATTAGCCCGAGAGAGTCCAAGTTGATTATCCGCAAGGCAAAAAGCAACGTAACCAGTAATCTTTAGCTTAAGATTGCTTTTTACATTGAATTTTGTGGCAAACGGCGTAAGTTTAGATTCAACATCCTTGCGATTAATAAGCATAGATCGATCGGGTTCAAAGCGACCAATATTTTCATTAACATTAAACATGTCACCAGCTTTTAATTCATCAACATAAACTTGCTGAACACTGTATTGTGAATTGGCAGATTTAGCATCATCGGTTAAACCGGTAGGAGGCTTGAATTTTATATTATTAGGGTTAGCCCCCAGATATATCAAGGCATCTTCATAAATCTGACTAGTGTCGTTACTGTATCTTCTAAGATCTGGCTGCGGAGCCACGACTTCACCAATGTTATACCAGTAGATAGTAGAGTTTTTTAAAATTGTACGATCAAGATGAGAATTGTCGCTCAGAATGTCTGATGCTATGTTTCGATTTTTATTGTACAGATTCAAGATAGAGTCTTGAGCAAAATTAAGTGATCCAGAATCGCTATATCCAGAGCCGACGACAATGATTAGCGGGTGTTCTGCATCCGAAGTTTTGCGAGCAGCGTAAATGATTGCATCTAGATAATTTGCACCAGATGAGGTTGCAGGAGTTTGCAGCGCTTGAGATAACTCTTCAGCAAGGTTTTTCAAGTTGTTGTTTGATGCGCGGAGGTTCTTAGCTGCTTTGCGACTAGTATTGAAAACTATATCGGGATTAGTGCCCGCTACGGAAACAATATTAATATCCAGATCATCACTATAAAAAATTCCAGATAGGATATCATATAGTTCTCCAGAAGTGAAATCTAAATTTGGTAATGGAGTATTTTGAGTATTACCAACAACTATTGCTAGGCTATCAAAGTCATCTTCATCAACTAGGCAATAACCACTACGTTTCTCGTCCTCTTCTCGGTTACCGCAGAGATTTTCTGAATTATTATCAGAGAAGAATTTAGACCCAAGCGAAAATAGTGCAATTAAACCCGCAATAACTAGAATTATAATATTATTTTGATTAGATTGAGAACGCCTACGTCTCGCCATAAAATCTCTCCTATTTATATCCACATTCAGGAGAGTATTAGGTTCTTCTCTGCGCAAAAATGTGGCTACTACCAAGCTGCTTAGACTTTGACAAATCTGGTTTCAAGAACCAAACTCGGGCAAGTAGCCACATATTTGACTTGAAACCAGCAGTCAAAGCCGCCAGAGCGATTTGTCAATAATTTGTCTAAGCTGTTTTATTATATCATACTTTTTAATTAATGTGAAGTATTTTGCTAAGTCGGAGAAAAATTTGTAAAATTGCGTCCTGTATGATAAAATTACTAGCGGAAGGGTGGCCGAGTGGTTGATGGCACTGGTCTTGAAAACCAGCAGGTTAA